>PCXB01000004.1 GCA_002787535.1 Deltaproteobacteria bacterium CG11_big_fil_rev_8_21_14_0_20_45_16
GGATTCCCTGATCACCTGGTGTTTTTTTATCACCCCATTTGAAGAAATGCTCTAAAAACTTCAAGCACTTACGACTTTTTCAGACACGACTAGATAGGATTATTCGACGCACCAATTGAAAACCAGAAAGTCTAAAGCGTTTAACATTTGGAAAGAACTCAAAATAAGTCGGATCAACGGCGACTTGGGTTAGATCATCTCCTCTCCATATCAGCAAATCATTTGGATACAATTTATTGTACCCAGCAGAGCGCCCAAAGTTATGGTCTCGAGTCTCTACTATATATGCAGCTTCTGGACAGCACTCGTATCGACACTTGCAACAATTCGGAACTCTTGAAGGCCCGAGCCATCTTCACCAAACACCGCTATTGTTGTTGGTTCTGTTTCAATAGGCTTTAGGCTGCCCTCAAGAAGCTCCCACTTAAGATTAGTGGATCGGGGCGGGCGCAGATCTTTGAAGAAAAGCCAAAGATGGGCAGAATTCGTAAGACTAAAGGCAATATAGGGGCGCGTAGGTGGATTCGGCTGAGGTAGCACTTCACCGACCGGCCTCAGAGATTCCAGCCCTTCTTCGCCCGATCCAGTTAGATGTACCTCGTAGGGAATCAATAAACTTGGAATGTCTCTTACATATATGTCTTTTAAGGCCGGAATGAGACGAGTGCGTACAAAGTCAAAATCATTTGGACCCTGGAACTGAACCCCTGCCGAGAAACTTTCTCGAGTAAGAATTCTCTCCGCTTCTTCACCGCCTACGGCGGGAATTTCATCGGTGGTCGGACCTGAGATTAAATAGGATTCTTCAAAAGGACTAAGGTCGTTGGCAGAATGCCAACCCTCCAGTTCAACCGGGCTTTCGCCCGCCGGAGTTTTCAACAAATAGGCGGTCACGGTCCACCAAGAAGTAGCCCTTCCGGACCAAGCCGAAATCTTAGGAACATCAAAGCTTCCATCGGCGCGAATTCCAATTGAAATAAAACGCCGCTTCATTGCTCGTTGCGCAGTTATCGTCATTGCCGAACGATGGCTTATAAGTTCCAATACGATTTGAAATTCACTGCAGTCTCTTCCTTCCAAAGCATGGATCTGACCGGAAAATGCTGGAATTTGAAGCCGAGCCGCTCGCCATGGAAGATTGTCGCTCCAGGACTGAGCCAGAATGCTCATAGGAAGAAGTAAAGAAATTAGGTACAAACAGAGACGTTTTTGAATTCCACAATATCTTCGCATTCGCTTTGCATCGCATACTTCTGATACGAATTGCAAGGCAGTTATGAAACCAAAAACCTTATCCAAATTAGATGTTTACGCAGCTTACAGGCTCTGCCCGCTTCGACCTCAAATCGTCGGCCACGGACTCCGCCGCAACCCAGGCTCCCGACCAACAGTTCTGAAAATTAAAGCCACCCGTGACAGCATCAATATCGAGAATTTCGCCCGCAAAATAAAGTCCGGGAATAATTTTGCTCTGCATGGTTTGAAAATTTACCTCGCGGCGATCAACGCCGCCGGCTGTAACGAATTCTTCTTTATAGGTTGTTCTCGCTTCCATCTCAAACTCGGCTCTCAAAATTTCTTTGAGCAGCTTTTCGATCGCTGCCTTGGAGACTTGACCCCAGCTGCATCGGTCATCGATTTCACAAGCCTCTAGAACCTTAAGCCAGTAGCGACTAGGCAAGGGAACAAGCCGGTCGTTCTTTAGGCCTCGTGTTGGATAATGTTCGCGACGATAGGCAACATCTTTTCGCAGGTCCGTTTCTGATTTATCAGGAGAAAAATTAATTTTGAAACTGGAACGATATTCCGAAGCAGCAAGTTCTCGGGCCGCAAAGGCCGAGAGTTTCAATATTGCCGGTCCACTCCAACCCCAGTGCGTTATCAAAGCCGGCCCCTCGGATTTAAACTTTTTATCTTCAAACTTCATTTCGATTTTAACATTTCGAAAACTCAATCCCGGAAGTTCGGCAATACGAGAATCCTTAACATTAAACGAAAATAAGCTTGGAACTGGCGTTACGATACTATGCCCAAAAGATTCAGCAAGACGACGGCCCGTTTTTGAGCTGCCGGTCGCTAACAAAAGATGTCGACAGATTAATTTTTCGTCTTTTGAAAACTCAATTTCAAAAACCAAAGACTCATCGTTATATTTCACCGCCTGAACCAAGTGATTAAGAAATACCTTAACACCCAAACGCTCCGTCTCTTTCATAAAGCATCGGATAACTGATTCGCTTGAATCTGAAATAGGAAAGATTCTCCCGTCGTCCTCTATCTTTGTAGGTACGCCGTGATCTTCTAGCCATTTCAACATATCTTTGGGTTGAAAGCGGCTAAACACAGATTTGAGTTCGCGCTCGCCTCGCGGATAGTTCTGCACAAGTTTCGAAACTTCAAAACAATTATGCGTGATATTGCAGCGACCCCCGCCCGAAACTCGGACTTTCTGAAGCACATTGGAACTAGATTCCAAAATGACGATGGAGGCATGCGGTACCAATTCGGCCAGTCGAATGCCCGAAAAGAAACCAGCGGCTCCGCCGCCAAGGATGGCATAATCTACTATTCGAGGGCTTGTGTTCATTGAGAGGGCCTGATCTAGCATGACTCGAGTTTTTTGTGGATACTTCCACCCGCCTTTTGCTTAGATAGACTAATGAGCGTAATACTCGCGTCTTTAGGCGCCTTTGTGGCTGGATTTGTTATTTCTTACTTTTGGGGTCGATCTCGTCAGGCCATCTTGGAAACCAAACTTGAGAACGAAATCAATCAAGCTCAGGAGAAAATTAAGCTTATCGAAGAGGCTCGTCAAAGCTTAGAAAACTCATTTCGAAGCCTATCTTCCGACGCTCTTCAGAAAAACAACGAAGCTTTTTTATTGTTGGCTAAGACTCAATTCGAGAATTTTCAATCCGCTGCTAAAAATGAGCTGGATAAGAAACAAGATGGGATTTTAGATTTGGTTAAGCCGGTTCGCGAAAGCCTCGAAAAAGTAGATCTTAAACTTCAGAATATTGAAAAAAATCGAATTCAAACCGAGGAGCGTTTGAAAGAACAAATGCGTTCTCTTACCGAAACACACCAAAATCTTCGAACCGAAACCTCGAGTCTGGTGGCAGCCCTTCGGTCACCTCAAACTCGCGGGCAGTGGGGCGAGATGCAACTTAAGCGAGTTATTGAGATGGCCGGAATGCTTGACCACTGTGACTTCGTCACTCAAACTTCGGTCACCGACGATCAGCAAAATCGATTGCGTCCCGATGTCATCGTCAGTCTACCGGGCGGCAAAAATATTGTGGTTGATGCCAAGACGCCTTTGAACGCCTATATGGATGCGATGCAAGCTGAGTCACCCGATCTCAAAAAACAAAAATTCACAGACCATGCTCGTCATATTCGAAAGCATATCGATGATCTGAGTAAAAAGGCCTATTGGAGTCAGTTTCAACCCTCTCCTGATTTTGTTGTTTTATTTTTGCCCGGTGAAAGCTTCTTTAGCGCAGCCTTGGAGCAAGATCCGTCTCTTATTGAAGTGGGTATCACTCAAAATGTCATAATCGCTACGCCGACAACTTTGATCTCGCTTTTGCGCGCTGCCTCTTATGGATGGCAGCAAGAAAGATTGGCTGAAAATATCCGCGAAATAGCACGAATGGGTCAGGAACTTTATAAGCGGCTTTCGGATATGACCGAACACTTCAATCGAGTGGGAAAAAATCTGGGACAAACCGTACAGGCCTACAATGACAGCATTGGCAGCCTCGAAAGACGAGTCTTGGTAACGGCCAGGAAATTCCAAGATCAGAAAATTCTCGGCCAAATAAACTCTTTGCCCGAACTAGCGAATGTCGACCAATTGCCCAAGGAACTTCGGATTCCTGACTTGAATTGAGGGGAAGACTTGTCCAAATAAAGGTGATTGCATGTCGCAAACTCCCCGTTCAAACTAAATAATCGGCTACAAGCAACGACTGAAGAAAAATAAATTTTCAATACTTCCAAGCGGATACTACACTTTTGGAGAAAATATCCGAAACATGGCATGACAATTGCTTATGTGGTCGCCGGATCGAGCCTGCATATTTGTCGTTTCATGCAGATTTTGGTCTGGAGTCTCTAGTTTGGTGTGTTCGTGTGCCTAGTTTCACGATTGTTACTTCAAGTTAGCAGTCTCGTAATCGAAATTCGGGAAATAGAAGGGACTATCATTATGAAATTTTTGGCTATTACGAGTTTATCGTTTTTGCTCGTCGGTCATATCTCCGCTCAAGAGCGAGAGGCTGCGACGGCTTTAACCTATCGGATAAACCAACCTGGAAAGGTAAAAATGCTTTTGCCCGAAAGCGAAAGCCTCATCAATATGGGACTGGATCTAGTTCAAAGCGGTGCCGCTCAAGATCTTGCCGTAAACTTAAACGAAAATCTCTTTGGATTAACCCAAGCTATCAGCCCCTTTCGTCAAAACGCATCGAAAGGAAATGCCGAGTATTCAAAACAAGCAGTAAGAGAAATCTCCAAGCAAATTGCCACCCTGGACGATGCCCTATCACAAACAAATATCGACAATCTAAAGGGAGAGGGCTTGCATCGCATCCACGCTATACAGACGACCGTTAAAACCTTTGTAGACGCGATGAAGGTTTTTTTGAAGGATATTACCGACCTCAACCAGCAATTTGTAAATATTGATCTTAAAAAGCTCAATCGCCGAGCTGAAGCTTCTCAAAACGAAAAAATAGTTGCCTTAATGAATAGCTACGATGAACAAGCCTTACGTTTAAAGCAAGCCGTTGATCAAACAAGTCATGCAATCAACTCTGAGTATCTCGTTTTTGAAAATATCAAGTTAGTATCTAATGATCGTGAGGAGCGTGCGGATGCGGCAAGTATCCAATTCTTTCTAAGACGGATCGCAAATATCACAAGAAATCTTTATACAAGTTTTGCTTGGGAAGTTCCTCTGGATGATATTTACAAAAGCTTAGAGCCAGGAACCAAGACAGAAAATGTATTTTTGTTTTTTGGTCGAAAGGAAGTTAAAGAATACAAAACTCTTGGCGAATACGCAGACGCTTTACAGCAAATGGTTTCCGCTACGGGTCAAACAGTTCAAGCTTTTTCGAAGGCTCTGGACGAGCTGACAGGTCTCTTGGCCGAGGTTGATTATCGCGGTAAAGCAAGAAGCGAAGTTATCCGTGTCTATACTCTCGCGGTCGATGCTCTTGTTGAAGACTCTTTAAACTCTCATGGGCTGAAGGAATCAGACTGGCAGCTTTTGCGCAACAATATGATCACCGCCATAGATACTCATACCGTCCCCGAACTAAAGGTCTTAATAACAAACGTAAGTGCAGAAGGCCGAAAAATATCGGAAGCGCGACGCGAAGTTACGAACCGAGCCACTCGTTTTGAGATGGAGACTCAAGAGATTCAAGAACGCCTCAACCAAGACGGCTATTGAACCTCCTAATCAAGGTTAATAAATGCTGACGCTCTCTCGCATTCGAAATTTTACAGCGGGGATTTTGATCCTTCCTCAGCTTTTAATCGCTCAGGATCAAGGCAGTCTGACCCAGCAAGAGGCTGCCTTCATTCCCGTTAGTCCGCAGGAAAATATTAAAGATCAACTTCAAGACTGGATCGAAATAGCTGACGACGTCCTATTCAATAAGAAGTTCAAGTACAAAGATTCCGGCCTACGAAATCGAGCCTACGCGCTTATCGACCTACGCATCAAATTTTTAACCACGTTAATCCAGATGGCAAAGTTAGAACTCGTCAATCCAAGAGATTGCAAACACCCTCAATCCTGCCGAAGCTTGGACGAATCCAAGACAGCCTTTTACGATGCGATGACACGCGCCTTCGACAACTATAACTGCTTCATTCCGAAGGATTTTAGAGACTATAGGAATGATTCTTTCATTCATGGGTACGAAACAATTAGGCAATGTTTTCGCCAGGGCATTGACAGTCCTCAGGGAGTAAAGGACGAAATCGGACTTAGTATTAAGGCGGCAAGCGAAGCCGGAATAACTGGTGATATTTTTGCAAAGAGCGTCTCGGACTTTCTGAGCCTAAGTCTAAGTAGTTTTGATAGAGATTTACGAAACACAGACTTTCTTTATCCCAACAGTGATGGCAAAAACCCCAATCGGGAAGAGATAATTCATTTGATTGAACATCATATGTTAGAAAATATGAATTTCTTTCTTGATTCGATGATTCGAGCGGTTTCAAAAAATCAAGTTTGGTCGATCGTTCTGAATAACGAGAGACTATCCAATCGACGAACTGAAATAGGTGAGACCCTATTGGGTTTTGCCAGAAGTGGAGGACCTTCGTATCAAGCACCCTCTACCGCCATCAATCGAGAGTCCGAAGAGCGTGAAATTACAGATTTGGAAATGGATGTATTAGGGCTCCTCAATATCTCTGAAGGGATATTAGCCGGGGGCTAAGATTTCTTTATTGATTCTCTAGATTCAACTGACAGTTTGAAAATTTAGTTTTTAGAAGCTCAAGAATTGATTGAATCTCCTCCTGGCCTCTCCCCAGTCTCGTCTCAACTTCTCTTCTCCCCTCAGGACTCAACATCTTGGATTGCCGTAACCTTAAATCTGATTGCGTCCTTTGAAGGCTAACATACTCGGTAGCTGTATGAATTATGCCTGATTCATCTCGATAGCCATGCTCTATTGCGTAATTTTCCATGACCCGAAGGATTTCATCCTTCTTAGTATCGGAAGAAAATCGAATCCTGAAAATCCCCTCTTGAGGTGACGTTTGAGTTGCTATTACTTTTAAAGACTTCGATTCAAATAGATGCACAAAGAAATCTAACTCACCATCGTTAGGACTAGCTTGAGTGCCGAGCATTCTCTCTTTTTCAAAGACTTGCATAATTTCGGCCCAAGAATAGTCAGTACGCTTACGAAGCCACTCGGGATCCTTCTTTATAAGTGCATTATAAATTCTAACATCCAATACGGGTTTCGAATAATGTACGACAAGCTCATGATAGGACGGGCCGAAACCAAGAAGACCAGTCGATACTGACTCAACTTCGTAAACCAAATTCATATCAGATGGATGAAGTTTATTTTTTGGGATCCCGAGAACCGCCTCCCACTGGTTTACAGTCAGCCGAGATGCATCACCGTCTCTCGCTACAAATGATCGTACCTGAATAGGTCGATTCAAAAGCTCATCCACGACCACACTCTGATCAAAAAGCCCTCTTCCTGATTCACTCCTAATCGGGCTCGCGACATAATCTCGAAGCAGCGCCCGAACTTGTTCTAGACTTATCCCCTTTGGAAATTCAATAAGATGAGTAAAGGCATCGGTTCCTTCTAGGGGTTTTGTATTAACAGTGTTGACGCCCAGATGCTCAAACAAACCCCTAAAGAACTCCGCGTCTGCCTCCGCTCTCGCTTTCTCCAAAGTGACAGAGACCTGATGAATATCTTTTCCTGTTATTTTTTCCAATAGACTCGGATCCAAATGATCAAGCTGAGAAATCAAATCATAATCGAGGTAGTAATTCTCACGTCTCATTTCCAATCGCAAAGGCTCGTTGATTGTTGACGGATAAAATCGATAGACATAATCAAAGCGTGAAAGGGGTACCAACTCGATAGGTAAATCTGTATTTAGAAGATAACTCTGGTCGCCATAGCTTAGATCCCGCGGTTCACTGGCACGAGAATCGCCGGTAAGCCGAAAGCGACTTTCGACTTGCTGTTCAATTTGACTACGCTCTCGCTCGGCTCTTAAGCGCTCTTGCCTTTGTTGCTCCGCCTCCCATTTCTCCACAGCAGCCGTTCGTAAATTCAGCAGGTAACTATCGTCCCACATCAAACCACGCAGATCCTTCATAAGAGGCGTTAGATCGTCCGGATTTCGCACGATGACCCGAGGGAAACTTCTAAGGTCTGGAAATCCATTTTCTTTAGCCCCTGCTGCCGCAAGCAAGCTTAACTCCGAAACCGGAATAAGATCGAGAGGTTCGGTTTCTCCGAAGATCACAGCGTAGTCTTTGGAATTTTCTGAACTCGATAATAGATCCGTGATATCTGCAAGCAAGCCCTGGATATAAGGGTCGATCTGGTAGTTCACGATTAGGCCCGTCGCGTTGTCGATTTTGGGTTTTAGATTAAAGCGAGTCTTCCCAATGAATAAGATCAATGTATTTTTTGGCTCTGCGAACAGGCCGAGGCTCTCGTGTTTTTCCCATTTGAGAAGAATTTCTAAACTTCGCAGCCCATCGTATATCTCCACATTTCCTTTCCCAGCAACCATAGAAGCGGACGGACTGGATTTTTGCTCCAGTTTGGAGCCATGCAAACTCATCAAGGATGGGTGCGGCCTTTGATACTGAAACGAATACGGGATAAGTTTAAGATTAACTTCCTCCTTTAAATTCTCATCGGCAGATAGGAGGTCCATGACTTGTTGGACTAAAGAAAGGCTTCTTTCAAATTCTGATGGCGAATCATCGTATACTAAGATGATTTCAGTCGGCCTCGAGCTATCGAATATATTTTCTTGTGAGTATGAATACCCCACGAATAGCACGGAAGAAAACAAAACCACATGCAACGCCAAACAAGCCTGACGCAAGCCATTTGTCACCGATTCCAACCCCACTTGTCTTCCGTTAAGCTTTGAAATCCTCGATGCACATCCTCATCCGAACCCACAGCTCGGATATTTTGGATAATGACATCTGCTTCAGTTCGAGCCGAATTCCAAATTTCGGGCGCATGATCCTGAACTTCTCCAAGTGCCTGATTAAATATTTCCACGGCTCGTGCATCAAATTGACTTACTTGAGTTGGATAGTGATTTTCCAAGACCTCATGACCAACATAGCCTCCTCCACTAAGAAGCAAGCTTATGACAATGGGCTTCTTCAAGCGATATAGGCTGTATCCAATGCTGCTTGAAACAATGTTTGAATCCACGGCCTGCTGAAGCACGGCCTCTGAAATTTTTAGTTTAGCTGCAAGCTCTCTTGTTAGATTGATGTTTTGCAAGGCTTCGAAAGATCGACGACGAATGGCTCGGCTAACCGCCTTGTATAGCCTTCGCAATCGAACTTGCTGCATCGGTGTCAAAGGTCGAGAGTTGGCCGCACGTCCTTGAATATCTGCCAACTTATCTCTGGCGCGCGCGCTCCGCGTCCTACGATCAAACTTCTTTTGACCAGCTCGAAGGCCGCTTTCAATTTGACCCTGAATAGTCCTGGCGACTTCCTTACTACCCCTGGGACTAAGCGAACCTGCAACCTCAGCAAACTGCTCGCGGCAACGAGCACTCAGACTAGTGTTAAATGAAATAAAAATGATGCTCACAAACAGGCTTAAGCGAATGCCACACATAAATGTCCTCCTCGATCCGCCATTCATTAAAGCAAGAATTGTGCTCCCTGTTTGCAAAATATCACTAAAAATAATAAGTGATTTCATGTGCTTAACGATGGACCCTGATTTTTTGAAATAGTCCTGGGGCCTAACGGCCCCAAAGTTTCTATCTATGTCCCAGTTTAGACCCTCAGGGAAGTCTGCTTCGGATAAAATAGATTTGTGGATAAACTGCTTCTTTTCTTGCTCAGCGCCAACTCGAAAACTCGAGATCAGCTTAAAAATGCTTTGAAAAGCGAGTTTGAAGTTGTGAGCCACTCTACAGCCGAATCACTCCTGAGTGAGTTAAGAAAGCAACGCCCCCACGGAATTGTTATGGACCTTAGTGTCAAAGACAAGCCGCCATTCTATATCATCGATAAGGTTCGAAACTCCCCTGCCACCAGAGGCCTTGAGTTCGTCATTGTTTCGCGGGATGCAAGCAAAGAAAATCTCGAAAAAGCCGTTCGTGCCGGTGTCAGTCATTTTATCGGCATTCCTTTTGAAAAAGATGTTCTACTAGAGAAAATCCGAATTGCCTTTGGAGCCATTCCTGCTCACCAAGTGCAAAATTATTTTAGTCTAGAAAATGAAAGCAAAGTTAAGGTCGTCAGCTATGGGAGAATTTCGTATATCTCAAAGGAAGGCATTCATTTTGAATGTCGGCTCAGATTAGCGCCAGATGATGAACTCTATATCACAAGCCCTCTGTCACAAGAGCTTGGCCTACAGGGAATAAAATTAAAGGTCACTGGAACCTCCCAAGATGTGTATTACAATTATCCATCAGCTGTCGATGCCGCTTGGGTGGACGAAAAGCAGAAGAAACTGATAGGCAGCTGGGTAACAAGCCACCGTGAGTTGAATTCGCCAAAGAAAACTAAGATTCTTTTTATTCACCCCGAACTGAACAGCCAGCGAGAATTTTTAAATCAAACAAACCAAACTCACTATAGCGTCCGCTTTGCAAATCATATTGACGAGGCTCTAGAGAGTTTCAATTATATGAAGCCTGCCTGCGTCGTGATTCACTCAAAAGAATGGACGCAAACCTCCAGCGTCCTTCAGTCTAAAATCCAAGACAGTCTAGTAAAATTAAACGCCCAATGGATCTTCGTCCAAGATGAAGATTCGGAGCCTCCCGACCAAAGCCATTTCAAACTCCTACCCGGCTTTTCGCCCCCTCAAATCAGCGCGACGGTTATGGCGGTTGAGAAACTCTGTCCTATTTTGCCTGCTGATCCAGATAAACTTTATTTTTCAAAAACCCTTGAGGACTCAAGACTCAAAATATATTTTTTTGGGAAAACTCTTGAACTCGGCGAGACAGGATGCCGATTGGCTCTAGAGTTCGAACCCGTACCTCCTTGCAATCTTCAGCTGGATATGAAATCTCTGAGCAAACAAAATTTACGAAATCCCTATGTTCGCGCCTGGCCCCCCGTAATGAAACTAAGTGGCGACCTCGCTGCAAAAGAAAAACTTCGATTTGGCGTGATGACTCACTTTCTCGGAATTGATGATCACCATGGTCAGGCCCTCCGACTTTTTATTCGAGAGGCAGAAATGAAAGAAAGAATCGCCGCTGTCGCCGCCATCGCTCCAAAGATGGGCGATGAACCCGCTCCTGCCGATGAATCATCTCAAGATACACCACCTAAGAACGAGAATTAAAATACCTCGTCAAAGCTTACGTCACCGGTAACGGCGACTTGGTAAGCTGACACTCGCCTTTCGAAAAAGTTGGCAAGCTCTTGGGCATCTTGTAGAGCCATAAAATCAAATGGATTCTTGGAGCCATAATGCAAAGGAATGCCAAGACTTCGAAGACGCTGATCAGCGATAAACTGCAAATAGGTTCGCATATCTTTACTCGTCAAGCCCGCCACGCCTTCGCTCAAAAGATCGTGCGCAAAACCCATCTCACAGTCGATAGCTTCATCAACCATATTTACAATATTTTGCTCAAGCTCTGGCGTCCAAAGATCGGGCTCCTCCTCTTTGACAAATTCAATTACACGCATGGCGTAATCAATATGTGCGCTCTCATCACGGAAAACCCAGTTGGTTCCCGTTGCCAACCCATTCAAAAGACCTTTCGATCGCAAAAAATAAACATAGGCGAAGGCTGCAAAGAAAAACAGCCCTTCGATGCAAGAGGCGTAACAGATAAGATTTAATAAGAATTTTCGTCTTGCTTCCTTCGAATCCAATCGATCAAGCTCACTAATACTATCCATCCATTTGAAAGCGAAGTCCGCCTTTTGCTTAATCGACGGAATCGTATCAATCGCCGAAAACGCATCGGCTCGCTCCTTGTGATCGGGAATATAAGTATCTAAAAGCGTCAAATAAAACTGAACATGAAGAGCTTCCTCATACAACTGCCGTGACATATAAAGCCGCGCCTCGGGTGAATTGATGTGCTTATACAAATTGAGAACGAGATTGTTAGACACGATTGAATCGCCAGTAGCAAAAAAGGCCACCAAACGTCGTATTAAATGTCGTTCTGAGCCGCTAAGCTTGCTGTTTAGATCAACAACATCGGAACTAAAATCTACCTCCTCAACCGTCCACGTATTTTTGATCGCGTTACGATACATCTCGTAGAAATCAGGATACTTCATGGGTCGCAGGGTTAGATTGAGTCCGGGTTCTAAAATCATTATTTTCTCCTTATAGAAAATTTCTCAAAGCCAATGTAGCGAATCAAGCCTTACTGACAAGCATCGCAAGTCTCGGGATTTTCGAGACTACAAGCCACGGCCTCTGCATCCTCAACCTGCTTCTTGCTTACGGAACTCGGTTCTTGAGTCGTAATCTGCTTAATTCGCGTCGCCGGTCGAGATCGAAGGTAGTAAGTTGTCTTCACCCCCTGCTTCCAAGCATAAAAATACATTGATGAAAGCTTCCCAATATTGGGGCTCTCAATAAAGAGGTTCAAAGACTGGCTTTGATCAATATAAGGCCCTCTCCCTACAGCCATATCAATCATGGCTTTTTGGGGAATCTCCCAAACTGTTCGATAAATCAGCTTCAAATCTTCTGGGATTTCATCAATTTTCTGGATAGAGCCTTCATACATTTTGAGTTTAGTTCGGATATCCTCCGTCCAGAGTCCTCGCTTTTTCAGTTCTGCCACCAAGTATCGATTCACCTGTAAAAACTCACCTGACAAAGTCTCGCGCTTAAACAAATTAGAGATTTGCGGTTCAATAGATTCATAACTACCTACGATCGAAGCGATGGTTGCCGTAGGTGCCACCGCAATCAATAGCGAGTTTCGAAGTCCGTGCTTTTTGATTCGGGCCTTAAGTTCTTTCCACGGAATATCATTGGATGGCTCGACTCCCCAAAGATCAAATTGTAGCTGACCTTGCGCCACTCGCGTCTCAGGATAGGCAGGATGCGGCCCATTTTTCTCAGCCAAATCACATGAAGTTTTAAGCGAATTAAAATAAATCACTTCTTGAATGCGTGTCGAAAGCTTTAAGGCCTCTTCCGAATCGAAAGGTAAATTCATCAAAAACAAGGTATCTTGCAAGCCCATCAAACCAAGACCAACGGGTCGCCATTTATGATTTGAACTGCCAGCGCTATCGATAGGATAAAAATTAATATCGATGACTCGATCTAAATAGCGAACTGCCGTTTGAACGTTTTTGGCTAGTTTTTCCCAATCAAACTTTCCGTGATCTACATAACGAGCAAGATTGATGGATCCTAAATTACAAACTGCTGTCTCCGTCGCTGAAGTTACCTCCAAGATTTCTGTGCAAAGATTGGACAGATGGACAACATTTCCTTTTAGAGCCGTTTGGTTGCATCGGGAATTTGAAGGGTCCTTAAAGGTCATCCAACCATTCCCGGTTTCAGCTAAAGTTTTCATCATTCGGGCATAGAGATCGCGCGCCTTAACTTGTTTCTCGTATAAGCCATTGTTTTCAGCCTCTACATAGGCCGACTCAAAGTCATCTCCATAGGTGTCCGTAAAATGAGGAACTTCTTTAGGATCAAAAAGCGACCACTTCCCATCAGCCTCAACGCGCTTCATAAAGAGATCTGGAACCCAGTTAGCAAGATTCAAGTTAAAAGTACGCTGAGCTTCGTCACCAGTGTTTTCACGAAGCTCTAGAAATTCAAATATATCGGCATGCCAAGTTTCTAGATAAACGCAAGCTGCGCCCTTTCGCTTCCCGCCTTGATTGACGGCAGCCACAGATGAATCAAGCGTTTTGAGCCAAGGAACAATACCATTGGATTTTCCATTTGTTCCCTTGATTAAAGAGCCTCGACTACGCACTCGATGATAGGCCAGGCCAATCCCTCCTGCAAACTTGGAAAGCAACGCCACATCGGTATACTTTCCATAAATCGAAGCGAGATCATCATCGGGCGAATCCAAAAGGTAACAAGACGAAAGTTGAGGCCTTAAAGTCCCCGAATTAAACAACGTCGGTGAACTTGGCATATATTCAAGAGTCGAAATGAGTTTATAAAAATGGACGGCTTCCATGAGATTTTCGCTAAGGCCACAAGCCACTCGCATAAAAAAGTACTGTGGGTTTTCAATAACGTCCCGCGACTCAGGATTTTTTAATAGATAACGATCATAAAGAGTTCGTAAGCCAAAATACTCAAATAGATCGGTCCGAGAAGAGTCAATGGCTCGATCCAACTCTCGTGCATGAGCCGCCACAAAAGCTGTCAGCTTGTCTGCCACCAATCCCATTTTGGAGCCTGCCAAAACCGAATGGGAAAACTTGGCGATACCTTGGGTGGCAACTTCTTCATCAATGAATTCAGCCAAAAGACGTGCGGCTAATTTAGAATACTTGGGCTCTTCAAATGTAAGCATCGAGGCCGTCTGAATACAAAGTCGATCCAATTCAACAGTTGTCGTCCCATCATAAATCCCGCTAATCGCCTTGGTGGCTACCCTCATGGGGTCAACATTTTCTAAACCTCCGGCGCAGTTGGTTACGCGTGTCACGATTTTGTTCACATCCACCGGAACAAGTGATCCGTCTCTCTTTCGAACTCGCATTCGATGTGCGCCTGTATGAACTTCTCCACTGGAAGTTTTAGACACCGACGATTGAGAAGATAGGTTTTGTTGAATCTCCATTTAGCCTCCTCATTATCTGAGTACTTTGTAGCCAAGATTTTGACCACAGCGTCCTGCTGATCGCCACCAACCAGCAAAACCTTTGTTAACTGTACTAAACCCTCCCCGTCACATTAAGACAAATCTTAATGTGATTTTGTCGATAGTAGTTTTGAGCCTAGCGGCCCAAACAAGGTGGATAAAAAAAAAGCTCCCGAATTCTCTTGATTCGAAAACTTCCTTATCCACCTTCACATAAAAGGTTTTAGTTGAAATTCCCCTGCCGCCCTTTTGTCTGCTGTCGCAAACATATCGACTTACCTATAAGTTATCGTTCTGAGTTTCGGAGTGTCAATGCTGAACAGATTTTGAAAATCTTTTTTTACAAAAAATATTTTTTTGTAAACTTGATGACCTAGTCCGCGGACAAGATTTGTGCCCGATAGTAACAATTTCGAAACAAAACAAATCACCGAGCAACCTTTGGATAAGCTTACTCACATCGCGGCATTCGGATCAGTCAAAAGCTTCACGACGACCGCTGAAATTCACACCACGAAAAAAATTTAAATTTGAAATTATTTAATTTCTTTATGAAGAGTGTGGCGACGCAAGAAAGGATTATACATCTTCTTCTCAAGCCGATTGGGAATATTCGTAGGATTCTTCGTCGTTGTGTATCGAGAAGTGGGTTTGCCTTCGGCCTTAGCTTCCGTGCATTCCAAAGTGATGATTCGCTTTTTGCCTTTCTTAGCCATGGAAAACAGAAACTAATAAGAGGTCACAAAAAAATCTAGATTTAAATGTCGCCAAAAAATCAGCTCTCAATAGCGGCTTTAGCGCCTTCAAAAGCCGCCTTATGTCCCACTAAATGCGTTTGCTCGAACTCGCCTCTGGAAACCACGCAGTTTCTGCCCCGATTTTTGGCCTCATAGAGCGCCTCATCTGCCCATAAAATCAACTCTTGGGCTTCATCCGAGCATCCCGCAGGCAGAACACTGCTAAAACCCAAACTTGCGGTCACTTGAACATTATCAGTCTCTGAAACACGAATTTTGTGGTCGGAAATCCGCTTTCTAAGGCTTTCGGCTACGACTCGCGCCCCAGCCTCATCGGTATAGGGTAATAAAATGACAAACTCTTCGCCCCCGAGCCTCGCAACCATGTCGCCGGGGCGCTTTACTCCCTCTCGAAGGCTCTGAGCCACCTCCTGAAGGCACTCATCACCCGCCAAATGCCCATAAGTATCGTTAAAGACCTTGAAGTGATCGATGTCTAATATAATTAAACTGACCGCTCCGCCAGCACGTTTGGCGCGCTTCCATTCACTATCAAGAGAGGCTTCAAAGTAGCGTCGATTGGGAAGATTGGTAAGTGCATCCGCATACGAAAGCTTTTCCCACTCCTTGTTCAAAGCGCGAAGCAAGCTCGTCATTTCGAATAGATCTTCTTGCCGCGATCGCGCCTCTTTCAACTCTTTGGCAAAACTCAAAATGGATTCGAGTCTGATCTTCCATTCAATCGGCCTCGAAGCACTGCTGATCCAGTCCACTGGAAACTGATGCTTCATCAAGCCCTCTACCCACGGGCCCGGTTCAAAGCTCGAAATCAAAAATGGTAAGGAAGGATCTTTCATCGCCGCACGTAACTTGCGAATAAAAGATGTGGTATCAGTCTTCAAAAGCTGATCGCAAAGAATGATACATTCCGTTGGAAACCTCAAAATTTCGATGAGCTTTTCATAGGATGTCAAAATGTCATGAGATCGAAGTAGTTTGTGATCTTTAAAACCAATCAGTCGGAGCTGGTCGGCTAAATTCGTATCTGCATCAATCAATAATAATCCCATGATTTCGACTGAGATCATTTTTGCAAAAATAAAAATTAAAAGCCAGCACGCTTCATCTCACCCCAAGATTTTGTCCCGGTGAATAACTTGATCATTCCTTTGAGACGAAACAAATTGCAAAGCTGCCGATATCCTAAATGTTCCAAAATGGACGCAGCAAAAAGTCGAGTAAGATCGAAAAATTTTGGATATCGATGAAAGGCGCTTTCATCGATAAGCACAGCAATGAAGGAAAGCAGAATGCCATATAAAATATCGGCTGCTAGCAACAATACAAGCAATTCAGGATCAAGAAGAGAAAAAGCCATACCTATTATCATCAGACAGTAGCTAATGATCTCAATGAGCGGGCCCATAAACTCAACGATGGCAAAATACGGATAGCCAAGCATACCAGCCATGCCGTAGCGGGGATTAAAAAGAATTTTCCGATGCGCCAGCAAACTTTCCGCCAATCCACGTTGCCATCGATCCCGTTGACGCGACAGGACGTTCAAGCTTTCGGGAACCTCCGTCCAACAGATGGGGTCAGGTACAAAGGCGACTCGGCAGTCTTCGCCTTTTTCAGCAAAATGCCGCCGAAGGCGGAGTACAAGCTCCATATCTTCGCCGACAGTGGACGCCTGATAACCACCCGCCTGAATCACGGCTTCCTTTTGGAAAACCCCGAAAGCTCCACTGATAATAAGCATACTGTCCATACTGCTCCAACCGACCCGCCCAAAAAGAAAAGCTCGGAGATATTCGACGACCTGAATCAAGGGAAGTAATTGAAGAGGTAGCCTAGCACGGGTGACTCGCCCATACCTAACATCAGAGGAATTCACAGGTCGAATGCTTCCACCCGAAGCCACCGTCCCTTCGGATTCCGTAATAAAGGGAATGATAACTCTCAAAAGAGCGTCCGGCTCCAAAATGGAATCTGAATCAACGGAGGCAAAATGTTCATAACGCGAGTATCCGATTCCCACATTGATGGAGTCAGCCTTTCCAGAGTTTGGCTTATCGATCACGAATAGATTCCGATGAATTTGACTTTGATAAACCTGCTGTGCGGGTATCGACGCGAGTCGATCATCAAAAAATAAGTCTGTCGCTTCTAGCTTAAAACTTTCGATAAGCACTCTAAGCGTCCCATCTGTGGATCCGTCATTGACTATCCAAACATCGTGGCGAGGATAGTCGAGAGTCAAAAAAGACTGTGCGGCATGCACAATGCTCTTCTCTTCGTTAAACGCTGGAGCAATAAGACTCACCGGAGGGACAAACTGAAAACCATAGCGTCGCATGCTCTCGAGCATTGGCCCCGATCGAATAAGTCTTCTAATTTGAATAAATGACAATAACAAAAGAATAAGCGTCACGCTGTTGGCAAATAAAAAATAAACGATCAGGGCACTAATGATCCATTGAAAGAGACTCATCTAAAAACCTCCCTTCATGGCATAATAAGCTGAGCGACGAACTCTATAGTCCGGATCCTCCATCGCTGTTGTCAATAGAGTGTCACCGGATTTGCCCATAATTCGAGCAACAGCCTCAACAGCTTCTGCGCGCACTTCTGCGACGGGATGTTGCAGCTGGAATTGAATGAGCTGCAAAGACTTCTGAGATCTAATCCGGCCAAGCGCCTTAATACTTTCCGCCGCCACAAGATCATTTGAACTTTTTATTAGGCCTAGCAGATAATCTTCAGCTCGTTCGACCTTAAGATCCCCCAAAGTACGAATACAAAGACTTGCGATATAGGGATCATAGCAATCAAATAAATACTTTAGAATTTCATCTGAATTGTCGTAACCAAGATTACTTAGAATGCTCATAAAAACATCTCGACGCGTTGGGGCTCGGCGACTTAACGCATCAAGAATATTTTTAATCTTATTGGGATACTGCAAGCGACTCAGAGCGCGCATGGCAGCAAGAGCAACAATGTCGTGGTCATCTTCAATAAGTTGCTCGAGTCGTGGTATAGCGTCGTAGGTCGCCAAGCTTTCCAGGCGAATGACGGCGGGTAAGCGTTTCCACCAAAACCAGGATTTGGTTTGCCTTAAGTCTTCAGCGAGATAGCCAAGCTCTCTATAAAGACGCGAAAAAACTTCATGATCTCGCCCACTGAACCGGCTGCTTGTTTGCAGGAGTATTCGACGAATGAAGCCTCGACTCTCCCAAAATCCAAATTTTCGTTTTATCAAAGGGACGACGGTCCCCGGACTTTGAAATTTATCAACATTCTCAAAATAATAATCGATAAGAATTCGACGAATACGTTCTTCTCGCTGTTTATTCCTGATGCGACTAAATAATCGACGAACGCGTTGAAAGCCAACCAACCCGAGTAGAGAAACAATAATCACCAATTGAATACTAATGATTGATGCAACAACCATTGCTATCGGTTGTCTCGCAAAGAGAGCGGACAAATAAATGCCGATCTGGTGACCCATACCCCCCAAAAAACTTCCAACTCCTATTCTATTTATATTGTAGCAATGTCCCGGCCTCTTGCGTTGAAGAAGAAAGTAGAGTCGTTTGGGATGCTTAGAGTAGAATCGACGCGCGGCAGCGCTCTGCCCGGACAGAGTTGAAATCCGAAATGAATTCCTAGGAGCTCATCAAAATGATTCTGAGCGACTAAATTACCCGATAAGATACTTTGACGCTCAATTGCTCATCTGGAGGAAAGCCATCGAAGGCTCCTGGAAGCAGTTGAATTCGCTTTTGATCGATCATTACTTGATAGTATTGAGGATCAACCGGAATATTATTAATTGTTACCTGAACTTCTGTTGGGGAGCAGATCAAATTTGTCCCTTGCTCAGAATAGATGATTTGCTCTTGAAGTTGATCAAATAAGGGACCGTAGTCTTCTGAGCGTATATCGAAGAACGCTCCACCAGTACGCTTGGTCAACGCAAGATGCGCCGTACCAATCCTGTTGATTCCACCACCAGAAGTATCTCCGACAATAGAATAATACTTGTAACCGGCGTTGTTATCCAGGCTCGATATTACATCGGAAAACATCAAATCAGTTATTTCGGGATAGGCGTTTTTATTGGGATCAGTGAAATCAAAATCGGCGCGATCGAAGGCCACATTCAAATCATCATCGGACAGAGTCACAACGTTAACAGTAATATCCGGCAAAAGAACCTGAGAAATGTCTTGGCCCAGAACCGCAGAAATACAGGCGGGAGTACCATTGAAATTCGATTGATAGTCCCGAGGGCGATAGTACTTTCCGGCGCCCTGACAATCACTAGGTTCTACAGGTAGTCCCACATAAGGAGTGTCCGCGGGAATTACATCGGGAAGCGTTTGAATAAAATCAAATGGCATAAAGACTCTCGCAAAAGCCATATCCGCCCACTTTGACCACGTCTCCATTTCAAAATAGAAAACATCTGGATCAGCAATCTGCGGAGCAAATGGATTGGCCCCGCCCCATCCTGATCGAATGGCGGCGCCATCTTTATCAAAGATCAAAAGCATCTTAAAATTTTCAGCTTGCGACAAAATTCCATCAATAAAACCCTGAACTTCATTCACGACTTTAGCGATTTCGTTCGTCATTGAACCGCTATCATCAATTAAAAACACAACATTGGCGCCACTTACATAGTTTGGTGTTAGGAGAAAGGTTTCGTCCCTTTGCGTTCCAGGCGTACAATCTCCGCCACCCGATCCATCATCTGAACCGTCGCCCGATCCATCATCCACCGGAATTTTAAGTGGATCGGATCCAGTCTTTGTAGGATCTACATTAATTCCATCCGTAGTGTCAGCTGATACAGGTACAACTCGATTGACTCCAATATTTCCATTAGCACAAGAAGCAAGCAAGGATCCCACTCCTAAGAGCAAAAAGCTCCGCTGAAACAACTTCAAAAGATAGTTTAAATTTTTCTTCCTTGTTCCCATATACTTACTCCTGAACATCCAACTCAATATTCCTGCAAGGGATATACCGCTTTTGCAAAAGTACAAAGAATTTCCATATACAGACGTTTCACTTAAATTCTGCATAGGTCGATAAGGCAAAAACGGGGCGAATGGCAAATTAAGCCAGACATTTCTGCCAGACTCTGGAGTATCCCCTAGGCAGTTTAGACGACATAAATTGTAAACTATTTTTACAATTCAAGAAATTCAGGCGCTTAGACCATGAACGCCACTTCATAGATGTCTCGGTACGACTCTTGAATATTCGGTACGACTCTTGAATATAAGGAGGATGATCCCTTAAGGGGAATGACCAGTTTTTAATGAAAGGAATACTGAGATGGTCGAGCAAATTAATGAGACAGCACAACAGTCACTAATCGGATACTTCTTTGCTGGTGGGGTTTTTATGTGGGTAATCCTTGCGATCAGCTTTGTCGCCATGGCAATTGGCCTCGAAAGATATTTTGCCCTTCGACATCGGTTCTCAATCGATGGCCGCCGACTATTTAACGAGGTCAAAAAGTATATTACCGCCAACGACTGGCGACGAGCTCTCGAAACTTGCCGTCAGTATGCTCACAAGCCTTTGGCACAAGTTTTAGGCGCCGGACTTAGCCATGCCGACCAACCAGTTGAAGAAATTGAAACCGCGATGGAATCACAAACACTTTACTATGTTCCACGAATTAATGATCGACTGAGCTATCTTTCAACTTTGGCAAATATCGCTACACTTGTTGGATTACTTGGGACGATTTCGGGCTTGATTGCCGCCTTCTCGGCCGTAGGAGGTGTTATCGACGCGGGAATTTCCAAAGAAGAAGCCCTCGCTCAAGGTATCGGGATCGCGATGTATACTACAGCTTTTGGTTTGATCGTTGCGATTCCCAGTTTGTTAGCTCATATGTACCTTTCAAACAAAGCTAATCAAATCATCGATGATATCGATCACTATGCGACCTCGCTAAAGCAACTTATTCAGCGAGTTAAGGCGAAAGGACAGGTTCCTCAAGTGGCCTTAGATTTTTCAACCGACTCTAAAGTGTCTCAAAAATCCGAATCACGAGTTGGTGCCCCTGCAACTGACACAGGAACCAATTAAATAGTTTTTGGAGAAAGAATAATATGAGTTTTCTTCGCAAAAAACAAAGACGACGAGAAAGCCAGGAACAAGAACTAAATCTCATTCCGGTTATGAACCTCTTCGTTTGTCTCGTACCTTTTCTGCTCTTGACGGCTGCTTTTGTTAAGCTGGGCGGGGTGGATCTTGAATTGCCTAAGGCGGCTTCGGGAGAGGCCGTAAAGGAGAACGAAAAATCTAACGAAGTTGATCTTATTGTCCAATTGGATGGTAGTCGCATCATGCTTACTGGCTACGAAAAAGGCTTCACGAACGAGATTGAAAATCTACGAAGTGAATTCAACGTGGATTCTCCCGAAAAGTTAGCAAAATTTTTAACGGAAGTTAGCCTGGGTAGCCGCAAGTTAAATGCTTCACTATTTAAAGCTAGTCCTCAAACTCGATTCGAAGATGCCGTAAAAGTTTTGAGTGTATTGCGAAAACACGAGGCCCTTAAGTCAGTCGTTTTAGCGACGGATAGAGTTAATTAGTTTTGGGAGCAGCCGTGAAGAAAAAACGTCGACAAAGACCAAAAACAAGCCCACTGATGCTAACTCCCATGGTCGATATGCTTACGGTAATCTTGATTTTCTTGATCGTTCATTATTCTCCTGAAACGGCCAAGATTAAGAAATCGGCTGACATCAAACTTCCCATGTCAGAATTATCACTCAAGAAAGTGCCCCGAATTCAAATCGAAATTAATGACCAACATATTCAATTTAACGGCTTAGCCCTAGACGGTTTAAACCCGTCTGACGCTCATTCCGCATCATGGAAACCTTTGAGTGAGGCTTTGGCTCGAGGTTCCGTAAAGAAAGACGAGCCAATTTTGATTATGGCCGACAAGAACACATCCTTTGTGTATGTCGACCGCACCGTTGGACATTTAGCAGCCAACGGATTTTCTGAAGTTTATTTTCTGACCGAACAAGATAAAAAAGCCAAGGAGGGGAATTAAAATGATACCTTTTGTATTTTTTATGATGACAGAAGTAAGCCCTGGCCCTCAAGTAACTGTAGAAAAGGAAGTCGTGTATCAAAAGGAGACCACTATTGACCTAGAAGGCTCTAAGGTTGAGGGTGAAAACCAACTTCCCCCAGCTTTCTTCGTTACCAAGATGGCAACACCGAAAGCCGAAAGCCTCTTGGCACAACGCTTGAAGTTTAAACTTAAAGACTACAACGAGCTCGGATTTTAAAGATAAAGGAACCTAGGCGTGAATTACTGGAGACTCAAAGTTAAGCGGCCCCTGGAGATCGAAGAAAACTTCGATCTCAGACAATTTCCGCATATCTTGGCAGGAGACGAGAGTTCCAATCAGATTTGTCTTTATACAACTGATATTCCATCTTCCTTTCCTCTTTTGAAGATGCGATTTGGCAAACCCGTCATTCGTCTCACCGAGGAGATCTTGCCAAGTTTCAGGGGAAAATTTGTTAAATCAAAAAATTGGAAATCAAGACTCTATTCAGGCCAAGAATATACACTGGATTCCAACGCCGAATGGAAAATTGGTGATATTGCATTCCGACTTGAATCGGCACAGAACCTTCCCTTGGCAATCGATCCATCTAACAATGACCCTCTTGAGCGAAAACATGCTATTCAATCCGTTGCGCAATCAGCACTTGCTCATATTTCGATGGTCGTCTTGTTGTTTTTACTCTCCTTTGCCATCAACACGCTTCGACCCAAAAAAGAAGAGCTGATGGTCGAGAAAATTAGTATTCAAAAAGTAGAAGATCTTTTTAAGAAGAAAGAAGAGCCCCAGCCTGAAATTATGTTAGCCGAGGATGAACCCCAACTGGCTCAGGCACCAGAAACGGAAAAGGCCAAGAAGTCGGCCTCTCCCAAAAAGGTCAAGAAGGCTCGCGCTTCTGCGGCGGCAGGTGGCAAAGCTCTCGCCCCCAAGCCTGATGTCTCCAAAATGGGCTTACTTGCCATTCAATCTGCCAGCACTTCTTCCGACCGAAGCTTAAGCATCAACAAACCCAAGATCGTTAATACCAGCTCTCAAGTTGCCGAAATGGGTGCCAGCCTGGCCCCTCTTAGTGCGGGCGTTCGTGCTGGAATGGGAACGCAAGAGGTCGCTAGTCTCGGTGGTTTGTCCGGCGGAAATTATAAAAATGGAGAATTCAGTAATTCCATTAAAGGAAAATCGACCCCTTCCATTCAGCTTGTTCGGAAAGAAATTGAAATTCGTGGGGGACTAGACCCCGCTATTATCCAGCAGATTATCGAGGAGCGATTGGCTGAGGTCCGATACTGCTATGAGAACATCCTTTTGAAGAAAACGAATCTAAGCGGAAAATTGTCAACATCTTGGACAATCTTAGCTGACGGATCGGTCTCCGAAACGAAGTCAAGCTCCAACGATATTAAGGAAAAAGACCTACATGACTGTGTTCGTCAAAGAATCAATCAATGGAAGTTTCCGAGCCCCAAAGGTGGCGGGGTCGTACACGTAAAATATCCTTTTGTTTTTAGTTCGTTGGGTAGCTAAACTTGGACTATGAGAAATTTACATTCCTACTTATTGCTGATCCTAGGTGCTTCTTTGCTTTCAACCTCTCTTCAAGCTCAAGATGAATTCGAGCGCGTCGAGGTCTTAGACCATCCCCGCTTTTCGCTTACCAATCGCCTCGTCATCGATGCCGATCTTAGCTTTCTTCCTTTAGATGCCTATTACAAACCCATCCTGGTTGATATTGCAGCATCTTATCAGTTTACTGACTGGTTTTCTTGGGAAGTCGCTCGCCTCTCGTGGTCTCTCACAAACTATGACACAGGTCTTAATGACGTCATTCAAGCTAAAATCCAAGAAGAAGCCGAAGATCCTACGATTCGTACAACAACGGATCAAAGCCTCAAGGACACAACATATAAAGTTTCTTCAACTGGATTTATCAATCTTCTCTATAGTAAAAGCAATTGGTTCAACAACGCTGTTGTTTATCACTATTGGCAGGCTGGCGTTGGCTTTGGGATGTACCAGCTAGATTACGAAATGCAACAGACCCTGGACTTAGTCTTGCGAGCCAGATTTTTCTTAAATGAACATTTTATGCTCAATATCCGAGGCGGACATAGCTTTGGCTTCAATAGCAATGCCCCCAAAAATATAAGCTTTCTTTCGCTCGGAGGTGGATTTGCTTTTTAGTCTTGGCATTTTACTGATTGCTCAAACATCGGCCGAGACAGCGATTATCAGCAAAGTCCCGGATGATTGGTATCGGTCGACGACCAAGCTTTTTAAATATTGTGTTGACGTAAAATTTGAGCATCCGATCTGTCCCCAAATCAATCGCGGAAATTTTGGAGAAATTAATTTTGAGTCTGAGTTTTTTAAAGCTCCCGTGGGAGGATTAACCTCTAAAACACTTTTTCAAGCTCAGGTTCTTTATGAGGTTAATCGACCCCCTGTGTACTGGTTAGTGGGACTGAATTTGACAGGGCCGAAACCAGAAAAAATAGATCCTCGTTTGTGGGCGGAAGCTCAATGGCTTTACGCGCGGAGCTTATTCGATCGACATGAATATCAAAAGAGTTTGGAGGTCTTTGATAAGCTTGTAGATGAAATGAAGGGCCGTGCGCTCTTTCATCAGCAAAGAGCCTGGGCGCAATTCTTTAATCGGCAGTTTGATAAAGCGCTTGGCAGCATTGTCTCATCTGAAAGTCCGCTAATTTACGAAGTGGCTTTCTTTGAAAAGTGGTTTTTGCGCGCTCTTATCGAAAAGGAAAACTGCCTATACGGTGACGCCATTAAAAGCATTACGGAGGGTCGCAAACAGCTAACGGCTCGAAAACCTGATCCGGGGAAACATCCTTGGGTTATTTTGTGCAAACGGGAAGGTCTCGGCACAACCTGCAGCCGTTTAAGTGCCTGGTACGACCGAGTCTACCAACAAAAATCAAAAAGCTCCCTGGATGATTTGGATTTACTGGAAATTGAACTTAAAGATCGCTTAACCCCTGGTCAAAAGGAAAAAAGTAGCTCCTCCATTGTATGGCCCTTTGTAGGAGAAAATTGGAAGGATGAGTTGGGCCATTATTCGGTTCCAATTAAATCGGCATGCTCTTAGTACAACGAATAATATTCTATTTTATGGGACTGTTTTTAATGATCGGTGCCGCTTATGCAGCCAATGCTGAGGCGTCTAAAAAGGATTTTAGACTTCCCAAGAGTACAGTCGACGCAGCAGAGCGTATGCTGAATTCCGAAACGGACCCTAACAAGAAGCTTCAGATCTTGTTGAGATGGATAAAAATTAAAGAAGAGTATGAGAAAACTCAGATCTTCGACGGCGATGTAAAGGGAGATAGTAAAGATCTCGAAATGTCCAAGGCCGTAATTATCGCCAGAATCGAAAGGGAGCTGCCAGATTTATTTCAACGTCAAATAAATGTGGAGCCTCTTTTTAGGGAGTTGGGTTTTCGCTATTATGAGCTTCGCAACTTTGAGAAGTCAGCCGAGAATTTCCAGAGAATCGAACATAAGAAGCCAGACGATCAGCTCGCTCTTGGAGATGCGTATGTTCAAATGAATAAAATGCCGGAAGCTTTAAATGCGTACAATGAGGCTGGCCGAGAATATCGAATTAGCAATACCGCAGCCTACAAAAAGGCATGGGCCTATATGAAACTTAATGATTTTGCGGCAGCACTGCGCGAGTTTGAAATCGCGCTTAAACCCAATCCGGATGCGGGGGCGCAACTTTTGGAAGAAGCTTTTACTGACAGGCTTCGTCCCTATCTGGAGACATTCCAGAAATCTAGTTTTGATCAAGAAGAAGCGGATCGACTCAAAAAGTTATCGCGAGGCATTTATGGTGCCGATGCTCAAAAGGCTAAAGACCTATACGTCAAGGGCCTCACGTCATTGGTGCAAGGCTTTACCGATAAATCTCAGATCGAACGTGCTCAAAACGCCTTTTTCTTTATCTCGCAAGAAATACCAGACACCTCTACGATCCTTATCTTATCAGCCCCCACCTGGATCAAAGTGTATCGAGGTCGCCTGGAGCATGCGGAAGTGGAAAGAATTATTGATGCTCTTCCGAAAAATCCCATCGATCCGAACTCCTCTCTAACTCTTCGAGCTGAGCTTCATAATACGGCCGTATTCTACGAGACATTTAAAGACAACGAACCGAAGGAAGCCAATACGGAAGTTGGCATCGCGGTTCCTATGCTTTCTTCAACCTATGGCAAATATTTTCAGCTATACCCTAAAGACAAGGAAGCCGATGACCTTCGTGCAAATTATGCTCACATTCTTTTGGAGGAGAATAACGCTAAACTTTGTTTGGATATATTAGCTGATCGATCTGGACAAGATACGGCGGTTGAAAAAATCGCCTCCAGCCTAGAAGGCAAATGTGAGCTTAAATATTTGGATCAACTTTACACCAAGAAACATGACGACGCGTTCTATGAACGGCTTTCTCGAGCATTGGTTACTACCAAAATTTATGAGAGGCCAGACCTCGGATTGCCGCGCGAGCAAATTTTTACCAGCCTTGTCCGAATGTTAATGGGATCTCTCAAGAAAAATTTGGAATCTCCAGTTCTAAGAAAATCTCTAAGGGAAGTTAGTGAAGATTTCCCTCTCGATAAGAGTGGAAATCTGTTTATTGAGATTCGGACAACCCTTGCAGAGCTCAAATTTTCAGACCTCATGGCCGAGAAGTCAAAGTCTTCGGAAAAGGCCCCAAGGTTTTTCGAAATTTATCAGGAGGCACCCGCTGGAACTTCGATCGCTGAGAAATCGCTCACCAATAGCATTGTGCTTGGCAACAACGAAGAAACCTTAGAACGCTGCGATGTCTTTCAAAATGTCTATGCATTTAATTTTAAGCCCTCTTCTGGAGTATTTGATCGATGCATTGAAATATCGGAACACTTTTTGAATTTGGAAGCAGAATATCGATATTGGATACCTATTCAAAAAACATTAAATCGTGACCAAACTTTACGCTTGGGTCTATTGGAACTTGGCCTTAAGAAATTTTCAGGTCGAGATCGAATCCTTAGTTTAAATGATGAAAAGGCCAATCAGATTTTAGAACTATGGGAAGGTGTGGCTCCCAAAAAAGTGAGTATTGATCCTCAATGGCAAAGACTTCATCGAGAAACGCAGGTTTTTCTATCAGAGTTAAAGAAAATTCGATTTGCTCAAATTCAAAAGGAAGTTCCTCGTAGGGTTAAAGATTTTGAACGAACAGATTTAGCAATCGTTCGCTATTACGAGTCCTCCCCTGAACCAATTTACATGTCGAGAAGTCTCGCCCTGCGTTCGGAACTTACGATTCGAATGTCAGAGTGGATGAAATCTCTCCCCCTACCAACAGGTTTAGCCGAGGAAGAACTTAAGCTTTATGAGACTCAAACCCAGCAATTGGTCCAGCCCTGGCTCGATCGTGCTGCCGAAAGAAAGAAGCAATGCGGAGAACTCGCCTTTAGTCTGACTTCCGAATATCGGCAGGATGAAGCTCCCGACTATTGTCCAGAAGCTACACCCGCCGCTACCTTGCGAGAGTTTTTCAATAAATGGCGCTCAAGTGTTCAACGCGGGGTGAAGCTTCAAAATATGCTTAAACTCATCCTCCAGAGATCAGAATCGGAAGAGGACTCGATGAAGGCACAATATTTTTTGTTTCGTGGACTAGAACTATCAAAGACTGATGCTGAGAGTGCCCGAGTACATCAAGCACTCGCCAGATTGACTAAGAAAGATCGCTTTTGGCTTAGCGCTTCAGCGCTAGATGGCGGTTTAGAAGAGCCAATCCAGTGGCTAAAGTCTGGGGCAGAGGGAAACCCGTTCTTTGGTAGGCTGTATTCTGCGGAAATTAGAGCACTCCGAGCACGCACCAATTGATACTAAGGTGGTAGTGATACTTAAGTATTGGGGTGCTTGCGGTCACGGCAACCTGGGGCTATAGAAGAGTAATTCGGGCCAGAAAGTGGGCTTGAATTAGTATGAATAAAACCGAACCTATAAAATCTACCGCTTCAATTTGGGAGGCCATTTGGGCTCATAGCTCGGAAGGGCTTTGTGAGCTGTCGGCAAACTCTAAAATTCTTCGTCGCAATCCGGAGTTTGAAAGCTTATTTGGCAACCTGAATGCAAATGAGATTTTTGGAAATAACCTACCGACTCTGACCGCGGCGGTTCGAAAATGCATAAAAAATAATGAATTCGCAAAATGGCGAATGAGTCTTCAAGATATCTCCCAGAATGAACGTTTTTTTGATTTTAAATTGGTGCCGACCTCTACATCAAACGACAAAACGGCCCTTTTGATTGTTCAACCTCCGGAAATATATTCTGTAACTAAAATGAATAAGATCGGAAAACATTCGGTCGATCTTATTTCAATGATTGTTAATCACTTGCCGGTGGTGCTATTTGCAATTGATGAGAATGGAGTGATTACGCTTTCGGAAGGGCCCGGACTAAAAATCAGGCCAAGCGAAGTAGTGGGCCATTCTGTCTATCAACGCTACAAGGATCGCCCCGATATCTTGGCAGATATCGATTGGGTGTTGCAAAACAAGCGACCCCGTTCAAGTATTTTTAGTCTTGAAGATCGAACCTTTCATGTTCGATTTAATCCTTTTTATGAGGGGAAAAATTTTAAGGGCATGGTTGGTGTGGCCATGGATATTACGGATCGAATTGCCGCCGAAGCCAGTCGAAACGCTATTAAGGATCGGGTTCTGAAAATGACCGCGCACGATATCCGTGGCTCACTTGCAGGGGTAATGGCGTTTCTAAAGGATATTGTTGACGGTGATATAATGGAAAATCTAAGTGCCAATCAGCGTCATATTTTTAAAATGATGCAATCCAATTGTGAACAGGTTTATTCTTTGACCAATGAAATTGTCCAAGCTCATACTCTGGAACACCAGGAGTTCCGACTTAGCTTACGAAATGTCAAAGTGGTCGAATTCTTTCTAGATTTATTTGAAAGATCCAAAGCGATCAGTGCCGAGAAGTCAGTGCCGCTAAGAATTCGTATTGAAGAAATCCCCCATGAATACGTCTTTGATCCAGCCCTGATTGAACGTGCTGTAACTAATTTGATTCGAAACGCGGTTGAGCATAGCAGTACGGGGTCAGCTGTAGAGCTGAAGATTTCTACAGCTGATGAGCAACTTCTTGTCTCGGTAAAGGATTATGGCGAAGGCATTGCCGAAGATCAGATCCCCTATTTGTTTGACGAGTTCAAGGCGTTTTCGGGTTCTCAAACGCGCTCCGATAGATTGAGTCGCGGCCTGGGACTCTATATCGTCCGTAGAATTGTAGATTTGCATAATGGAAATATCTGGCTTGAGTCGAAAAAGGGAGAAGGTTCGGAATTTTTCCTTAGCCTGCCCTTAGGCTCTGGCGAATATGTCGAAGAATAGATGGACGCGGACCATCCATTTTATTTATGTGGAATAAATACAACTCACCAACTCAGATCTACTCTTGACACCAAATTTATCGAAAATACTCGTAATATGAAACTTCACGGTCTTTTCGGTAACCTCTAAGGCCGAACCAATTTCTTTGTTCGATAATCCTTTAACCACAAGTCGGCAAACTTCTTGCTCTTTGGAAGTTAGACGATTGAGCTCCATCCACCTTTCTAACATCGAAACCAAAAACTTCGGTTCCTGCCAAACAGCTTGGATTTGATTTACTAAAGCAACTATTTCAAATGGCTTTTCGAGCAAGCCACAAGCCCCTCGATTGATCGCTTCTTTCGCAATTTCTAAATCCGCTCGAGAGGTAATAATAAAAACTGGAATATCGATCTTCAAGCATTCATCTAATAGCTGAAGCCCCTCTTTTTCATCTTTTTGAATGTACACATCAGTTACTACGGCGTGCACTGGCGGAAGAGTTGTCGAACCTACTCGAGATTTGGCGGAGTCATAATTATTTGTCCACTCGGCATCCATTCCCTGCCGCGACAGTCCTGAACCCAACCACTCGCCCATTACGGCGTCATCTTCAAGAATTAAGACGCGCCCGTCCGGTTTTTTAAGTGGTGAAAAAATTTTTCCCGTCATCCCAGCTTCCCGTCTTCCTTCTAGCTTCTAGCACGAACCTTCTATCGTCAGATAAATTAACAACTTTTAGACTAATAACACCTTAGGTAGCCGGACAATAGTCACACTAAACTTAAGACACCATGGACCCAGGTCTGTATATATCATTCAACAGTTTCAACTACTTACATAGACCGTTAGCTTATTGGTCGATCCTAAGGCGAAATGGGGTGCCCAGGAGATTGGTCGTCGTATCAAGAATTTCGATAGTATCGTTGCGTTCGCAATCAATATAGAGATAGTCGGTGCCCCCAACATCGATCGAAAACATTTGGCCCGGACGACAACCGTCCGTTAGCGACACCGTCGCCGCAACAACATCAGGGTTACCTGAGTTGTTAATGACCGTGATCGTGTCATCCGCATAGTTGGCAATATAAACACGATTGGCGGAATCAAGAACGTAGATGGAGCTTGGTTCATCGCCTAGGGCTAGATCCGTCTGGACTGAATTGACTTCATCATAGATTCGAACAGCGTCGGCATAAGGGTACAAAATATAGGTTTTATCTTCGGCTTCACTAATATCGAGATCATGTGGATTTGTATTCCCAATTAGATTATTTGAGGACGAAAATGACAAAGGACCTTTGTAAATCGTACCAAGCGACTGACTAATAGCCCAAACAGTTCCCGTCCCTTCATTTACATTTACTCTTTGAAGTCCACGCTGTGTCGTATCCGTGTAAGTAGGAACGGCGGGATTTCCCGTATTACCGGCAAACTGCGTTAATTCCTGAGACACTTCACTAACAACCGTTACTAGGTTGGTCGCTAAATCGACATCCATCGCAACCGGATGAGATCGCGTCACGGCCCTCGTAACTAGAGTGTCCGTGGTTGTATCGTAAACCATGACGTTATCCGAGCCATTGTTCACGACAAAAAGCCTGTCAATGGCGTCATCAACCTTCATCGAGCGAGGCGCAAGATCGGTCGCGATAAGACCTAAGCCGCTAGGATCACCATTGCCATCCAAACTAACAACAGCAATGGATTCAGACGGTGCGCAAAGAACATAGAGCTTGCTTTCGCTAAGATCGATCGCAAGCTCACTCGGCGCTTGGCAAACAGAGTAAAAAACTGAACTTCCATCCGTGGCATCGATTGCCATTACTGCATTCATATATTTCAGAGCCACATAGATACGATCATTGGCATCCCAACCAACGACATCCACAGGTCGATTAAGTAGAGCATTTGAAATGGATATCTGCTGAAGATCTGGATCGATTCGTAAAAATTCTGCACGCAAGGAATCTACAAACCAAATATTTCCAGCGGAATCTGTGCTCGACTTATCTACTTCGATATCGGTAGGAACGATAAAGGATGGGATATTGGAAGCTCCGACCAATCCAATTGGATAGAGTCGAATAAGATCTCGAGTTGCTTCAAACGTCATAAAGTAAGTGCTATCGGCAAAAAGAGCCGTAAAGGGATTCGTTTCATATTCCACACCATTTACATAGAGCAAATCATCATTAGTATGTCCCGCAACCGTCGTCGCTGCATCGTCCGTCACGAGAAAACTTGGAGAATGATCCAAAATAGTCTGCGTCGCAGCGCCTCTCGTAATATAGTGAAGATCAAAACCATTGATAGAACTGACGACGACTCCCGTACCTCCTGAAGTCGTGCGAGCCATATCTGTAAAGGCTTGTGGAAGAGTATCAGACCGAACGGCAGCCATAGTGGCGGCAGTGTAACTACTCACCGTTGTCTGCCCACCGACAAAGACGGTACCCACGCCATCGTTTACGTAGAGTAATTTTTTCGGGCGAAATCCAATCGCCGTATGGTCGACAAAAGCCTCGGGTCCTGTCGGATCGATATCGTATCTTGAAATGGATTGTCCGTTTTCGTTGGCAATCCAAAGTAAATCCGACGCACTATTCCAATCTAAAAACACGGGGCGATCTTGGGTTGAAAGCGTAGAGACTGTAGCCCCCGTCCCGGCATTGATGATCGAAAGACTGTCAGAGTCGCGGTTCACGACATACAATCTGTCATTTGCTCCGTTATTCCGATACGAAATCTGAACCGGGTAATCGCCTACATCATAATGACGTAGACGCCAATTGTCCGCACTCATTTCTTGGAAACTATAGGCCGTGTCTTGTTCGCTCGAAACAAAATGCAAAATGGAGGAGGATTCAGCAAATGGACTTCCAATACTTAAAGGAAGTTTGAGACGATCGCCCTCTACTTGATTCGTTAAATCCAAAGAAAGAACCTGATCTTGATCTCGACTTACTAAATATAATTCGTCCGTGACACCAAACATTCCCATTCCAATAAATTTACCATCTAAGTTTAAATAGCTCGTCGTTAAAGACTGCCCAATATTAGTGGCTGCCTGGGGCCACTGAATGAAAAACATTTGAGAGTTGGATTGCAAAATAGATACAAACCGATTGGCCCCATCCGAGTGAACCATCATTGACTTTGGATAGTTTCCACTAGATAAATGCGCCAGGTTCGAAAAGCTATTGGCTGCATCTAAAACATCCACTCTCTTCGCGGCTGCACAATGCACATAAACATATCCAAAATGATCCTGCTGAACCTCCGAGGGGGTCCGGCAAGTTGGAACGGTTGATGTCGTCGCGAGATCCGCCGAATAGATTCGTATATGATCATCACCATTTGTGGCGTCTCCAGTTTTTGTCAGAGCAATAGCTAGTTGCGCCGTACTCGTTTCATAGAGAACACCTCCAAAATCATTCCCAGAAAAATTAGATAAAGTCATATGCCCCTGAATCATTCCCAAATCATCGGAATTATACATGGCCAGGCGCAATCGATTGATCAATTTTGAGCCAACATAGACTCCTGCCGGCGCAACCCCAACAACACTCGAACGAATCCATAGTGGTTTCGTTACATCCACACTCACTTCATCTACACATAGCGAGCTGTCCATTGTATCAATATCAAAGGAATAGACTTTGTTAGCGACATCGTCGGCGACGATCAGTCGATCCAAAGCTCCTCCAGCCTCCGTTAGATGAATATCACTGATATGCTGAAAATCGCCGCAGAACTTCGGATCGACTGTAATATCACCAGCTCCATCTTTGGTAGCGTAATAAATTCGAGTCCGCGCGGGATTAGTAAAAACGATTTCATCCGAAAGTTCGGTTCGAACATAAAAGAGTGAGCTTGCACCGACAAAAATTCCTTCTGGCAATCGAGTCGCAATCAAATCGCGAGTGGAAAAATCCGTTGCTGTAAACGAATAGAAACCTGAATCACTCGCATCGGGCAGAACATAAAGTAGCCGCCCGGCTCCACCAGCTCGAATTTCGGGCGCCATAATCTTGGATGGATTACGAGGCAGTTGAGTTCCAATTGAAGTCAGCGCCGGATATTCAGCCACGGATTGATAGGGGGCACTGGTTTGTGATTGTGGATCATAGACAGTTAGGCCCGTCGTGGTCTGGGCTGAGAAATAATATTCGATGACTTGGCCCTCAGACAAAAGAGGCAAATCAACCGTATAGACGTTGACTCCGCCATCGGTCATAACTATTTGCTGCCAGCTCCCTCCGTCGATGCGATAGAAGAAAATACCCGTATTATCTAACGCGGCCGAAAGTCCGTTGGACACAGTTAGAGTAATGGTCACGGTGGCTCCCGGAAGAATAACTCGAGGAATCGAACTATAAGAAAAATTTAGGTAAGTTGGACAGGAGATGCCGTGCGCTTCCAGGGCATTACAAATTTCTTCTTGATTGGGAGTAGAGTCCTCGAGGTCAGCGTTATCGTCATCGATGGTCAGTAATTCAACAGCCGTTGTGGGGTGTGCTGAATTCGTACCCGCACCCCCAGCCGTCGCGACCAACCAATCAACAAAAAGCTGCTGAGTTGAACTCAAGCCCATAGTCTGCCGAAGATCCCAAAATATTCCCGCTAGTACCTGGCCACAATAATGTATGGCGCCACTGCAAGGATACTGCACATCTGCGGTTGCAGGATTTCGTAGATAGTCACCATCGATCCGAAGGTCATAACCTACGCCCGAAGTATCATACAGGAGCATCGCCAAACTATCTCCGACGCCTTCACCAAAGGCTCCTTGAACAAGGCCCAATTCATTAACTACATGATGGCCATATTCATGAGCAACGACGGTACTATAGGCAGAATTCCGACAATCTGCTTTGGATCGATAAAAATTAAATTCCGTACCCGCAATATAGGCCGCATTACAAGGATCTGTTGGGACCGCGTAATCCATGTTCACACGAGAATCGATATTATTATTGAGTGTTAGGATTCCCGCCGTTCGATCTCGGATGAAATTGTAAGCTAAGCTCCCAACATAAAACGCATTGACCTGAGATGTATCCTCTTCCGCTGGATCTGGATTGAATTCAAAATCGATGACATCGTTTACCATGCCAATTGCTTGAGTGAAGCTTAAATCATTTCCTTGATCGTCGATCACAGTGATTCGAGGTCCATCTAGGGCAACGCCAACGTTTTGGGGAAGCCCTCCAGCATCGACTATCGCATAATCACCATTTTGATCCGTATCATCGCTATTACCTCCAGCAATCTGAACGGTAATTTCTTCTAAAGCCACGGATTCAGCTTCGTTTGACGTGGTGTCGGGCTCAATACCTGGCGTTGCGAAGCCTGTAACGTTTCCAGAGATATCCGCATCACTTTTTTCGGATTGTGTATTTATAATTTGGCCAGTCGTTGCATCAAGAAAGAATAGCTTTTGGTCGATTACGGAATTGGAGTCCCCATATTTTTTTCCACGTACTTTCCAGGTTCGGACGGATTCTGAAATTATGGGTGAAGGATGATCGATGAGGATTACCAACTCAGGCGCTTCGAACTCAAACTCTGTTCCATACACTAGATCCGATCGGAGATTGTCTAAGATATTTTGCGATGAATAATTTATCGCTCCAAAACCTGTCGATGGAGGGTGCGCAATCTTTGAGTACATAAAGGCCACACGAGGTGAGCCGTTGATTCTTTTAAGCATCAAGCGAATCAAACTCGCTTCAACAGGACTTTGACTTAGATACTGTCGATAAGAATAAACAGTAATGCTGCCGTTTTTGATATCTTCCTTTCTTAAAAATCGAAGATCGATTTGTGACAAACCAATCACAGAACCGTTCTGAGCGATCCAATTGGAAACAATATCATCATCACTTTGTGGAGAGTCCTCGGACAAAGTGGAACCAAAAATAATTCGCTCAGATGCACTGGGCTCCATCGTCATTGCACCCGGGTTCTGCTGCAAAATCATCTGAAGAGCTTCAGAGCCTTCTGTCTGGAACTCAAAACTTTCTAGCTCCGGAAGTGGCCGGTTTGGCTCGGGTTGTACTTCGGGTTGAGGTTCAGGCGTCGGCTCGGGTTGCAACCCGAGAATTTGTCCTACATCTTCTGGTGCCTCTTCAACTTCAATGGGCAACTCAATGGGTGCCTCCGAAAAGTTCGGCAAATTCTCAACCGCAGGCGTGTCCGAAACATTCTGAGGAATGAGAGCCGATCCTTCTGACGCAGGCGTATCCGCCGGCAGATCGGGGGAAGACTCGGACGTTTCAATTTTGGTTCCCCTCTCTTCCGGGATACAAGACGCCAAACCGACGCTGAGCATAAAAACCAAACTGAGCCTTATGGCATCTTTCACAAGACTTACTTCGGCAAAGCTTCAACTTGCGCAAAGAGTCAGAGTGAATCTTGCTTCCTGAAGTAAAAAAATTGGTCCAGACCTGCAAAATCAATAGTGTGTCAATCAAAGGACGCAAAATTGCCCTTTCTGTTCTCTTGCTTAACCCCCTGTGTCATTAGATAATGATTAGAGTTTTCATCGTCCTTAAGTTCTAATTTAAAAGGAGAAAATCCGTGTCTGTAGTCGATGCCGTCAAAAGATCCGAAGATGAACGTCAAGCCATGCAAGTCGCCGAGGATGCTCGGGAAGATAGTTGGAAACATAAAAGTTTCTGTGAGGAGCTATTTTCAGGAAAATTTAATTTTGGCTTAATCTATCCTTTTCCAGAGCAATCTCAAGATGACAAAAAAATTGGATCAGAACATGTCGCCAAGGTACTAAAATTTTTGGAAGACAATCTTGATCCTTTGACCTTGGAACAAACTCGTGAAATCCCGCCGACCGTAATCAAGGGCTTGGCCGAGATGGGAATGTTCGGCATTAAGATTCCCAAGGAGTATGGGGGCCTTGGACTTTCTCAAACCAACTACAACCGGATCATTCATGCGGTGGGAAGCTATTGTGCTTCGACCGCTGTTTTACTCTCCGCACATCAGTCAATCGGCGTACCCCAACCTTTGAAAATATTTGGAACGCCGGAGCAAAAGAAAAGGTTTCTACCTCGATTGGCAAAAGGTGCCATTTCAGCGTTTGCGTTAACTGAACTTGAAGTGGGATCCGACCCCGCTCAAATGAAAACCACCGCCACTCTTTCGGAAGATGGAAAGCATTGGATTATCAATGGAACCAAACTCTGGTGTACTAACGGTCCAGTCGCGGAAATCATTATTGTCATGGCCGTCACGCCTCCAAAAAAATTACCCGATGGTCGAGAGAAAAAGCAAATTTCAGCTTTCATCGTTGAAAGCAATTCGCCTGGATTCAGCGTTTTGTATCGCTGTGACTTTATGGGCCTCAAAGGAATTCAAAACGGTCTACTAAAGTTTGATAATGTAAAAATCCCGCGAGAAAATTTGTTGTGGGACGAAGGTAAGGGTCTCAAACTAGCTCTCGTTACCCTAAATACAGGACGTTTGACTTTGCCCGCGGCCGTGGCGGGTGGCTCTCGAGTGTGTTTCGAAATCTCAAGAACCTGGTGTAAAGAGCGTTCTCAATGGGGCGGCCCCATTGGCGATCATGAATCAAGCGCCGCTCGATTGCTTGTTGCAGCCGGAGGAACGTATGCTCTCGACGCGGTAGCCAAACTTACCTCGGGGCTCGCTGATAGAGGTCAAACTGATATTCGAATTGAAGCTTCAGTTGCTAAATTGTTTTCGACCGGACTTTCGTGGAAAATCATCGACAATACTTTGCAGCTTCGAGGCGGGAGAGGTTATGAAACCGCTCTTAGCTTAAAAGGTCGCGGCGAGGATTATTATCCGATTGAAAAATTAATGCGAGATTCGCGAATTAACTCGATCATTGAAGGTACGAGCAATATTCAAAGGTTGTTTGTTTCGCGAGAAGCGCTTGATCGTCATTTGAGATTAGCCGGGGCGTTATTTAATCCCAAAGCTAGTATAGGTGAAAAACTGACGGCTGTTGTCAAAGCCAGCGGATATTACGCGTTTTGGTATCCTCGACTTTGGCTTAATTTCGCCTTTTGGCCGCGATATGCATGGGCTGGAGGATGGGAAGGCTGCTATCTTCGTTATGTACATAAAATGAGCGCCAGACTGGCTCGAAAAATGTTTCATGCTATGGTTTTGAATGGACCCAAATTGGAGAAGAAACAGCTAACCCTGGGTCGGATCGTCGATACGGGTTCAAACCTCTTTGTGATGGCCGCAGTTTTATCGCGCTATATGACTAGAAAGAAAAATGGCCTTCTTAATCCGTCGGAAGATATTGTCGCTCGGCGGGTTTGCGCATCGCTAAAAGCAGCTACATGTTCTTCTTATAATAAAATCCGAATAATGCCCGGCAAAAGCCCGGTTCTAAGCCTTTCGAAAAAGATTATGGCCGGTGAACTCGACTGGTTGAGTGAGGATATTGCGGACGTAATCCGATTATCACGAGCTAAGAAGTAGGCGATTCGAAAACCAAACTTGTTAAATTTTCGATTGGCAGAGATTGAAGAATCCTATTATAGCTAGCTCAGGTTTTTTGGGTATTTAAGTGGGCAAATTTAGTTATTTTTTAATATCAGTTATTTGTGTGGCGACTTATTCAGAGCTGAGTTTTGGCTGTCCTGCATTTCAAAAACTCGCCACTAGAGATCACCCTACCTTGGATCGAGCTGCCCTTGAGTATCAATCTACGGGGACTCAAAGTTCACAAAACATTATGTATGGACTGATGTGGTCCTATATTGAAAGAACCGCAAAGAAACTTGCTAATCGACTGCCTCCCAATATTGAAATCGCGGATCTCGAGACAGAGGGCTTCCGAGGAATGTTGGATGCTGCCACAAACTTTGATGTAACCAAGGGGGCCGTATTCGCGACCTATTCTCAGCCAAGAATCTTGGGCGCCATGTTAGATTTTATAAGGGATACCTCAGAAATTCCTCGAGTAACGCTTACTCGTAAAAAGTTTCTTAATCGATGCCTGGAGAGATATAGAACCACATACGGTCGAAACCCTTCCCCAGAGGAACTTAGAGAGGCAGTCACTCAAGCCGTTGAGGCTAAGCGCCAAGCAGCATTAAAGAAGGGGAAACTTCCAGCCAACTTCGAATCCATTCATAGTATTGATAAAATTTTGGATACACTCACAGTAAAGAACAACAGCTCTCTGGATAGATCAATTGATCGCCCCGAGTTCGAAAAAAGCAAAGATGATTTGGTAATTGATACGCTTTCTAGCGAAAGAGAAGGAAATCCACGAGACACTACAGAAGCTCTAAGTTTGTTTAAGTGGCTAGAAAGGAAATTAATTGACCCTGTTGATAGGGATATTTTTAGGCTCTATTTTGGCCGAGCCCTCAACTACCGTGAAGCCGGAGCCATTTTAGATCTAACTGAAAGTCGTATAAGTCAGCGTGTAAAACTGATCCGTGAGAGACTGGTTCAAGCGATTTGGAGAGAGTTTCCTGATGTAGCCTCTCGATTGAATTCACAAGCTTCAGTTGTGTCGCGGAATATCCTTTTGGGCGGTGGACTAGAAGATCTTGAATTTGAACTTGAAACAACTCCTGAGTAACTTATTCCTTCCCAAAATAAGTCAGTAGCGCTCGAATCATACTCGCGCCATCCGTGCCAAGTTCGGCATATCCGATTTTCTTTGAATCTTCCTGGGATAAGGCTTTAAAGGCCTGGGATAAAACGGCCATCTCCCCGCGATACATTCCAAAAGCATCAATATGAGCGTATCCCATATACTCGACTTGCTCAGCGAGTTTTCGGATCATCTCTACCGCCGCCTCAGTATTAAAATCATCTCCATCTGAAAAATTGAAAATATATCGATTATATTGTGACCGAGGAAAGCGCTTAAGAACTTCATCAGCTTTCTTATAACCCGAAACGGCTTCTGTTCCGCCCCCAGTGTTTTTTCTGTAATAATCCTTTTCGCTGAGTTCCTCAGCCTCCGTTCCATAGCCGATATAAACCAACTCAATATCATCGTAGACCTTGCGCAATAGCGCGGTGGTCAACTTGGCAAAAGTCTTCTCTATCTTTCGCTTGTGCTCGTCCATGCTTCCCGACCGATCGGCTACAAACATAATAACCGCTTTCATAAAGGGCTTGGGGTGTTCTTCGCGACGATAAACATGCAAATGCTCGGGTTTCATTCTTGAATAGCCCAACTCCAAAATATCTTGGGGATCCATTTCTTCGATGTCTTTGCCTTCCTCAATGGCCGCCGCCATACCTAGTCGAATGGCTTCTTGAGTAGTTTTGACAATATGAATTTCACCATCGCTTTTTCGAACCGAAGATTTTCTTTGATAGCGAATATCTTTGTTATTACCTTCGGTCTCTCTAATATTTTTGAGACTTAATTTTTGCAAGAGCGCTTCTAAAAATACTTCTGTGGGAATTTTGAAATCTGCGGGATTATCCTCACTTCCTTGCTCACCTCGACCTTGCCCTGCTTGAGTGCTCCCTTCTTCCTCTCCGGGCTCACCTTCCTCAGACTCCTCTCCTTGTTCCCCTTGGCCCTGGCCTTTCCCTTGAGGCTCAGGCTTCCAACTTTCGCCAGGCAAGTAAGGACCTTCACCCAACTCAAGATCTTCATCACGAAGCATTGGGAAATTCGAACTTTCTGGTTGCAAGTTCGAAGACCGCCCTAAGGCTTCTGCACCAAAGGCATCAAAAGGATTGGTCGCTAAATTTGCCCAGGAACGATCCGGCATACTCGTTGGCAATATCGAAGCACGCAAATTTCTTGCACGCTTATCCAATTGAAAGCTTGGAATGTCCGGCAAAACCTTAAGTCCAATGGACTTACCATCTGCCGAAATATTTATGGCTCGCTCTCCCTTAAGAGCTTCTTCCATAATTCGATGAAGCCGATGACTCATAAAGTTCATATACTCGATAATGGCTCGACTTGCTGAAGCGGCATGAAGGGCATGGTTTTCAGCCGAATCAACTCGGATATTATTGGCGCTCATTACTGCATCGATGTATTTTTGGAAATCCGCACGCATCGGCTCAATTACATAGCTAAGTTGAGAATTTGCGATGTATTCCTGCACACTGGAGTTTACAATTGACTTGATTTGTTCGGAGAGGGCTTGCTCGCCTTCTTCCACAATAAGTTCACCATTTGGCCGAACCGTTAGGCGTACGCGAAAGGTTTTAGCGAGATCTTCCATTCTTTCGATCGGAGGATAGGGCAGCTCTCCATAAAAACTTTCGAATTGTTTCCGCTTCACGGGGTCTTGAACAATGCTCAAGGGAACTTTTTCGTGAGCCATCCACAGACCCGAGCCAATCGTATCAAGAGTGACCGGTCTCTCTAGAATTTGCGCCAAGACATACAGTGTTGGGCCAATGGAAGCCGGATCCAAGGGAATATCAAGATAAGGATCGTGTCGGAGCAAAACTCGTCCGCTTTCGTTAAAATCAACGATTTCAATTCGAGCCTGTTTCAGATCCGGGTTGGCCACTCGATGAGCAATCAAATCTGCAATACGTTCGGGATCACGAGTGATCGCTAGGTTTTTGGGCCCTGCCTGGGGATCATCAACTTCATTTGGCTTTTGTTTTCGATAGAGCAAAAGCCCATGACGCTCAACAAATTCATGATTATAGGCCAGGCGCAACAAACTATAATCCGTTAGCCCACTCTGCATCAAATCTCTTGCGTAGTCCGCGAACTGGCGATCTTGCTCCAACACACTTAGGCTCACAATTTCCGGACGCCTTAAGAATCTTTCGTATAAAATGAACCAAGCCTGAACACCCGTAAAATATGGACTCGATAAATCCGGTCGAGCAGCGACTCCTGCATTGATATTTCCAAACTCAATCGCATTCGCCGGGGAATTATATTTACTGTGCTTGAGAATCAGATACTCAGAAAAAGTTGCCCAACCTTCATTAATAATTCTTCCATGATAGAAAACAGGATCAAGCCGCCGCTTTCTCTCAAAAAGTTCGAGTAGTTCCGTCTTCCACGACGCTGCAGAAGACGGGAGATTATATACCAGCGCCTGCATGACGGATCGCGTGGGAGCTAGGGGATGCCTCTGCTGAGTTTCGACGACCCTTTGGATGGGCTTTCCGTCGGCCCGCTCACTCTCTTGAAGACGCGCGCGTTGATTCACGACCGAATTCTCATAACGCTCAGGCAAATCAATACTGCCACGTGAAAAATCCTGTAGACTCACAAGGCTTTGAAGCCATTGATAGTAACGAGTAACCTCCTCGTAGTCTTCCGTCTCGATCAACTCGCCCATTCGGTGCGCCAGCAGCGATGAATCAAAGATTCGATCCGGAGCTCGCTGTAACTTTAGAATAAAATGCTTATTAAAATCATAATGACCCGCGACATGGGATAAAACGATCAAAGTAGCTTCATCTGAACTTGTATCATTAAGATATTGAAGGTCCCGCGTATGACCCGCTTCGATAAATTCAAGGACGCTGGTTCCCATCGATGCCGCCTGAAGAATGGAGTAGCCATCTAACCAAAATGGCGCCGGATCGCCCAAACCGCCTATCAGACCAACCAGGGAGTTGGGAGTTAGTGATTGAATCATCATATCGGGAACTTGATAACCAAGTTGCGGTGCAATCCTATGGTAGATCTCCTGAGAAGCATCGGCATAGAACTCCATCCGATCAGAGTCTCGCCCACTTCCGTGGATAACAATTTTTGCTAAATCATGAGAACAGCGCCCGCCATTGTGAGCGTGCAACGTGATCGGAGCTAAACAGGAAAAGAGCAATAAGCCTAAATTTCTCATGGCAATAAACCCCTCAATAAGTAATCACATCGACCGCTAAACCGTTCGGCCCACTTGCTTTCGCGTTCGGCTGTCTCATTGACGAGTCGAATGCTAGAGGCCAGACCCGAAATCCAGCTCTGGTCAAATGGTTTGAGGGGTGAGGAAGAATTTTTGCTAAACAGCAAGTCATGAACAAAGCTGGACTCTCCGATGGAAAGGTCCTCGCTCGCCAATCGCAAAGATTCTGACAAAAATCCCGAAATCGCATCCCAGGGCATTTGATAGATCGCCCGATCAATGGCCATAACAAAAAATCTGATTGCCTCATACTGGCTCATTCTTAAGCCCTCTTTGGCTATCTCTCTTTGCTCATCGGTAATCTCTTCCGGACTGATCGAATCAACTCCAGATGCAGCCACCGAGAAAATTTCATCTACATAGGTCGCCAGTATTTTTCCAAAGTCAGCCACAACTTCGGATGAAGCTCTCGGCACTTCACTACCCTGTTTGAGCCAGGTTTCCACTTCAGGCAATCGATCCACATCTTGTACTCGAATCATTTTGGCCAATAACTGCTCGAAACCAGTCTGCAGGCCTCGAATGGTTTCGGCGAGCACGTGTTGCCGAGTCTTCTCTTCTGGCATCGAGCTAAAACTTCCAAACTCTTGTGCGGCCCGAACGCTTGAAACTATTCCAACCGGCAATTTTCGGGAGTTATCTCCCTGAATTCTAGCTTGGGCGATCTCCGCCCTTAAGGTTTCCATAAAAGCTTCTCGGGTCATCACATCCAAAATTCCAAAGTACTTGGAGTCAATGGTTAGTTCTTCTAGATTGGCTTTCGGATGTTCTTCGAGATGTCTAAGTATAGATTGAGCCAATGGTAGAACCGTTAGCTGGCGAACCTCAGGCCTTGAAGCAAAGCGCTCATCTTCGGATATGCTTCGAAGAACAAACTCAAAAGCTCGTCTTCTAAAATTTTCGATAAGAAATTTCATAAAGGAAACTTGGCCTCGGTGATCGCCGACTATAGGAATCGCTTCGAATTGCCGACGCACGCTCTCACGGATCTGGCTTGCATTCCCTCCACCTGAAGCTTCGAAATGTGAACGCGAGGGTTCGCCTCGTGAGATCAGACGACGAGGGACAATCATAAAAAGATTGCCATCACCACTAGGAAGCCCCAAAAAGGCATTAGAGGCTTCTGTCAAATAATCTCGAGCATCGGCATTTGGAAATTGGCTGCTAATTTTTTCGACGCTGTCGGCGCCGACTAGAATCAGCCTTTGTTGATTCATAAAACTTGAATCCGAAGCTCCCGAGAGAGTATCCAGAAGTGCTGAGGTCTTCGAACCCACTCCAAAACTTCCAAAGTTGATAATCGCTCCAAAGCGTGTGAGCGTCGAAGGCTCAATTTCGCCGCGTGAATCTGCCAAAGTAGCCAAGGTGATTTCAACGTCAGTAGGATGACCTTTATCTTTAGAAAATTTTGCAATTTTTTCGGAAGAGACTGTCGGATTAATAAACAAAAGAAGAGAAATATTTCGAACAGGTCTTTCAAAATATTTTTCTCCCACCCGGCGCTTAAAGACGGGATTGTCTTGAAACTCTCGTACAAGTCTCAAAACTTCATTGCGCACGTTTTCGGAGGCCGTATGAAAGTCATCCAAAATAATATAACCACGAGGACCGTTTGGCAGTGACAGGAACACCAGAAGATGCTGCATAAAAGCTTGAGCATCATTAACTTCATTCATGCTGATATAGAAACCGTTGGCCTCACGGTTCTCTTGAGGTTTAACCAAAAAATCATAAAGTTTGAGCCCTAGAAAATTAATGAGACTCATGGCCGTCCGAGTTTTGCCAGTTCCGGAGTTCCCCAATATAATGGCGGACGAGGGCATATTTCGAACTTGGTGAGAAGAAAGCTGGCCCTTCAAAACATCAAGAAGTCTTTCACGCAGTTCAAGGGGGGCTGGACATCCGGCTCGCTTCCACAAAAAGGAGGCATTCTCCTGACTAATAATTTGGAGAGGATCATTGGGGGGAAGATAGCGAACATTAAGGGGCGTTGAGAAGTTGGCGGCCAAAACTCGCTCTATCATTGCACGACCAAATTCTCGCCGGTTACGAAACTCCGAATTATAGAAAAGCTCTTGCTCAAAGTCTTCCAACAGCCACAAAAAGGACTCAAACACCGATCGCTTCTCATCCAAAGCAAGTCGCTCGGCACGATTGACCATAAAGCCAAACAATAAATCAAAGGCCTGTTCATTGCTGACTCCTTCGGCGCTAGTTTTCACGCCATCCAGACTCGGCTCATAGCCTAAGCTTGCAATGTCTGGTCGCCTGAAAAGGGATTTTAGTATGTTTTTTCGAAATTCAGCGTTGGGCTCACCCAATTCGACAACCTCAAATGAGTCGGATACGGCAAGTTCCCCTTCAATACCGGCAGAGGCGACAAGCTCTTCCCACTCTGCTTTCGTGCCAACTAAAATCATCGGAACACTTGCTTGAACCTCCTGAGACTTGTACGCGTTAAGCGGAATTCGCCTACCCTCCGTCGAAAGCAAATAAAGAATATGCGGCTCAATCGCCACTTTCTCAGCAGACTCGCCTACACTACCCAAAGAGATCCCACGCTCTCTTGGCTTCAAGGCCTCTATATAAAAATCCCTTTCGCCACCGGCCTTTGGACGATCCAAAGCCATTAAATTGCGAAGATTGGCCATCAATACAGGCCGCTTATTTCGGCGAACTTCTTCTCGAACGGCTTCAAGATTTTTCATCACCGTGGCTTGATCAGCTTTATCGCCGACTATTGACAGGGAATGGGCCGCTTCTTTTGTAGTCCAAAATTCTGCGCCCAACTCAGACTGTAATCTGAGAGCTTGGGGATAGTGGTAGGCATATTCTGCCAACTCAGGGCTTACGAGAAGCACGATATGCCTTGCGGACACGGCTGGATTGGCCAGCTGCTCTAGTAAGTTTCGATACTTTGGGAAGACATTGCTTTGATAAATTGTGGCAAAACGGAGCTTTTCCTGTTCGGACTTATCTTTCGAGCGAGAGTCTCGATTTACAATTCGCCAAGAGTCTGATGACGCCGCCTCTTCTTTTTCCGCCCGTCTACCCAGTTCGTAATAGTTGCGAAACCCGTCTCGCTCAGAACCAAGGACTTCCAAATCCTTGCCATCCTGAACACGCATCAGCACCAGCTTTTCGTCGTACTCGCCTTGATCTCCCCGTTTGGTCCAGTAAATGAATCCCTTATCGTCAAAAAGTACTCTCGACAAAACATCTTCACGATTCAAATCCGAGGTCGAAACTTGGCGTCCATCTCGACCGGCAACCTCCCAAGAATCTTGCGTCCTTCGAAGATTGATCTGAAACACAAAGGTTCCTTGGTCTCTAAAACTCGCAAAAGCATAAACAGGTCGAGAATCTCGTTTGGATTTTTCAGACCCAATATCGGAAGACGCCGGCGTCGCGATAAGTCCAAAATCCAAAAGCTGATCAGGATCAAAGCTTAGATTGTCTTTTTTAAGAATCGCGATGTCTTCCTTGCGAGCATTGTCGGTACTCGATTTGCTTACAGCTATATAAAGCTGAGAATATTTTTCCCCATCTTCTTTCGTCGGCGCCAATAAAAATAGGTTTATTTCAAGGCCATCCTGCAAACGCACGCTGTCCAAGCCCCAACTAATATCCTTTCTAACATTTGGATGATCGACGAGTCGGCCTCTCATCAAAAGAGCCTCTTGATTATCTTTCCCATCAAAGGAATAGGGATAAATACCTGTTCTCAAATCCTTCCCTTCAGCGCTTTCGTATTCCAAATACTTAAAGCGATAACCAAGACTTCTTGTGGATTTTGGAGAAGGAAAAAAAATCCTTGTTTCTGAATCGGTAAGACTTTGAACAATATCTATATGCGGCGCCGTTAACCGATGGAGTTGGGTATATTGATCATTATCAGTAGAATCTGGAGTGACCGCATCAAAAGCCAACTTGCCTCCGTACACGCCTACTCTTCTTTGAAGCTCTTTCGCATTAAAGAACCTACCGGCTATCTCTTGTTGAGAAACCAAGCGAAGTGGCCCCTCTTCAATACGATAAGCCGAGGTTTTTTGGTCGGCATCTGTTTTCCACGAAACCAACAGAAGCTTAGAATCTGAAAGGTAGCGCCACTTAATATCTTTAATTTCCCCTTGAAATCCAAAGCTTGGCCGAAGGCGTAAACTCTGAAATCCATTTGCATTAGAAATAAAGTAAATTTCTCCTGATTCCAAATAAACCATGGCGTGCCGACTATCTCGACTATTCTCCACCTTAGGTTCGTTTTTGGAGTCCAATAATGGTCGTCCGCGAAATGCGGGCTTAAGACTCGTCCAGTTATATGTTGAAACCACGGTCTCAGCCAGAAAGTAAGCTCCCTCTCCGTTTCGAGGATCAAAGCAAAGCTTGAACTCTTGGCCCGCTATTCGCACCATCTTAAATGGCAGCTCACCAATCTCGGGAGTTCCGGAAATAATATCCAATACGGGAAGCCAAGAAATAGGCGTTCGCAATCTTACGGTCTCAACAGTCGGAGAATCACGAAGCATTCCTCGCCACTGCTTCAAGCTAGGATTATCGAAGACTTGAGGCTCTTCAAAGGATCGAAGGAGATTGAGCGAAATCGCAGAAGGCCGTGGCGCCTTGGTAACAATCATCGATTCAAGATCAGATTTGGGATGAAAATTCCAATCCAAAAGAATCGGATCTTGTAACAGATTAATCTGAGTTCCTATCTGATTTCGGGGATCCAAGGCCAGAACGAAGCTAATACCCTCGCCGTGCACAGATTGAAACTTGGTTGAGACAATAATTAATTGAAGAGGGCCATCAGGACCATCGACCAATCTCTGAATGGCACGTATATCGTCCAAGTTTTCAATTTTGGGAAGCTTAAAGCGAGCCTTACTCACTGGATCTTTAATCTTGATAAGGTCGCTGCCAATTTCCGCAAAGCTACCCACGCTATCCTGAGCCGATTCAATTGAAAAAATTCCGAGACGGCCATCAACAACGCTCAATATCTCATAGCGGTCGGTAAATTTTGTGATCTCAAGCTGAAGCTGTACGCCTCCCACTCGAGGCGTCGGAAAAAAATTTCCATCAAATACTTTCTTCCATTTACCGTCGGCTCGAACGTAAAGGCCTGATGATTCGCGCCGTGAACTCCCCTGAGGATCGTCATAAACAATAAGAAAAGGCGAACCCCCTCCAAAAGCGCTAGTAATCACTTCTTCCGCACGTTGCGCGATGAGATCAGGAGTCATAAGCCCCCAGACTATCGCCGCGCCAAAGGTGAAAAGTTTCAGCGATACTTGCTTCATCGTCGCTGTACCGACCGCACCTCTTGGATCAACCGTCGAACCGACTCGGGGGAATAGCCCAAGTTTTGTTCTAATGATCGCACGACATCATCCGCACGTTGCCGCACTTGATCGGTCACTTGGCCTTCTTGACCGGCGACAACCGATAAGAGCGTATCCATATTCATGCGATTCGCTTCGAGTACGGCGTCTGCTTGATATAAGCGAATAGCTTCCATCAATCCCTTGTGCTTTTGCTGGGCACCTGCACGCCCACCAGACTGCGTAGCCGAAAATTGTACGAGCCACTTTCCGATCTCCGGCACCTCGAAGCGGACTCGATTAACTCGAGCAAAAGCTTCACCTATCTTCTTCAAGCGCTCTCTATCGATCATCTGCTGATGAGAGTCAAAATAGGATTGAGCGTCCGGATCCACATGAAGAGCGGCGATTTCTTGAATCACTTCAGAATAAATCCGATCTACGACATCTGAATTGCCGCCAGCCACAGCAAACTGAAGATCTCGATTCATCGCCGGAAGCGTAAATTCGGACCAAACAAGTTGGGCATATTGGGCCACCAAAACAGCGGCTTCGGCCTGATCTTTAAACAACTCACCCTCTCGAATTTTTTCGATCAGTACGTCTCGGATAAGCATGGGTGTAATCACGCCGCCGCGATCAGCTTTTTGCGCGTGATAGGCCGCCTCGCTCCAAACTGAAACCGCTTCCCGATGCGATAGGCCGAAGGTTCCTTCGTCACTGGCTTCACTGATTTCAGCCAACTCCACAAGATTAGTTCTTGAGACTTCAGCCGTTCCCGTCAAAGCGCGCAGTCGCGAAACGGGATCGCGAAAAAGATTGCTGTTCGTTTTAACCATCGGAAACGCATCGGCAAAACGAACCTTGCTACGCTTAAAGTTGCTACGACTAAGGGACGCCAACATAGAGAGGAATTCCAAAGTATGAGGCATCACTTGAATGGCTTGCGCACCCTCCCCCAGTTGCAAAGCGTAACGACCCGCCGGACTAAGAATAGGACTTCGTGGATCTTGATTCGGAGGGAATAGTTCATCGAGTCGATTCTCTTCTTCGGCGCGAGGATCTACTGGAATAAAACCAGCGTTGGATTCTCCAAGACGACGCATATAGAGGTCGGGCATTTCCATCGCCAAGGTTTTCCCAATCGTGCTGGGTCGTATGCTGAGATTCATCTGAACCTCATCCAAGCGATCCAATAGTGGGGGGCGCTGCTCCTTAGCTCGAATTTTTCGAACATCTTCAGTGTTCGTCGCGGTCAACCATGTGATATCCGCTTCAATTGTTGGCACCCCGTTTGCAGATATTGTTCCCGACTGAAAGGCTTCTAAGAGTGTGCGCAACAAAGCATCTGGATTCTTCAAAACTTCATCTAATACCGCCAAACTTCCGTTAGCCTTTGGAAGCCGTGATAAGTTCCAAGCCATAGGATGGTCGGCACCATAGGTCGCACCAACTAAGGCGTGTTCCGAGGCAAAAAGTGCGCGTTCATTAATTTCATCGCCTTGCGCAGTAATAAAAGGAGTGTTTTCTTCGGTCCCCAAAATCCGTCTGACAATTCGAACATGCTTATTTAAGGCTTCGACAACCTCCATATTCGATAGAGGCCCTTTTTTAAGCTCAGCGTAATGTTGAATAATTTCTCGGCGAATAAAGTCAGTCTTGAAGTCTCGATTACGCTTAGGTAGGGGCTTCCGACCAATTCTTTCTTGAACGAGATCGGTGGTCATCGCTATGAGTCGATTTTGAAAGCTTTTAGGCAAAAGCACAAAAGGCGAATCTGCCATCGGCGCAGGATAGCCCACGGTTGTCCCCGGCTCGCGTGCGGCTTTTGGTACAAAAGGCGCCGATCGAATAGAGGGAATTTGATCTAAACCTATGAACTCAAAAGTATAAGCATAGTACTGTGGAAACTTAAGCGTTGCCGTATAAAGACTGTTACGTAGAATTTTTAAAAAGAGAGATTTACCAGTCCCCGGGTCGCCCGCCAAAAGCACAACATTTCTGCCGCTCTGACTGCCGCTGGCTTGTGCTTCAAAACTTTGGATCACCCTTTCGACAGCGCTGTATTGTTCGTTCAAGCGCAATCCACCTGCCAAAGGATGCCCACTAGATATTAGATTGTAGATTCGCCTAAGCCCCATTCGCCCCGTGGGATCAGGAACCTCTTCATAACCCGCGTCGCGGATGATGGAGTACACCCGCTGAGGGCTCCGCATGACGATAAAGGGATGCTTGAGGGCCAAGTTTTCAGCGTCGGGTCGAATCAAATCGATTAACTGATGTCTTTCGGCCAGCGCCTTTTCCATATCGTCACTACTATTTAAGGCGGATTCAATATCTGTTTCCTCACCGGCTGCACCAGCTAGAAAGGCCCGACAAAGACCCTCGATTTCACCTTGAGCCCATAGCGAACTGCCCCCCATTAAAAATAATGCCACTATAGGTAGCGCAAATAATTTCCCCACTATCGTTCCCCCTCCTGAAGTTGCTCGAAGATACAAATGAAATTGAAATGCAAAATTACTTTGAAAAATCCCCATCGTCCCCTCCATCACGTAACAGAAGGATAAGTTAGAGAAATTCGACTTCAAGCGTCAACGTCTAGTTGCATTGCGCCAAAAATTTGCGTCATAAACATTTGAATCGTAACGCATCGCGTTAGTTAGATTATTCTAAGCTTAGTATTTCCTCAGTCGCCAAAGGGGTAGAAAATTGAATGGCTCATGTCATTATCAGCTAGACGCTTTAAAGTTTTAGGACATCGGGGCTTTTCAGCTAAGTATCCCGAGAACACACTGCTCTCGCTTTCTAAGGCCATTGAAGAAGGTGCGGACGGATTCGAGTGTGACCTTCGAATTTCAAGAGATAATGAAGTTCTTGTTTTTCATGATGATGATTTCAAAAGACTATGTGGATCGAATGGGTCAATCGAAGAAAGCTCCTGGAAAGAAATTAAAAAATTAAAAGTTAAAAATAAAGAGCCTATTTGCCACTTCGATCAGCTAGTCGAGAGCTTTTTCGGCCACCATCTTTCCATTAACCTAGAAATCAAAGAGTCTCCACTTGCTCCTCAGCTCATTGAGGTGCTCGCAAAAAAACTATTAGCCTTGCTAGAGTCTTGCACCGCCCAGCTGATGATTTCCAGTTTTTCGAAGGACCTTCTACTAAATGCAAAAGATAAACTGAGAGATCCTAGAATTAATTTCAGCCCGATTCTTGGTCAATTTAAGGATCCGATCGTCCGAAGTCTCAAATCTGCCGATGAGGTTTACTCTTGGAATATTCACTACTCCGCCCTCAAAGACTTTGCCGCCGATCCGACTCGTTTTTGGGCGCCCGTCTCCGAAACTTTTTGGTGCTGGACCGCAAATGATTCCGACGCCTGGAAGCTAATTGAAAAGAGTCCTCTTTTTGTGGAGGCCGTCATGACCGATCATCCCGACAAACTAATTGCCTACGAAAATGATGCCGCGTCTTAGCTAGATCTTTATCTACCCTGAACTCTCCTAAGAAAGATTAATCTTATATTAGGCTAAGGCTAACCCCCGATTTTCCCAAACTCCATTACTCTAACCTTGAATGTGGATGGCTGACTTTCATATGCATACTAAATACAGCGACGGAAAACTCGAGTTGCGAGACTTGGTTGATTTGTACGGAAAACTTGGCTTTGGAGCGATCGCCATCACCGACCATCTTTGCGAAGAAAAAACTCTTCTCGGCAAGGCCGCCGCCTACCTCGACAAAACCCTAACGCCTCAGAGTTTTCCCCTCTATCTTGAAGAGATTCGAATAGAAGCCGATCGCGCCTGGACGCTTTATCGAATGCTTGTCATTCCTGGCATTGAAATCACAAAGAACTCTCTAAGGCATCATCGGTCAGCGCATATCCTCGCCTTAGGAATTAAAAATTATATTCGAGCCGACCTTTCTATCCCGGAAATTTTAAAAGAGATACGAAGCCAGGGAGCTATAAGCGTTGCTGCCCATCCCATTTCGAAAAATTATGTGCGAGGCGGCCACTACCATCTTTGGGATCATCGAGAAGAATTGAAAGATCTCTTTGATGCTTGGGAAATTACTGACAATGGTGAATTGCTCAAAGCCGTGGCGGAGACCAAACTTCCTAAACTTGCCAACTCTGACTTACATCGTCCCCATCAAATTCAAAGTTGGAAGAATACTTTTGGCTGCGAACGCTCCTGGGAAGCCGTAGCTGATGCGATTAGAAATCAAAATCTTGATTTCAGATTTTTCTCTTCTCCAGTCGAACCCATGACATCCACTCTATTTCCAATTTTGCAAAACTTCAGGTCGCTTAAACATTTAGGTTCTAAACATTTTGCATCAACGGATCGTGTCAAAAGATTAAAATATTTTTATGCGGTGGATATATTTTCTCGATCCCGCGCAGCACGAAAGGTAAGATCGTCAGTGGGGGAGGAACTTAATGTCTCAAATATCAATGCGGGCTCGCGTCTGCATACTACTACTATCATCATTAGCAACATCATCAATCATCACACGGGCGGCTGATCTCGATGACAACCTTAACGCCTGGATGAACCAACGACCGTCTTCAAAATCTCAACTCACAAATGAAACCAAAGATGTGATTGTATATTTTAAAGATCCACAGTTTCACGATAGGTCTGGTCTTCTTCGATCTCATGCACTCGAAGAAGAACAGACCTATGTTACAAGCGAGATTGCGATCAACAATGTCGGTCTTCGAAAGGACCTGGATGGAAACTCAAAAGTAATCGATTCCTTTTGGTCTTCCAATGCAAGTTTCGTTCGAGTTGATCGAGCCAGCCTCAAGCGTCTAGCTAAGCGAGACGATATCAAGGGCATTCTAGCTAACGAAATCATTAGTCTTGATGTTCCGATCGTATCGAACGCCACCAAGGCGTCGTTAGGCGAAGACGAAAATACCTACGGGCTTGATCTCATTCATGCGCCTCAGGCGTGGGAAAAGGTCGATAAGCGAATCGCTCCCGTTGTGGGAATCATCGACTCAGGGATTGATCAAACACATCCCGACTTACTCGATCGTGTGATCGCCGGTCAGGACTTTACTTCTGACGGAACCATTGATGATCGCAACAGTCACGGAACACATGTGGCAGGAACGATCGCGGGTGGTAATCGATCAGGTACGGCCATCGGCGTGGCGCCTAACGCCAAACTGGTCATCGGCAAAATATTTGATGATCGTGGATCAACTGATCTTGCGACTATCTTAAGAGCCATGGAATGGATCATGAACCCAGACGGTGACCCCAATACGGATGACGCACCTCGCGTTGTCAGCAACTCGTGGGGAGCTTCAAGCCAATTCATTTTGGGCTTTCGAAATATTGTCAAAACTTGGCGGCGATTTAATATCTTTCCAAGTTTTGCAGCAGGAAATTCTGGATCCGGTTGGATGACGACAGGTGCCCCGGGTCGCTACCCAACAGCTTTCGCCGTTGGCGCTCTTGATTCGAAGCAAGTCGTCACAAGCTTCAGTAGCCGAGGTCCAAGCTTCTGGTTTAAGGCCTGGGGCACCCGCGAAGATCGCGAAATGGGTTGGTTCGAGCGGTGGACGCCTCGACTCTATACGAAGCCTGATATTGCCGCGCCTGGATTGGATGTCTTGTCCTCTTTGCCTGGGGGCAGCTACGGTCGCTACTCAGGAACAAGTATGGCAACGCCACATATCACCGGCGTTGTTGCCTTAGCATTATCAGCCAATCCTGGTTTAAGCGTTGATCAGCTTGAGCACATTATCGAATCAACTGCCGTGGATCTTGGAAAATCCGGACACGATAATGCTTACGGCAACGGATTGGTACAAGCGGATAAAGTCGTCGAAGCGGCCCTTGCACTACCCAACCAATCGAAAGCATTCACTGATACGAACCCAGACTCAATGGATTAATTTGTACAAAGTTTTTCTCCCGCTCATGTGAGAGAAATCCCAACAACAAACAGAAATCCCCACGGAGGCCGACCCCAAGTCGGCCTCCCTTTTTTGTACTCCAAGCCCCTGGCAGAATACTCCTTGCTTGGCCGGTCTAAATATTGCAATACAAGATCTTAAATGACGCCCCGGAAGTTCCTTCAAATCTTGATCGGCCTTCTATTTTGGCTTCAAATCCCAAGACTTGAAGCTCAGGTTTATTCCGATCTTCCCAGCGCGCCTTGGGTATTAAGGCTGATTCTTCCGACCCCGGAAGGGCGAACCGATTCTGGAGTTCGGTGCGAAATTCTTGCTTCTCCTGATGCTTCCTTAATAGGGCAAATAGGACATCTAAGTCTCAAGCAAGCAGAGGGGGAGAGCCGTTGGACCGACCACTTATACAATATTCCTCTCAGCCCCGACGGCATCGATGTTCAAATGGATAAGAGAGCCGAGCACGGCCGTGAACAAGGCCTTATTCAACCAGAACGCCTAGATGGCCTACAAAATGTTAGCCTCCTCCAGAGTTTGGCTGGAGCTCGTCCCAAAGACGATATGATTGTTCGACTGGATGAAGTGCCCGAGATTCAAAAAACTAATGAAGGTTTTAAAATCATTATTTCGCGAGAACCTATTCAGGTCGCCGGACCCGCACGGATTTTTGTTCAGTTTCAAGGGCCCGTAGGAAAAATTGGCTGGTCCAATTCTATCTACACGGCAGGATATGTTCGTCATTATGATCCGCAAGCCAGAGGTTTCCGTGGTGCCATTGAGTTGATTCGTTTCAATCTAATCGATTCAGATCTAGACGAGGGCAATGAAAGTGTTGGCCCCCTCTACCGACCTATCGCCACGCTTCGAGGCATTGGGTCCCATCCTTGGAACGAAGGTGGATTTTTTCTCTACGGAAGAAGAGACTCAGATGGAATTTTTTTCGCTGAAGCTTTGGTCCCCGCCGACTTATATCGCCTGCCTTCCGCGCAAGAGGATCTGCCCCTTCTTGAGTCACAATTGCCCTTCCGAGATGCGATATGGGAAGACATTGAAGATTTACGCGCTACGGGTGAAATGCTTGAAATTCCATTTGCTATGCCGGCTTGGAATTTACACCAAGGTTCTGAGTTCCTCCTTCTCCATACGTTTGGTGGAAACTCAGCTTCCCCTCGAACTTTTGGATTTATCGCCGGTCATTCATCCTGGGGAACGGCTCGCGTGGAGCGCAACCCCTGGACCCATGAGGCCCTACTTGTTCCAACTTACGAACAAGTCTACGCTCACAATTCTCGAGGCATCATTTCGGGCCGTCAGGATGCCGCTGAATATTGGGGTAATTTTCAACGGGGCAATGGTTGGTCTCGTGCAGGAACTGATATCGCTTTTCCCTTGCCCATCTTGACGGATCCTTTGCGAATCAAGGGTCAAAATATTGTTCCTATGGATTGGATTCGCTTTCATCTTTCCGAAATGATGTATCGCTATCGAACAGGCGATGGATCTGGAGTTGCCTTTGTCACCGCGTGTAGTTCTTGTGCACAAGATTCCAATCAGGCCTTTCTTACGGCGATCGAGGAATTTATCCGTTGGCATAAATCTCAAACTAAAGACTTAGAGCTATCGCCTCAAGATCGTACGCAAATTGCCTTACTCGAACAACTCGCTTTGGATTATCGACGGGAATTCGGAAGCCAGCATCTGCTACCATTCTTGGGCAATGAACCCATTTCAACTGTTGTACGAAATGCGGATTCTAAGACTGAAAAACTAAGGGCTATCTATTGGGGACTGACACGCTATCGAAGTCTTTTTCCGCGGGCTTTCGTAGATCGAATGTTTGGCGTCTTGAGGCCATTTGCTTTTGGACGAACTCTTATCATCCAAACCGGCTTAATGGCGCTTGATCCTTCGGCTCCTGAGAATCTTCAACCAAAACCGCCAACGAGCCCGCTAAGCAAGCTTCGTGGATTTTGTAGAAGTCTTTTCGGCGCCCTGGTCAATTAGCGCAAGCGGCGCCAAGGAGCGGCCGCATTGGCCGTTGGGATATCTCCAAATTCTGTGGCCGAAGTCTTTACTCGAAGAATAACTGAGGAAAGACTCTGATCATTTGAATAAGATGGCTCCAACCATATGGGGTGCTTAGGATAGTTAAGGTCATCTCCCGCATGAATGAACTGATAAGCGAAGTATCCCGTTGGATCCACTGAGGTAGTGAGTGGAAATGTATAAGTCGCAATGATTGAGGCGCAGTTCGCAAGAAGGGCCTGTCGATATCTCCCGAAATAATCGACCGCCCGCTTCTCAAATAACTTAACCGCCTCACTATCATCCAAAACTTTGACATCCTCAAAGTAATCTCGAAAGGCTGTGGCGATGGCTGACGCGTTTGCTTGCAAATCTTCCGGCTTTTGAAATCCTATCCGTTTCGCTCTCAGCCAGTCCATGAGCTCAACAAATCGAAAAGCGAACTTCATATCTTCATTCGAAGGACCAAATCGCCGAGTGAGATAACGAGAAATAAAACTCACGGTCGAAAATACACCCCCGCGCCCTAAAGATTCACCCGACTTATCTCTCCACTCAACATCCACCCAAAACAAATCTTCATCCATTCCGTTAGGCTTCCCAACCGACCAATAAAAATTCATTTGAGGAGTCAAACCCGGCGATGATTTCTCGATGCGAGCTCCAATAAAATCTGGAAGCTTTGTATTTGAAGTCGAGCTGCCCCAAATCTCAATCTGATCGATGGACTGAGTAGAGCCAGATTCCAAAGAGTCTACAACGATTCTTTGGGTGTCGTCAGGATGCGGCATTTTAAAGTCCGTTGGAGATTTTCGGATCATCCAAAATTCCATGATCGAATCATCCAGATCTTTACTCGGAAATCTCAAAAATAAAGTCTTGTTATCGATCTCGGCATTCAGAATATAGTTTGCGCTTCTGTCTGGAGCAACCAAAAGGGCCAAGGCCCTTTGTTGTTTACTGTGACCTTTGTAACGAGGATTTCTTGAGAACAGCCACTGATCGTAGGTTGGATTATCCACACGAATAATCTGAAGCTGCCAAGAGTTGGACGAAGGGGTTTGAATGGCGATATCCAAAACCGAAATCGTACCAAATACCTCTTCGGCTTCAGCTCGCGATGTTACGGGAGGGGCTAGTAGATCTCCTCCCAATAACATTACGAATAATAGTGGTGATAACAACACGAAGACTTTCTCTAGTCACAAGCATTCGAATTTGATTTGCACCAATCGAAAGCGTCTACTTCGCAGAAGTCCCCGGTTCTGGTTTGGCAAGTGTCTTTGGTTTGGCCTTTTTGACAACATTCGTTGTTAGCCGGACAATTTTCATCCATGGTCATCTGAAAAACAGTATTCATGATTTGATTGGCTTCACCAAAAGCCCGCGCATAGACTCGCTCGGCTTCCTAGGCCGTTTGATCTTGAAAGCTAAAAGGATCCGCGGGAAAAGGAAAATTTACAAATGTTTGACGGCCAGGGTAAGCCAGATCGTTAAAGCCACTCAGTATGGGGCATTTTCCTTGCGAGTTTGACCGCTGAAGTCGAAGTTGAACGCCCGGCCATTGAGCAATTACCTTAAATGGTACTAATTTATCGAACTGGCCAATTGCCGCAAAATAATTGGCCGCCCACTGATAGCGTGAATTGGCCGTGTTTTGATTCGACGATTCGTTTTCAGGGCGCTGAGAAAAGCCTGCGAATGATATAAGTGCAAATAAAATAGTAAGTATGAGGGGTGAACGTTTCATAAGTAATCTCCTTCGTTTATAAATTTGAAATTCAAATCGAAATTCAAATTCGAGTTGATGTTCACTTAAGCCCCATGACTTAGTGTGTCAATTTCGCTGGGGCACGATGTTTGCGTTTGCTGGGCGTTTGTGAAACGAGGAAATTGCTCATAATCCAGACACTTGCATTTGTTTCGAAATGAATGCAACTTTGCAGGCAAGGTGGACCTTGAAAAGCATTCGACTGAAGCAGAATACATCGTTGGCAATGAACTTGAACTGAAGGAGCTCGACTCAGCGATTAATTTGGAATCAAAAAATGGCGTTACCGTTCTCCTTAACGCGCGAGCCTTCCAAACCTCTACTGGGGAACAGCGAATTCATGCGAAGGTAACGGTAACAGGCACTGAACAAGCCGCTCAAGTTCCACCACTCGCGATAAATCTACCCCTTGATACAACAGGATTTACCTATTCAGGTGCTTGTGATGATCCTAGTGATGTAGGAACGTATTCCGTTCACCTTGCAATTAGGGATACGGACTAAAGATTATCCATGCCCACCCATCAAAAAATCCTCTTTAAGAAATTCGAAGTCCCGCCCCTCTAGATGCGTCTCAAAAAACTCACGGCCATAAACCCAGACTTCTTCAAAACTTGTAAGTGAAAAGGTTTTTTGACGAAATTCTTTGCAATGAGGAAATCCGGCGGAATACCAAATCAAAAATTTCTTCGATTGCAATAAGGCTGATCGAGCATTGCTTCGCATTTCCAAAAGCTTCTTTTGCAGATCCATCAGTGCGAAATACTCGTCGGCTGTGGCGATGGCGTATGAGCCCGTGCGCAAGAGTTCGCGAGCCTGACGGAAAATAAATGGATTACGGAGCGCTCCCCTTCCAATCATAACGGCATCCACGGCATAAGTTTTCAATCTCTCGACCGCTTTTTCCGGCGTATTGATATCCCCGTTACCTAAAATCGGAATCTTAACCTTAGATTTGATATTTCCGATTAATTCCCAGTCTGCCTCACCCGAATAGCCCTGCGCTCGCGTACGCGCATGGATTGCCACCCACGTAATGCCGACATCCTCAGCCACGCGAACAACCTCTAAGGCATTGACACTTTCGGCATTCCATCCCGAGCGAATCTTTATCGTTACCGGAAATTTGACGGCCCTGACCATGGCCGATAAGACTTTGCCCAATTCAACGGGGTTTCGGCACATCACACTCCCTGCGCCCTTTTTAACAATTTTACTCACGGGGCAGCCCAAATTAAGATCCACAAAATCCGCTCCCAGCTTCTCTATATATTGAGCTGCCTTTACTAGGAGCTCGGAGCGCTCACTGAAGATCTGCAAACCAACCGGCCTCTCTCCCTCACGAAATTCCAAAAGTTCTCGAGTGCGCCCACTATCGTATTCAAGGCCGTTGGCCGACGCCAATTCGGATACCACTACCGAAGCCCCTACCCGTCTCATAAGCTGCCGAAACGGGCTATTGGTGATCCCCGCCATGGGGGCCAAGACAAAAGGCGTCTCCAGCTCAAAAGGCCCAAGATTATGCATTATGGGGCCTTACCTATCATAGATAGCCAAATTTCCCAGCCTTTTCATTTTCAGGTGATAAGCTCTTGAGTCGTCAAGATCTTGGAGTAAAAGTCTCTTCAATATGATGATGGTTCCCTCTTCCTTTAGTTCAAAAAAATTAGGTTTTGTTTTTCCCGGACAGGGCTCACAAAGCGTTGGGATGGGCTTTGAGTTAGCCGAAAGATTTGGGGACTTTCAAAAAATCTATGGCCAGTGCCTCCAAGAAGCTGACGATACTCTAGGTTTTAATCTCTCAAAGCTAATGAGGAATGGGCCAGCCGATGAATTGAAGCTTACCCCAATCACTCAACCTGCCCTCCTATGCCTAAGCACAGCTCTTGGTGGGTGGCTTAAGGCCAATGATATTAAGGCCGATATTTGCATGGGCCATTCGCTTGGTGAGTATTCGGCACTTGTGCATGCCGAATCACTTTCTTATTCGGACGCGCTCCGCATCGTTCACGCTCGAGGAGAATTTATGAACGAAGCTGTCCCGGCGGGACTTGGCGGAATGGCCGCTCTGGTTGGCGCCTCCATCGATGACGCTCGCGCCATTTGCCAGGCTGTTGCGACGAAGGATTTAGTTCTCGAACCATCCGTCATCAATTCTCCTGGTCAGATCGTTATATCGGGACATAGCAAAGCCATCGACCTTGCGGAAGAAAAAATTCAGAATCTGGGCATTCGAAAGATTGTTAAGTTGGAAGTTTCAGGACCCTTTCACTGTTCGCTTTTGAAATCAGCCGGTGAAAAACTTGGCGAACTGTTGGCAGGCGTTTCGGTAAAAGCGCCTTCGGTTCCGGTCGTGTTCAATACAACCGGCAAACCCGAGACCGATCCGAAACATATAGTACAAAATCTTATCCACCAGGTTTCTCGAACCGTACTTTGGGCTGACTGCATTCACTATGCGTCGGATGAGACTGGAATTAATGACTTTATTGAGCTTGGTTCGGGAAAGGTTTTGACAGGCCTCATTCGAAAGATCCTTCCCGATGCCCGATGCACGCCACTCGAAGGCCTGCAAAAACTGGAGCTTATAGCAGCCTAGATTCGTTTTTAAAGCCGTCTTGAGCTCCAAAGACCTATTTGCTAGCTTTCGGTAGAGCTTCAATATGAAAAAAGTCTTTATACAGACCTATGGCTGCCAAATGAATGAATACGACAGCCAACAAATGCTTCAGGTTCTTAGCGCCAAGGGCTTTGAAAAAACTACGCGACCGGAAGAGGCTCAACTTTTGCTGATTAACTCCTGCGCCGTTCGTGAAAAATCCGAAGTAAAAGCACTAAGCTTTTTAGGACGAATAGCCAAACTTAAGAAAACCGATCCTAGCAAAGTCATTGGCTTTGGTGGATGCGTCGGCCAAACCGAAGGCCCCAAGCTCCTGAAACGTCATTCGTTCTTGGACTTTGCTTTCGGCACAAATAATTATCGTGAACTTCCTCAAATGATCGAAGACTTTGAACATCGATGGGCCGATACAAGTGCCGACGATGAACGGGATACCTTACTACCAAGTTTTCGGCCGGACTCTAAAAGCCAAGCCTTTATTACAATTACCAATGGGTGCGATAAATTTTGTTCCTATTGCATCGTCCCCTTTACACGTGGTCGCGAACTGAGTCGCATGCCCGAAGAAATTGTAGCCGAAGCGGAGATCCTCGTGCAGAGAGGCGTTTCGGAGATCATGTTGCTTGGGCAGAATGTAAATTCTTATTGGGGCAAAAATCAAAGTGGACGATACACCAAACTTCATGAGCTTCTTCATATTTTTCAGAAAGAAAGTGAAGGTGGAAAACTTTCGGGCCTCAAACGTCTGCGCTATACAACCTCCCATCCACGAGACTTCGACGAAGATCTCGCAAGAGACTTTCGAGACCTTGAGATTTTGTGTGAATATCTTCACCTGCCATTTCAAGCAGGCTCGGACGCCGTCCTTAAACGAATGCGACGATTTTATAGGATTGATTCCTATTTGAGAAAATTGGAAAAACTTCGAGAGTATTCACCAGATATCGCCCTCTCGACAGATATCATCGTGGGATTTCCAGGCGAAACTCGAGAGGATTTTCAAAAGACTTTGGATGTGCTCCGACAAGTAGAGTTTGATAATGCCTATTATTTTAAATACAGCGCACGCCCGTACACACGTTCGGAACAAATGGAAGATGATGTTTCGCCTGAAGAGAAAACAGAGCGCATCCAGGCCCTGAAGGAATTACAGCGCTCAATAAGTCGAAAAAAATATCGCGAAGATATTGGTCGTAAGGTTGAAATCATGCTGGAAGGACCCTCGCGCACGAAGTCTCATCTCTGGACAGGACGGACACGTGGCAATCGTCTTGTTCACCTGCCCAAGGAAGATACGTTTGCAAACGGTGATATCCTTTGGGCCGAAATTTTGGATGCCACTCATTGCTGGCTCGATGGGCGGCGTCTCGATCTTCCACGAGCGATAGTTGCTTGAGACTTAAAAGCATAATCCGTTATTGGTCGCCAGTTGCCTTTCAGGCGAGCATAATTTTTTACCTCTCCTCGATCCCGCAAAACAACCTGCCTCATTTTGAGTTTTTTATGCTCGATAAGGTTGTTCACTTTATTCTTTTTTTGTTTCTTGGACTCTTTACCATGCGACTATTGGTTAACTTTACGCGATGGCGACATCGTCGAAAAATTGTTTGGGTGGCCGTGGCAATGGCAAGCCTCTATGGATTCATGGATGAATTTCACCAGATGTTTACGCCAGGTCGGGGGGTTGAATTGGGAGATTTTTTGGCGGATTGTATGGGAGCCACCGTGGGGGCTCATTTGATCGATGTCTATTTGAGTTTAAGAGCGCGCTGGACGAAGAGACAAAACTTGCCGGAAAATCTCAGTCGAGGGAAGATAAGCCGTGGGTAAGTTCACCAGTTTAGAAAAGTGCTGTCTTACGAAAGATTGGCGAATAGAAGAGCGAGCCGCTCTGGCTCACTATCTTGAGAAACAAGAACTTACAAAAAATGAACCCTTATTTATTGAGGACCATAGCGAACGAAAACTTTATATTATCGACAGTGGCCTTGTTTCTGTCTCCTTGGGATTTATGACAGTGGAAATGGGCCCTGGTCAGTCGCTCGGCGAATTTTCACTTTTTCAAGACACCAAGAAAAAAACAACGGCTATCGCCTTGGAAGATTGTAGCTTTTGGGTTCTTACACTCGAAAGATGGGAACTCGTCAAAGAAGAGGTGCCTGATGTCGCCGCGAAGCTCACACAGAGTATTAATCAGAAAATGGCCAATTTGTTGGAAATCTCTCAGTTGCCGCCAAGAGTTTCAGAGATGATTACGGGCCGAAGTTTCCATGATACCGAGGTCCATCGGCAAATCTGACTTTTGCGATCCGAATCGGCTTATAAAGATCGACTCTAATTCCTCGGCAACTTCTTTCAGGCTCAACTTGACTGACTCATTTTTCATGGATGTCATAATCGAAGCATCAAAATCGCATGGACGAATTTTATCAAAAAGCGAAAGATCATTCGAAATATTTAAAGAAATTCCATGATAGGTTACCCACCGCCGCACCGCTATCCCAAGACTCGCAATCTTTTTAATTTGATTCCCTGAATCTTTAATCCAAACTCCCGTCGGGCCAAATCGCCCCGCACGGAGACCCTTGTTTATAAGATAATCAATAATGATCTGCTCACAAAATCTTAAGAAACTACTGAGACCGCCCAGAAATTCGCCCCCTTGCAATTTGATCAGTAGATAAATAACAAGCTGTCCTGGCGAATGAAGCGTGACATCCCCACCTCTCTCAATATCAAATACCGGCAAGCCCGTCTTATCTACAATATTCGAATCTTGACTGCGGCGCCCTTTGGTAATGACGGCTTCATGTTCACAAAAAATAAGACTCTCTGCCGCCTGTCCACTTACAATATCCTTCACTCGCTCTTGCTGAAATTTCCAAATTTCTTCGTAAGATCGGCTTTGAGCGCCATAGAAATGAAAGACCTCCAACTTCATCACTAGGCTGTTGCACTCGACTTATCAGATCGAGAATGCCCCGGTTGATAAACATGAATGGCATGTCCAAAGTAAGCTTCGGCAGCCTCCATGACAGATTCTGGGTAGGTTGGGTGTGTATGAATCGTGAGAGCCAGATCTTCGACACTCGCGCCCATTTCCATCGCCAGCGCACCTTCGGCAATCAAGTTGCCCGCATCCGGCCCGACGATATGCATACCGAGCAAATCATTGGTCTTGGCATCGCCAATAATTTTAACAAAACCTTCGGGATGATTGTTGGCTAGCGCCCGTCCCAAGGCGGCGAACGGAAACTTCCCGATTTTGACATTGAGACCTTTGGCCTTGGCTTCAGCCTCAGAAATCCCTACTGAAGCGATTTCCGGATCTGTAAACGTGGCTGCCGGAATAACTTTGTAATCAACAAGCGATTTGGCATCACCCGCGACATGGGCTGCCGCTATCATGGCCTCATGAGAAGCTCGATGCGCCAAAGCCGGGCCCGTGGTGACATCTCCAATGGCATAGATATTGGAAATATTTGTTTGAAGCGCACGATTGACCGGAATGAAGCCTCGTTCATCTTTTTTGACTCCCGCTTTCTCGATAGCCAATTTATCCGTAAAGGGTTTTCGTCCCACCGAAACCAAAACAATATCCGCCTCGAAGGTCATTTCCTCAGACTTCTCGTTTGTGCCACGAACCAAAATATTTTTGCCCTTTTTCTCAGCACTCTGAACTTTGAATTTCGTGAAAATTTTGCCCCCTCTTCCGACGAAGGCCTTCTCTACCGGCTTGACCAAATCGACATCTGTTCCCGGCAAAATCTGGGGAGCATACTCAAGAACCGTAACTTCTGTACCAATCATTGAGTAAAAGCACCCAAGCTCCATCCCAATAATACCGCCACCAATCAAAATCATTTTCTTTGGTAGCTCAGGGAGATTGAGAGCTTCTTTACTCGTTACAATTTGTTTCCCATCTATGTTAATCCCAGGAAGACTCGACGAGGCCGCACCTGTAGCGATCACAGCCTTCTTAAACTGAAGGCTTTCTTTTTTTCCACCATCATTCAAACTTACATCCACCTGCGTAGCTGATTTAAACTCCGCGGTTCCGATAAATACTTCAACACCGTGGCGTTTGCAAAGTCCGCCAATACCCTGTGTCAGCTTTTGAACGACTCCGTCTTTCCAAGAGTTAAGTTTTTTAAAATCTAAATTGAGCTCCTTAAAGCTAAATCCCATATCTTTCGCGCCATGATGCATCGTCTCGTAAAGGTGGGCGGCATGAATTAAGGCTTTCGAAGGAATACAACCCCAATTAAGGCAAGTGCCTCCCAGATTATCTCGATCAATCAGCGCGGTCTTCACTCCCAACTGAGCCAATCGAATCGCACAAACATAGCCTCCAGGGCCCGCACCAATGACAACTGCATCAAAACTTTTCATTTAAATCTTCCTTTCAGTTTTTAGAAATCTCTACGCAAAAAAAGCCAAGCGACCTGGATTTTCTAAATAATCACAGATCAATCTCATAAACTCTGCTGCCACGGCGCCGTCCACAATACGATGATCACAGGTGATATTTACATACATCATAGGACGAATAACGATCTGATCCTCGCCATCAATTTCCTTAACAACGGGTCGCTTTTTAATTTGGTACATTCCCAAAATAGCCACCTCAGGAAAGTTAATCACTGGCGTTGCATGTAGACCGCCGATATTACCGACACTGGTTATTGTAATCGTCGATCCCGTCAGATCCTGAAGACTGGCTTTATTATTTCGCGCGCGATCAACAACCTCACGTAAATCTTTGGCAATTTCAAAAATACTTTTTCGATCGCAATCCCTAACGACTGCCACCATCAGACCTTGTGGTGTTTGAACAGAGAAACCAAAATGATAATCTCGCTTGATAACAATCTCATTTGTTTTTTCATCCAGGGTCGAATTCAAGATAGGGAACTGCTTCAATCCCGCAATCGCCGCTTTTACAAAAAACGGTAAGTACGTGACCTTCACTCCTAAGCCATGCCCTTCGGAATACTGATTGGCTTCATCCTTAAGTTTCATGACTTCCGAAAAATCGGCCTCATCATGATGTGTAAAATGAACGGCCGTATGCATGGATCTGGAGAGACTCTCCGCAATCTTTCGTCTAACTCCCACAAAGGGAATTCTTTCTTCCCGCGCCAAAGCATGAAGACTTCCGACAGCCTGCGAACCATTTGTCTCGAGATCCACTCGTAAGACGCGGCCACGATCACCTGAACCTTGAACTCGAGTCAATTCAACGCCCATCTCCCGAGCCATTTTGCGAACGGCCGGCGAAGCCAAAACCCTTTCGCTGGAGCCTGTTCGTAGCACAACGCTCTGCGGCCCCGAACTTTCCGCCACGGGAGATAAAGCGCTCGGGCTTGAACCCGCCGCCATTGGCCGAGCCGCAACCGGCACCGAACCCATCGAGGCTGCCTGAACCTTCGATTCTTCTTGCGTCTCAACCTTTGACTCTTGTGCACCCGACACGGCAATTTCAATTAGCGCCTGTCCAACTTTTGCTACCTGACCCACTTTATAATAAAGTTTTTTGACGACGCCGGTCGCGGGTGCGGGAACTTCAATAGTGGCTTTGTCCGTCATGACTTCCACCATGCTTTGATCAGCCTTGACGGAATCCCCTTCTTTCACTTTCCAGCCAACGATTTCGCCCTCCTCAAGGCCCTCGCCCAATTCTGGCAGATTAAAAATGCTCATGAGATACTCCTTCACCGTCTTGTGATGCGCTCTTCGATTGACGAAGCTCGCCTTCCATAAAAACTTCAGCCGCCCGATAACTACTTCGAACTAAAGGCCCTGAGGCGACAAATCGGAAGCCCATTTCCTTGCCCTTTAATTCAAATTCCTTAAATTCATCTGGATGAACGTATCTAATAACGGGATGATGAAATTTCGTAGGTTGTAAATATTGCCCGAGAGTCACCACGTCGACCCCGGCCTCCTTCAATTCCTGCATACACTCCAAAACTTCTTCGCGGGTTTCCCCCAAACCTAACATGATAGAAGATTTAGTTATCAAATCCTGCTTAAGAGACTTGGCGTATCGATGAAATCCTAAAGAAACATCGTGATCGCATCGAGCATCACGAACGTGTGGAACCAACCGACGAATAGTTTCGACATTATGAGCCAATACATCCACTCCAGCGTCTATCATCCGCGCAATGGAATCGACTTGCGTTCGCCGAAAATCAGGAGTCAATGTCTCCACTAGAATATTAGATGATAGTTTTTTAATTGCGCGAACCGTATCAGCAAAATGCTGAGATCCTTCGTCGAGCAAATCATCTCGATTGACGCTCGTCAAAACGATATACGACAGCTCCAGGGTCGCAACACTTTCCGCAATTTTCTGTGGCTCATCGTGATCAAGCGCTCCAGGTCGGCCGCCCTTTACGTGACAAAACTTACACGCTCGCGTGCAAGTATCCCCCATCAGCATAAAAGTCGCCGTGCCTTGATTCCAACACTCATAAATATTTGGACATCGAGCTTCGGAACAGACGGTCGCTAATTTATGGGTCTTTACAAGTTGATCAATCTTTTGAAAGCGATCCCCTTCTTGCAGGCGAATTCTAAACCAGTCTGGCTTTTTAGCCGAAGCACGCTCTTCGGGTAAGTCCTGGCGGGTTTTAAGAGGTTTGAGAGGTCGTGGCACCTCCTTATATAAACACCGATCTGCAGCCGCATACAAGCTCTGGAGATAGGCTTTCCGGGGGTGAAAAGCATCAAAAATGCGGTTTCGAGCCGAAATGACGCAATTGTGTTCGATAAGCCCTCGATCGCTTGACACACGATATCGCCCTAAGCACAAATGTTAACCATGTGCCAATTGTTGAACTTTAGACTTTGGACCTTTCTCAGCTTTGCTCACTTTTGTTTTTTGGCCTCTCACGCTTCGGCCTCCGATATTTGTACGGGGACTCTTGCCAACATCGTTCCAGAAAATCCCTATGCCCTAGAAATTGGAGAAGTCTTTGAAGTCCAATTTCCCGGTTCTAATGGTAAGCAAAATGTTCACTTTTTAGGAGCTTCCCGACTCCTTGATGGGACAGTTGGCGGCTATATTTTCTTTGACCCTCGAAAACTAGAAATCCATCATTTCCCCTTGGGCCAAATGGAAATTCTTGGCCCCGACTCCAAGCCCATTGCGGATAAGGACCTGGAGTCCATTGTTCGTTCCATTGATCAAGAAGGAGGAACCTGCGCCGCTTACGCCATTTTTAATTGTATGCATCAACTTTATGCCTCCAATCAGTTGGGCAATGGGACAATCGTACATCACATGGACACTGAACGTAATCGCCAGCGCTTTTATGTCCGAATTCATAATGAATATTACGGTGACGACACTCATATCGGAGCGGAAGACGAAATTGGGAAAGAGCTTGGCTTTGTGATCTCAAGACTCGACTCGTCGAGCATCATCAACTTTGCGGATGACGTCCGACGTTCGTCCTCGCTTGGGTGGCCCATGATTATAGGCTTTAATGTCGGCCGACGAATGTCAGAAACACCCTATACGATTTTGGATCACGAAACCGGCCAAATATCGGATCGACGGCTTTGGGTTCCTCAGGATGGGAGCGGCTCCTCAGGCGGACATGAAATTGTGTTTCTAAGGACCTTTAAAGATCTTGAGGGAAGTGAGTGGATTGTCGTTGTAGACTCCAACTGGCAGGGACCAAGATTATGGTCGATAAAGGAGTTAAATCATCTGCATACGGGAAGGCTTCAGGGATGGACCGTCTGGCAGAATAAGCCAACGCCACATCCATTGCCGCCAGCTCCGATCGCTCCGTTCGGCAATGAGGATCTAGGGCCTGACCTACGCTACCCTCTAGAGTTTTGACGCACTACTTAGAATCACCGGACCGCGCCGCATGAATTAATCGACTCAACAAGGAAGCATAATCAAGGCCTGCCAAAGCCATAAGCTTAGGATACATACTGATGGGAGTAAAACCAGGCATGGAATTGATTTCGTTTAGCAGGAATGTTCCGTTGGCATCCATAAAGAAGTCCACTCGCGCCAAACCTCGACAGTCTAAGGTTCTAAAAATTCGTTTTGCTAGACTTTGAATCTCCTTTAACTCCTGATCTTTCAGTGTAGCCGGAATAATCAGCTCGGCCGCATCCGCGTGCACGTACTTCGCATCATAGGAGTAAAAATCTGACTTAAGGCAGCGGATTTCCCCGGCCGGACTTGCAAGAAACTCCTTCCCATCATCAAAGACAGCGATTTCAATTTCACGACCCACAATCGCTGGCTCGATCAAAATCTTTCCGCCAAACTTTAAGGCCTCATCGTAAGCCACCTTTAGATCGGCCTCTGATTTCACTCGGGAAACACCCAGGCTACTGCCCTCTTCCGACGGTTTAACAAAACACGGATAGCCAAAGGGATTCTCAAGCTTGTCTCCCGCCCTTACAATATGAAAAGGCACAACTGGAATATCCGCTTCCATACAGACCGCTTTCGTCATGGCTTTATCCATCGCAAGACTGGCAGCCTTAACACTCGCGCCAACATAGGGAATACCAGCGGACTGTATAAAGCCTTGGATGCTTCCGTCCTCGCCACCTACTCCATGCAAAATTGGAAAAATCACGTCGGGCTCAAAAAAAGTCTGAAAATCTGCCGAATAAAATCCAGGCCCTCGAGTCTGTGACGCATAAGCCTGAAAAAGCATTTCTTGCCCTAAGGGTGTTTTGACATTCTTTGGATTATCCGAAATTTTGTGAAGCTCGGACTCATCCACCCATAGCATTCGCCTGGCCTTATCAATGACAATCAAGCCCAGCTCAAACTCTGATCGATTGATTGCCTTCAAGATATGCTTGCAAGAAATCAGTGAAATTTCATGTTCTCCTGAAATCCCCCCACATAAAAACAAAACCTTGGTTCGAATCACTTTTTCCATTTGATGCCGCAACCTATAGCACTGGTTTGAGACGTACGCACGGGGCGAGAATTAAGGAGATCATCCAAGGCCTCTTTAATATAATGATGCTTTACGGCTTCCGGATTCTGTTGATTGTCATCCAGTCGTCCATGGTAGCAGAGCCTTCGATCCTGATTGTAAATATAAAACTCGGGCGTACACGCGGCATTGAAATTTTTTGCCACGGCCTGAGTTTCATCTCTCAGGTAATCAAAGTTAAAATTTAGTTTTTTAGCTCGGATTTTCATTTGTTCAAACGAATCATCCGGATAGTTAATCTCATCATTGGCATTGATACATACAAAAGAGACGCCTTTGGACGAATATTCCAGCGCCAACTGATTAAGCCGCTGTTCATAGGCTTGTACATAGGGACAGTGGTTACACGTAAAGCCTATCAGTAGAATTTTGGAAGTCGCATAAGACTCTAAAGAATGCTCTCGGCCATCTACACCAGGTAAATTAAAGTTCGGACAAGGAGATTGAAGTTCGATAGGTTTGGATTCTATAGCCATCCGACGAGCTTAACCAATTGCTAAGCAGCTTTGAAGTCAGAAGTAGTTTTAATGCCATTGCTGATCGGTAAGACCAAAAAGATCCGAATCCGACAAACGATCATGACTTAAACTTAGCCATTCGGCCTGATTATCAACATCGATAACACCAGGAAAGTCATTAAAGAAGCGTCGATCGTCGAATAAAAAGATCGAGTAATTAAAGCCTTCAATACAGCCATTTGTACAACTCCCGCCATCTCTCGGGTTTGTGTACATCTTCTTTAGGGGATTCGCCTCTTGCATCGTCAGTCCACCTCTAGCCACGAGTATTCCTAAATTCATCAGGGGCTCGAGGGGCGGCTGGTCTTGAATCTCGTGAAAGCTAAACTCGCCCTTTCCGCCAGAGCCACCACCATAATCATTGGGAGCATCCACTAAACCCCTAATCACAAAGCTTTTCGTTTGGATCTTGGCATCAATAAAAGCTACTCGAGAATTAAAAAAGTCATTGGAGCCAGCCTCGGCAAAGGATGAGACAGGAATCTCTTCGTCCTCCGACTGCAAACCAAAAATCGTATTTCCCGTTGATCCATTATAAACACGCCCACCATCTACGGGATTACCAAGACTGGATTTCAAACCCGTTGCGCTATAGGGGTCATAAACGAGATAGCCCGTAGTCACAATCATCGCTCCTGACGTCTGATTCTCATTAAGAGCTGGGACTCCTTCGGTTACCGAACCTTGGGCTGTTGGGTCCTGATAGGTCAGTGGATCAAACCCAGGCATAAATACTTTATCAGTCGATGCATCGGCATAACGAATAGACCCAGCCAAGAAAACATTTCCAGTTGCATAGATTCCGACTTTACCTTTGACGATATTGTCGCCAGAAATCTGGACCGGCTTTGTTGCATAAATGGCAGTCGCCCTATCCGTTAGAAGGTTCGTCACGACCGCATCACTACAATCGGAAACTGTAACCTTGCCCTCGCCTCCGCCGCTTACTGAAAACTTAATATTACAACCATTGCTCGTAATTTTTATGATCGGATAGGGAGAATTTTCTGGGTCCTGAGCGTAAGTTGCCACTTCTGCTACAGAAGCTTGAATCTGCCCCATAATTCCCTGTGACCCGCCAATTGGTTCCGTATCCGTTGAATAGCCAGAATGAAAAATAACCGGCTCAGCATCTTCAAATTCCGGAGCGGGGGGGGCGCAAGAGGGCTCGCAACCAGGATGATCTTCGTAATAATTTAGGTTTTCAATTTCTGCCACTTTCAGACCCGAGGTTGTAAAGGGTCGCCAAGCATGGAATGAGTTTTTTCGACTATCGAGTCGGATGTAGTATTGGTTCCCATCATCACAAATGATATCCGGAGAGTTAAAATGTACGCGCCCAAAGTAGTGGTTGCCAAAGAGCTGAAAGGGGTTTTCACAATCTGGCGTGGGAATATTCCCAAGGGCTAAGGAATAGTCGGAAAGACTGACTGGATGCACTTCAGCGACTTCGCGAAGTGTCTGAACAATCCCATCCTTTTCCGCCCGAATCTTAATTTCGATTTTCTTAGGCAAATAGGTCCAATCTTTAAGCTGCCAACTTGTGCGCGGATAGGTGTCGGAATTCAGGGGGCAACCATCATACTCTCCGGTCCAATAGCCTGGAGAATCTGGGTTATTCGGATCTCCGTCCGAACCTGTCACCTTCTTTAAACAGCGTACCGAGAAACTATAATGCACATCTCCAGACTTCGTTACGGCGTCTGCCCGATAGCCTGCTTCCCTGGCCCAATCGATAAAGTCTTCCGCGAGATTAAATTCCTCACCATTGATGGCGATATTATTCTCATCGGATAAAAATAAATCATAAGTCAGCTTATCTCGATAGGCGGCAAATCGAGTCTCAGCCTCTGGCTCACCTAATTGGGCCTTTACCGCCCCAAAATACTGAATGCTCTTTAAGGTTCTTTTCTGAACATACTGGAAGGCCTCATCGAGACCCTGAGAGAGTGCAATTTTTTTTATATCGGCAGAACTAAGTGTCTTAGTGTTGCGAGAAATCTTTAAGACATAGGCTATCATTATTCCAACGATCAAAATTACGCCAAGGACAAAGGGGAGGGCGCTAGCCTTTCTCTTCGTTCTTTTAAAATCACAAAACTTACTTCTCATTGTAATCGAGCCTCATAAATAGAGATCTTTCCGCGAGATCTGGATATACAAGTCCTATGCCAGGATCGTCCCGGTCTAGGTTGTTGAAATTGCTACAGAATTGGATGCAACGATTTTTGTCTATGCACACCAAACTATGAAAACTTTCTCATTGGCGGACTATTTCTCCAGACCTCATGAGATGCCAACTAGAAGCCAAAAAAATTTCTGTCGATCGACGATAAGGCTTGTACAAAACTTTCTATTTATGAAATAAATTTTTTTACGGATGAGGGGTTTTAATTTAATGCGTATGTTATTGAGGGATCAGAGAGTTGGACGAAGACGTCGAACCTGAGCCTCGGATTCTTCCGAGGAACATTCAAAGTAAATTCAGATGGATGACAACGAGCCTAATGTTTTTTGTCGTTCTTCTACCGACAAACTCCTTTACCAAAGAACCGGACCTATCTGAGCTAACGAGCCTCGAGCTTTCCACTATTCAAACTATAGAGACATTAAGTTCTGTTGACGCAATCGAGCTTGAGCGCGCCCATCCCGAAGCTTTTGCCAAAGCTAGGTCCATAGCGACTTGGATGCTTTCGCGCGGTGCCATCAAACAAAAATGGGGCTTTGATCCGATTTTAATATTATCTAGAGGAATTTTGGTTGGATATTTGATCGGCAGTGATTTGGCGAATAAGACCCAGATCGAAAGCCACCCCTGGATAATCGCCTCGGTTGCGGCCAGCATGTCGATGGGCTTTCAGTATTACGATGCCCGCTATACGGACTGGCTCGAGCTTAAAGGCTGGAACCCTTGGCGCATTGGAAGAGAAAGAAAGCGTCTGCCTGAAGGTGAACGACCTCCTCATGCCAGTTTTATCGAATCGACGGCAAAAGAGTTTAGCCTTCAGCTTTTTTACGCTGGTGTTATGCATCTTACCTTTGCCTTTTCGGGATTTCAGTATTTGGACGGAACAATGTACTCACTTGGTCGAATAGATGTTCCTTTGAAAATTGCAGCTTTAAGCCTGGCTTCCGAAGGAATTTGGTATGCTCTTCGCGCACAAATTGTCGGCCATCAACTTCGACTTCATCCTGAACGAGAGGAACGAGTGTGGCGAATCAGCAAAGCATCCGCCCTAGCCATTGCTGCGGCGACTTCAATTCTCTATTCCTTAAATTTCACGCCAAGTCTGGCCAATCTTAAGGCCACTGGAGTTTATTTAGCAATTTCCGGAGTCGTTTGGGCCTCAACATTTGGAAACTACAAAAAAATATGGGCCGGGGGCAAAACCGTAGCCACGAGGTGCAAAAACGTCTTTGCAGGCTTGCTTCCGTAAACCTAAAACTCAGATCGATGCGCCCCCTGTATCTTCAGAGCCACCTGTAGTGCCGCCTCCACCAAGACCGCAGAAATCTTCCATGGCTTCTTGCGCGCACTCCGGATCGACAACGCCACCCGGAGCACAGCTCGGAAACTGCGCCTGAATGGCGGCCGTGTTAATGAGACTGATAGACGCTCTTTGTGGATTCAAGCAAGCACAACTTCCTTGGCCTTTGGTCGCCACAAACCAGTCGTTGTCCTTGGAAGGTACGTAGCCATAAAAGTTTGCTGCCGTAGAATCGAGAGCATCCAAAGGCATGCCCGCAAGCTCGCACGCACAATAGCGGCTAGTTGCGCCCCACGAACCTCCAGGCGAAGGTTCTGCCGGAACACTGGCTGGGAAGTTAGGGATAGGACCTGGCCGACGAATCATATGATTTTCCCCGCCCTGATCATCAAATTCAAATTTACAAAAGTTCGTTGTTTCTCCATCGGACTGCCCCCAAATGGGATCCCAGCAAATCTGAGGTCGCCCGTTAACGTTGTTATAATTATTTACCGCCGCCGGGTTAAGGTTTTCGAAGTAATCCATATCTCCCGCGTGGGCGACAAATCTGTCTTTCCAGTTTGGATAGTTGTAAGGAAAAAGGGCGGCCCCATCGGGGTAAATAGCATTGTAGCCTCCTGGCAAGCTAATCTGCCTAGAGGAACCCGTAAAAAACAATGTCTCCGCACATTTGCAAGCTGGCGACAAATCTGCCGGATCTTCACTCTGACCTCTCAGCACAAGATATTTTCCTGCGCCGGGACCAGAAGAAATCCAACCCCACTCGTTTGTATCGGGGTAGTCGACGCCAGGCAAATCCAAGTTTAAACCGAATGCTCCATCATCTATGCTAATGATCTTTTCCTGGTTATTAACGTATTTCGATGGAACCTCAACGTCACAATTGATCGGTCCCGACACTTCGTTTCCACACTTGCCGTTTATTGAATCCAGGGCGCCCGAAAAACTCCACTGGAAACTTGGATCAGCATCTGATCCCAAAGGATCACAAAGTCCTTGAACATAACCAACTCCCTGAGTTACCGAATCGGCATCCTCGAAACGACAGGTGTTAAGCATCCGGTAGCGCCCACAAATATTGGGAAGACAATAGGCAAACCAAGGATTGTCGACCCGATTCATATGCGTACAGGAGTTCCAGCAAATTTGCCCGGACTGCGCCTCTAATTTATTTCGATAGAGACAACAGTTTTGCCATCTAGAGTTATGGGTCGCTATTTGCCAGGAATTAAAATTATCATCTCCCTTGCATAGGCAGTAAGGTGAGCCGGGCTTCCAATCGTTATTCGTATAAAAATCGGCACACTCTGGCTTGCAACGAAGATGTTCAAAATTGTCTCCATCGCAATTGGAGGCCGGACCGCTTAAATCCAAGTAGTTGGCTGAGCCCCAGTTGCGGGGATCAAAGCGCGATGGAGTTGAAGAAAAAATCGGATCCATTAAGTTCAGCTCTTCACTGGTCGAGCGGTTTTCGGGATGCCGCGCATCGTATTCCAACAAAACTTTGGTATAAACCAAGTTGTTATAGTTACAGCCCGCCAGATTCCAAGCCGTTGAATTAAATCGAAAGTCTTCAACCCCCGCACCCATAGATTCGGGATTGCAGGGATCCCCTACTCTTCCAATGGCCGCGACATTCTTTGGCATCAACTTATAATAAACTTGAAACTTTTGAAGATCCGAAATTAACAAGCGACTCTGCTCCAATTTCTCTTGAGACGATAACGCTGTAAATTCTTGCCTTGATCGATCCGAGATAATCCGTAAATCTTTTTGTCCTCCGCCAATGCTCTGAGCAAAATAAAGATCCGCCTGAATAGGAATCGCAACCGGTCTTGTTTGAAAACCCCCTGGATTGTTGAAGTAGTCCGGCAATGCCGGCTCAACGACTATTTCAGCATAATCCGCTTGTAAACTTACCGATTGAATCCTTGCCAATGCCGTTCGCCCCTCAGCCGCGACCAGCAGTTGCTTTTCGTCCTGCAAAACTTCGAGAGGAATGCTTTGTGAAGGATCCAGGGACACTTCGATCGTGCTCGTTCCTCCACCCTGTAGAACCGCATCTCGTAACTGAAAACTGACTCCGCGATTACCCGACGAAAAGGAATATACCAGAATGGCATCATCTTCACTCTCCGGATCCGGATAGGGCCAACTTTCGACGCCAAAGGGGCCGGGAGCACCTGCACCCGCCTGGTCACCAAATGTAAAATAAATCGAATCCCCCAATTGGCCCGACGATATTAGCTCAAACCTTTTGTAAGCATCCCACTGTAAAGATTGATAACGAATCTGTCGGCTCTTTTTGTAAAAATTGCCTGCGACTAAGGCGACACCTCCGGCAATAACCCCAAGCAAAGCTAGAACGACCATTAACTCAACCATGCTGTAAGCTTTTTGGTACAATTTATCATTACGAAACATATGACTCACATTTCCGCCACCGATGGACAGCCCATTATGTATGAGCGATGACATCTTGAAAACAGAAAATCCCCAATATCCCACTCGTCATCGCAAAGTGTAGCAGTCTAAATTAATTGCTGAGCCGTCGGTAGAGTTTTGCGGAGCTGGTTCTAGACCTAAGCCTTACACTCTTGAAGCCTCGTTTGTGCTTCACGAAACTCTGGATCCAGAGCAAGCACCTCTTCATAGAATTTTACGGCTTCAGATCTTTGATTTAGCTGAAACAAGCATTCGGCGAGTTCATAGGAAATTGAAATTTTTTCCTGATCTTCCAAACTCGATCCAGCCAATGCCGATTCAAAGGTTTTCTTAGCAGCTTCGAGCTGGCCTTGGTTCATTTCACAAAGGCCAATTTGATAGAGGGCACTGGTTTGGTGAGAAGCAACCTTGGAGCAAAGTTCAAACTCTTTAATCGCATCGTCGACGAGGCCCATTTCTCGATAGGCGATTCCTAAATCATAATGAGTCTCGACATCAGCGTCCGAAACGCTTGCGGCAACACCCTTCTTAAACGCATCGAACACGCCTTGAACCTCTACGGGAACATCGCTTTTGACATTTTCTTCGTCTTCAAGCTCCGCAAGAATTTCTGCCCCGAGATCGAAGAAGCCAGAGTCATCATCAGAGCGTTCATCTTCCTGTACTTTGAGTTTCATTTTTGTGCCAAGGGCTTCTAGTTCAACTTCCTTACCCGCGCCTGTAACAGGCGACGACGAAGCAGGGCGGTCCATAGCTTCTAGTAATGGGCTTGTAATTTTTTGATCCCAATTCTTATAATTAGGATACTTTTGTTTCAAACTCATCAAAAGGGACTCGGCTTCATCGTCAAGTTTTTGAGAACGAAAGAAAGCGACTTCTTCTAATCCCTGCTTAACTTCAAATTCCGCATCGCCAACAACTTCGCCCGATTCATCCGAAATGCTCAAGCCCTTGGCCATCGCCTCTTGAGCCTTGTCGAGTTCCTTGTCGGCCTCATCCTCAATCTCAAGCGGCTCAAGCTCAAGCGCCGGCTCTTGATCGAGACCAACGGGGGCGGGATCCAGTTGAGACCCAAGCTTTCTTAATTCATCGTCACTAAAGTCGGCTTCCGTGAGCAAAAAATCGGCGTCACCGGACGAGCCCGCCTCGTCTTCAGGCGTTTCCAATAGATCCAGCTCCTGATGCGAGGCTTGAGCTTCGGGCTCCGCTTCGGACGCTTCCAACAGCACTTCTGGTTCGCCCAAATCCAAGACATCCGAATTTTCTTCAACCGACTCCAAGAGTGGCTCAGATTCCAAATCCTCCACAATACCTTTAGGTTGTTCTTGAACATCTGAAATAATGTCATCGTCGACCACAATTGAAATATCCGATTCATCAAACGAAGCACTAAGGCCGTCATCTTGAAGGTCAAGGATCATCTCTTCATCCGCCTTGGGCGACGGCGCCGTAGGATTTTTCTTAGAACTAAGTCCCAGTCCAGACAGTGCGGAGTGATCAGGATCTATTTGAAATAGATCTTCCGCAGCAACATCTACCCACTGATTCAATTTCAAATCTTTAGCCAGAAGAATAATTTCACTCAAAGCGTGGATGACATCATCTTTTTCTTGGAGATCCTGAAGGACGGTTTTCAATTTCCATCGCAGCGCCAAGGATTTAGGAAATTTCTGAAGATTGGCGTTAAGAACCTCTTGCGCCTTTTCAGCAAGACCATATTTTAAATAAACATCACATTCCGAAATGATTTTTCGCTCGTCCGGATCTTGAACGCTTTGTTTGATTAAGGTTTCTGCAGGGTCCAAACTTTCTTCGTTAAGTTTGCTCGCGCCCGATTGCGCTCGCGTAGAGCCTGTCGCCGAAGCAATGGGAATAGCATCCCGCGGGCCTGGAGCCGTCCCCTTAATTCGAGCCTCAAGCTCTTGAACCTTTTCAGCTAAACTAGCCTTGCGATATATTTTTAGAAGTTCTACGTCAACAGCCTTCGACTTTTCGGGTTGTTTCAAATCTCGAAAGCTCTGTGATAACATCTCAAGCACCTGGGGATTGTGGGGATCCTCACGAAAAGCCAGTTGAAGCTTGGCGAGCGCTTTTTTCGGTTCGCCGCCTCTCAGATAAGTGCCCACCAGTTTTTCGAGTGGCTCCATCTCTTTAGGGAAGGCTTTCACCCAACGTTCATAAATCGCCACGACATCGGCCAACTGGGAACGAGCTTCGAAACCTTCGGCCAAACTTCTAAATGTATCTTTTGCGTCTTCGACTTTGCCTTCAGCTGCGAAAATCTCCGCCAATTTAACCTGACTCTCAATATTCGAAGGATCGAGATCTGAAATTTTTTTCAATACACTCAACAAAGCCTCACGATCATTGGCCTGATCAAAAAAATCGACAACTATCTTAAAATGAGACATTGCATCCGATACCAAGCCAAGTTGCCCATAGAGACTAGCCAACCTCTCATGAGTACGTATGGTCTGATCTTTTGGTGCGCTCTCATCAATTTTTAAAATCCGCTTATAGATTGCGATGGCTTTACTATAAAAGCCATCGCGCGTGTAAATCCCTCCGACACGAGTTAGATAATCGAGAGCTTTTTCTGAATTATTCACTTTAAGACAAATGTCCGCCGCTTTATTTAAAGCTTTTACGTCATTGGGATCGGCAGAAAGAATCTTTTCTAAAGACTCCAGAGCCTTATCTGGTTGATTTTTTTGAACGGCTTTATCCGCCGTTGCGAACAACTTTAGTTTGTCCACAATACCCCCTCGGTTCCATTGGACTTAAAGTCTATTTTACAACTTTTTGACAAAGACGGGGGGCGTTAAAAGCCCCATGATAAGCATTTAATTGCTAAAGTTTTTCTGAATAAATCCCGTATCATAACGTCCCGCAACAAAATCCGGGTGAGTCATTAAAGATTGATGAAATGGAATACTGGTTTTGATGCCGTGTATCACAAACTCCTTTAGAGCCTCACGCATCTTTAAGATAGCATTCATCCGAGTATCCCCATGCACGATCAGTTTGCAAATCATCGAGTCGTAATAGGGGCTTACGATATAATCGGAACAGGCCGCCGACTCAAGTCTCACGCCAAGCCCACAGGGCGGATGAAAAAGTTGAATTCGACCTGGAGCGGGCATAAAGCTTTTGGGATCTTCAGCTGTTATTCGACATTCAATCGCATGTCCTCGAACCTGAACATCTTTCTGAGTAATGGAAAGATGTTCCCCTTGGGCGACCAAGATTTGCTCCCGGAGCAAATCAACGCCCGTCACCATTTCGGTTACTGGATGCTCGACTTGAATTCTCGTATTCATTTCGAGAAAGTAAAAGTTTAAGTCCTGATCGGTAACATATTCGATCGTTCCCGCAGACGAATAGCCAACCGATTCCGCTAGAGCTATCGCTGCAGCGCCCATTTTCTTTCTAATCTCCGGAGTGATAACGGCGCTTGGACTCTCTTCAACCAACTTTTGATGGCGTCTTTGAATGGAACAATCTCTTTCGCCTAAATGAATCACATGGCCATGCTCATCGGCCAAAATCTGAATTTCTATATGCCGAGGATTTAAAGCAAATTTTTCGATATAAACTAGGTCGCTCCCAAAGGCCTGAAGGCTTTCATTCTTAGCGACTTCTATCATTCTTTCGAGTTCATCCATTTTATGAACAAGCTTCATCCCTCGCCCGCCGCCACCCATGGCCGCTTTGATCAATACAGGCAAGCCCATCGCTTCGACTTTTTCCTTGATCACTTTCATCGAAACTTTCTGATCCAGCCTCAAGCTGGGCAAAATGGGAACGCCGGCTTTTTCCGCCGCCTCTTTCGCATTTACTTTGTGACCCATCCGATGAATCACCTTGGAAGATGGTCCGATAAACTTAATGCCGGATTCCGTGCACAAATTTGCAAAATCCGCATTCTCCGATAGGAAGCCATACCCCGGGTGAATTGCGTCCGCACCCGTGACTTCAGCCGCCGCCAGAAGAGACTGCATATTAAGATAGCTTTCCTTAGCAGCAGGGGGTCCGATGCAAACAGACTCATCGGCAAATTTGACATGCAAAGCATCAACATCGACCGTTGAGTAGACGGCCACAGTCGACAATCCCAGCTCATGACAAGCTCGATTTACACGAAGAGCAATCTCGCCTCGGTTCGCTATAAGAACTTTTTTCATGAAATGCCCTAGCTGCGCCTTAAAGAAAATAAAGGCGCATTAAAATCCACCGGCGTACCATCTTCCACGTAGATGGTGTCCACAATGCCGGATGAATCAGATTCAATTTCATTCATGATTTTCATGGCTTCGACGATACAGATAATTTGGCCCTTTGAAATCGACTGACCTTTCTCGACAAAGACAGGACTCGAAGGTGATGGTGAGCGATAAAAAGTCCCTACGAAAGGCGATCGAATGATGTGAACATCGGCATTCACTTCTTTATCTCGAGAGGATGTAGGTGTAGTCGGCATCGATAAAGATGTCATGGGATGAGAAGCTGTCGAAACAACCTGAACCGCTTGAGCCTCTTTGGCTTTGACCCGGACTTTAAGCTCACCAACCGATATCTCAATTTCGGCCAAATCAGTGGCCCGCAACAATTCAGACAAACGGCGAATAACACGCTCGGGAACTTCGGGCTCAGAACCTCGACTGGATTTCATTCTCCAAAAGAAACCGCTCTTTTAGCCGCTTGTCGACGCTTTTATAGCGGTTTCTTCGAGAACCCCTTAAGGCATCAACGGGCTATCACTTGAGGGCGAAACCTGAGCTTCGCGTACGTCAGTCAAGATATAAGGCGTGATGAAGATAAGCATTTCTTCTCGGTTATTACTTTCCGACTGGCCTTTGAACAACCAACCCAAAATAGGAATATTCATAAGTCCCGGAACCCCGCCCTTACCTTTGGTTTCACTCGTCTTAAATACTCCTCCAAGAACTGCTGTCCGACCGCTCTTTACGAGCATATCGGTTTGCGCCTCTCGAATATTGATGATCGGGTTACCACCAACCTGCTCTGATCCAGGTTCATTACTTTGAGTCGAAACCGTAAGAATCACGGAGCCATCATTCGTAATTTGTGGCGTCACCGATATCTGAATACCGGCTTCTTGGAATTGAACATTTGATCCTTCGGAACTTGAAGACAAGAATGGAATTTTTGATCCCTGGATGATTCGAGCCGTTTTGTTATCCAGTACGGTAATGCTGGGTCTCGAAACCACTCGCGCCATCTGCTCGTTTTCCGCATAACTCAAACGCAAATCCAAGTTAAATACATCGCTGATTCCGCCCAATCGAAAGCCCATGCTACCCCCCGTAACCGTATTACCCGGCAAAGCATCGACGGCAAAATCCGTCAAGCCGCCCGGCTCGGGCGAGATAAAGGCGGGCGATGCGACCCCATCTGCCGTCGTCGGAGCGGTAAGAACGTTAATAGTATTGGGAAACTGCCAATCTGTGGCATGACCATTACTTCCATCCAATCTCAAAGTCGGACCCCACTGAATACCCAGTGATTGGGTGAATCTGTCGTTAGCTTGAACGATACGACTCTCGATCCGAACCTGAGGCGTCTGTGTATCCAGAACCGCTATGAGATTTTCCATTCGCGAAAGTGTCTCGGCAATATCTTCAACAATAAGTGTGTTGGTTCGCTCATCCGTGTCTACCGTGCCCCGCTCAGAAAGAAGGGCTTTGATACGATCTTTCATATCGCCCGCTTTGGCATAATTGATATTAAAAAGCTTCAAACGCAAAGGCTCTAATTGCTTGGCCGCTTTATCGTTAGCCAGGGCAATCTCTCTTTCCTTCTTAAGAGATTCGATCGGCGCTACGCGAAGAATATTTCCAGCCTGAACTTTGTCCAAGCCTTTGGAAGTCAGGATAATATCCAAAGCTTGATCCCAAGGAACATCCACGAGCTTGAGCGTGATCGTACCCGTCACATCGTCAGCAATGATCACATTAAGTTTGGAAACTTCAGCAATTAATCTCAAAACATCCTGAACCCGCGCGTCTTGAAATTCGAGAGAAACTCGCTTCCCCGTATAAACCTTTCCGCCCATTCCGCTCAGCAGTGAGGTACCCTCGGTTAAAACCGAGCTTGGAATTTCTTGCGTAATGATCGGCGCCACAGGAACATCGGGTTCTGGTTCTGGCTCCACCACAACTTTGTTGTCCTCCGCTTGAGCAAGGGGTTCAGGAGCCAATTCGGGAAGCGGCAAAGCTTCGGGAAGGCTTTCTTCATTCAAAACTTCTGGAGCTTCTGCAACTTCTTCTTTCGTTTCTTCCATCGGTAGCGGCACGGGAAGTGGCATCGGGAGAGGCACAATTTCTTCGGATGGCGCCGGTATTTCGGGTATGATTTCTGGCTCTGACTTCAACGCCATCTCCGGTATGGGGGTCTCTTCTATAGGAGTCTCTTCGAGCGGCTCCAATACTGGAGCTTCAGGTAACGCAAGTTCCGACTCCATGCTTGGGTCTTCAAGCGCGGGCGGAGCGGAGTCTCCCATCTGAGCCTGGGGTTCTTCTAATGGTTCTTCTAACAGTGGAATTTCCATTGATGACAAATCTTCGTCCGACTCCAAACTAGGAGTTTGACTCAAATCCTCATTGGGAATTCCGGCCGTGACCGGAATCAATCGAACAACAAGCCCATCTTCTTCCATTCCAGCTAAATAATTTGACGACTCATTTAAATAGACTTCGAGACGAACTAAATTTGAAAGGCTGTCCTGAATGGGTGTAACTTTGATTTCAGAAACTAATTCGTTTCCAGCTATCGATGCCGGTGTAGACTCCAGCGTGCCTGCATCAATTAAATCGATCATGACACGTTCGGGATCGGCCAGCTTAAATACATTGTATTTAAGCTCTGAGGGGGCTTTGATAACAATCCGACTTTGACCATTGGCTTCACTCAACTCAATGGATTGAATCGCATAGAGTCCATCAGCCGTTTGCGCATCCGAAATCTCTCCGTTTTTCTGTGAACAAGCCACGCCCAGTAGCATCAATGCCGCTGTTGTAAACGCTGCAAGATTTTTCATATTACCCCTCACTTCTGTTTCTCCTCCGTGTTCAAACTCATGGAGTATTCACTGACAATAAGCTTACCCAGAGGATCTCGAAATTCCTCTGCCACCACGACTTGGTCTTTAAGAATTCTCATTACTTTGCCTCGATTTCGGCCGATACGCGTTCCTTGCGTAATAATATGACCCTTGCCATTGCCATCTAGGACAATCGCCCGAGGATTGGCCATACCCCAAACCACCCCCGTCAAACGGAACTTAGATAAGTCGAAATTTAAAAGTGGATTGGGTGATACGGGCGCGTCATTACCACCCGCAGACTGAATATAAGATTCAAATGGATCCCGCTTTCCAAATGGATTGTAGGTATACGCGAAAGGATCAATCATGGGCGCAGATTCCATCGTTTCGCCTCCAATTGGTGCGGCCGCCTCAGCAGACTCCTCAGGTTTGGCCGCGGGCTTTGTCGGTGCCTCCGCTACAAGGGCAAATATTATGATGGTTTCAAAAAAACCCACGCTTAGCTACCTCCACCCAGAAACATAAAGGTTGTCGCCGTGCAGGCAATGTTCAAAACATCTTCGCCGTCTTTTCCTTTGGACGAGTTCACATCTAGATTGGAGACATTTACGATTCGAGACATCTTTCCAATCCGATCGAAGAAAACGGCAATTTCATGATAACCGCCAACGATTTGCAATTTTAAGGGCAGCTCTGCGTACAAACTCTTATTGGCTTCCTTCTGAGGTTCAAAAGATTTGAATTCAACACCTGACTTCATCCCCAAAGTAAAAATGTCTCGCAACAAGCTAGGAATTTCTTTGCTCCGAGGAAGTTGTGTAAGGGCCGCATTGAGGTCCTCTTCAAGTTTTTTCGTATTTTGTTGAAATGTCGGAAGATTATCCGCAACCGCCTTCTGTTCTTTATACTTCCGATCGAGGTCATCTCGCTCACGTCTCAATGATTCCGACTTCTTCTCTAGCTCCGTCCAAGTCGTCATATACTGACCCACGACAATACCAACTAAGATAATGGACAGGGCGATTACTTTGTAAAGAACCGGGATTTTATTTAACTTGTCTAAAGGATTACCTGCCATAAGTTACCTAACATCCAATTGTCAGTCGTACTTCACCGTCGCATTGATCGTGAAGCGCTGAAGGCTGTTTCCTTCCCGATCTTGTTGGTTCACCGTTTGTAAATCGATATCCGAAAAGAATTTGGCTGTTTTCAAGGAATCCAAAAAATCTGCTATGACCGGACCGTCACTTGCAAAACCCTGCATGGTCACCTTTTTGTTTGATTCCTTAAATGAACTTATCCAAAGTTTTCGAGGTATGAGATCAGTTAGCTCATCCATCATTCTCACGGGACCCGCCCGACCCGCTTGCAAGGAATTAATGACAGCGAGTTGATCCTTAAGAGTTTTCAGTTTCTGTTTGTATTTTTCAACTTCGCCAACCTTAGCCTTTAGCTTATTTATTTCCTCGGTTATCTCTCTATTCTGTTTTTCAAGTTCTGCCACGCCTGATTGCTTTGAAGCCGTTACGAAATAACAGCCGACAAAAACCAAAATAATCGCAACGGCCGCGACCACGGCTTCGATAATTAGCTTTTCCTGCTTTCGTACTTCAGGAACGGGTATCAGGTTAATACGAATCATTGTGGTTTATCCCCCAATCTTCGCACAGCTAAGCCAGTTACAACGGAACTTAAAGGCGCTAAATCCGCCAAATAATCTGGATCAAACTCCTTCGGATTAAAGGTAATATTTCGAAAAGGATACGAAATTTCCACTTTCACATTTAAAGTCGATTCAAGTGCCTCCTTCAGTCCCGCGACCTTAGCCGTCCCACCGCTTACAACAACACGTGAAAGCCTAACTCTTGTTGCGGTCGCTAAATAGAAATCAATACTTCGTTGAATCTCGACAGACATTGCTTCCGATGTACTTCGAAGTATGGATCCAACTTCCTGAGGAACGATAGCCTCAGTTGTCGAAGACGAGCTGCTGATATTCCCACCGAGCTTTAGGGCTTCGGCTTCCTCGTAGCTAACGTTTAATTGCTTCTGAATTTCTTCGGTGAACTGATTACCACCCATATTGATATCCCGGGTAAAGGACGTAACGCCGTTGTTAAGAATATTGATGTTAATGAGGCTCGCACCAATATTTACAAGCGCAACAACTTCATTAGGCTGAGCCTCTTCACTCAAATCAAAAGTGTTCTCGATCGTGAAGGAAGCGACATCCATAATGAGTGGCTTTAAACCAGCTTCCTGCACAACAGCCGTATATTCTTGAATGATATCCTTTTTGGCGGCCACCAGGAGGACATCCATTTGACCCGAATCTTCATTAAGGCTCAAAATCTGCGTGTCAATATTCACATCAGAGATTGAAAACGGAATATATTGCTCGGCTTCCCATTGAATACTTTCGGCCAACTCTTCTTCACTCATGGCGGGAAGCGTAATTTTTTTGATGATCACGGAGTGGCCAGAGATACAAGTCGACACATCTCTTGTTTTAATCTTGTGACGAGCAACAAGATCCCGAATGCCCTCAACGACGGCGGCACTATTCATGATCGAACCGTCGACAATGGCTTCCGCAGGAAGTTTATGAAGTCCATATTTCAAGAGCTTCCACGTGCCTCCCTTGCCTTCCTTAAGCTCCATAATTTTTATGGAGTGACTTCCGATATCTAGACCTAAAACTCCGCGCGCCATTTACTTTATGCCTCACTGGTTGTTAAAAAATTCAGTTATGCTCCTTCATGATATCGACCCCCTAACGAATCTGCAAGTTTTCATGAATAATTTCAAATACTTATAAGCATCGCATCAAGCGCATTGCACGAAAGCAGTGCGCGATAAATACCGCAAACCTATGTCGCGGCAAAAAAGGAGGCGGTCTGGAATCAAGATGTCGGATTTAGTTAACGCGGGTCGTAACCAGGTTGATGCTGCGCCACTTGTGAAATCGATCCTTCCATAGAACGACGGTAACAATTCGATACTCGGTCTTTCCATCATTGGGATCCGGGTCGTAGGTTCGATAATAACGAACATATTGATTTTGAGGCAGACTATTGAATTCCGAGCAAAACGTAGCGCTCGAGGCTGCGGCAGAAACAAGATTGGCCGTGACCCGATCCCAGGTCATCTCGTCTCCGGAATACTGCTCGACAATTCCGGAAATCGCGCACTCCGTCCCTTGTGAACCTTCTGCGGGATAAATAGATTCATTCGCTCCAACGCCACTGTCTTCGAGAATTAAGCAAGATCCTGCACTGAAACTAACAATATTACCCTCGGTCTGACAGTCCTTTAAATTGGCGAAGGGTTCTCGCTTCAAAGTCTCCATCAAATCACTCGTGATCGTGGTCGCCTCCGAAATCTGCTGAGACAAAACATTACTGCGAAGCACCACAACCGTCATGGCAGCGAGGCCCAACAAGCCTATAGCCAAAACCAACATGGCGACCATGACTTCAATTAGTGTAAAAGCATTTTGTTTTGTAAAAAATATCTTCCTCATCCGTCCTCGTTATCAAAAACAATTATCCGTCGAATTCGCTCTTCCACCCGGGTTACAGGGGCGAATGGAAGTTTCTCCACTTGAATCCATCACGACCAAAAAGCCTGCACAATCTGCATCGGGATCTGTTGGATCACAGTCATCCATTCGAACCTGAAACACAACAGAGGCACCATTGGCGGCCAAACCATCGTCTACGGGTATATTGGCAAAATCAAGATTGGCGTCAGCGTCGGTGATGCTGGATGGAAACCATAAGGAGTTCCCTGCTTCGGCGGAAGCCTCCGATACCCAATCCGAATAATCGGGAACCGCGTCGCTCCCCGAGTAGACCGGCGTCAAGGCAATGCCGATAGGCAATTCCTGCGGCTTTCGATCAAAATCCCAATTGTCAAAGTACGCTGTCGCCCCTCCATCCGGATCACCACCTCCATCACTCGAATAACAGCTCCCATTGGAATCGGTGTATTGAACTTTTCGCAATATTGCAAAATACCGCGCCAAAGTTGAGCCGCTACCGATGGCTTCCGCCCCAGCGGTAATCGTCGAAACAGTTCTCCCACTATCGGTACAGTTTCTCTCAATACAAAAAATAACTCGGGTCGGACAACCTTTAAAAAGAGCGGCGGTCTTCGCATACGAAAGGTCTGCCGCTAAGGCTTGTGCCGCCTCTTCAAGCCTAGAAACTTTCATACGAGAATTAAGGGAGACCACCCCCAATACCGTGATGATCGCTACAATAGCTACCACGACCATTAGCTCGGTAAGCGTAAAGCCAAGAATTCTTAAAGACTTCGATGCATGCATGTTTCAGTATTATTATCGACCACAAAGCCGTAGTCGACCAGTAAGACCTTCCGAAAGCTTTGTTGCCCCATCAATTATTGCGGCACCGCAAAGTTTTCCCGTCTGAAAGGCTTACTTATAGGAAAGTCCAGGGTCTTTATCTAACATATAGCGCTCTAAGCCATAGCGCTTGATCTTATAAAGAAGCGCTCGATGAGAAATTTCCAGTAGCTTCGCCGCCCAGGTACGGTTCCCATTGGTCTTTTCAAGAGCTTTCTTGATGAGCTCTTGTTCCATAATAGTCATCATTTTTTTAATCGAAAGCTCATTAGCCGCAGCTTTGATGGCAGGATTGACTTCCTGGTTCTTAATCACATTCGGAAGATGCTCAAGAGTCAGAATGGGACCAGTTTCCAAAACCATGGCACGCTCGACAGTGTTTTCAAGCTCTCGAACGTTTCCTGGCCAAGAATAGTCGGTTAATGCCTGAATAACTTCCGGCGCCATTTCATGCACTTCCTTATTCATTTCTTTTCGGAAACGCTCCAAAAAGTGAGTTACCAAAATCGTGATATCTTCTTTTCGCTCTCGAAGTGGTGGAATGTGAATTGGAAGAACATTAAGTCGATAATAAAGATCTTCTCTAAAATTGCCCCGCTTAATTTCTTCACTCAAATTTCTTAAAGTCGCCGTTATGAGACGAACATCCACTTTTTGTGAAGTGTTAGATCCGACTCGCCTAATTTCTTCCTCTTGAATAACTCGAAGAAGTTTGACTTGAAGCGGAACAGGCAAATCGCCCACTTCATCCAGGAACAAAGTACCGCCATTAGCTTCTTCAAATAGACCTTTTTTATCTTTGTTCGCTCCCGTAAAAGCTCCCTTGACGTATCCAAAGAGCTCGCTTTCTAAAAGCGTGTCTGGAATTGCGCTACAATTGATGGCCACAAAAGGCTTGTTGGAGCGCGGTGAATTATAATGAATCGCTCTTGCAATGAGTTCCTTACCTGATCCACTCTCTCCGGTAATCAAGACCGTCGTACGATATTCCGCGATCTTTCGAATCGTATCGAAGATTTCAAGCATTCGAGGGGAACGAGCAATAATATTATTAAAGTCTGTCTGCTGATGAAGCGTGCGCTTTAGATTCTCATTTTCATGGACAAGATCTTCCTGAGCGGTAAGCCGCTGCAAGCGAATTAGAATTTCATCGGCTTTGAAGGGCTTACTAACGTAGTCATAAGCTCCCTTTTTCATGGCCTCAATGACTGTATCAACATTGCCAAAGGCCGACATCATAATGATGGGAAGTCCGTTTCGAAGTCGTTTGGCTTCTTCAAGAAAGCTAAGCCCATCCATTTCGGGCATGCGGATATCACAAAGGACGAGGTCATAGTCAGAGCCTTTGATTTTATCCAGCCCTTTACGGCCGTCTTCAGCTGAATCAATATCATAACCTTCCCGCTCTAGAAGAACGCTAAGCATATGGCGCATTCCGCCCTCATCATCGACAATAAGAACTTTTCGCTTGATCGCCGCCGCAGTCAGTAAAGACATCTGATCTCCTCCCACATGGAAAAGTTTTTCTAGTGAAAAATTTCCCCTGTAATTATTTTATATTAACGCTTTGCGCAATACAACCGGGTCAAAATAGCCTGCAATAAGGCTTACTTAAGACAATCTGTCTGCATTAACTGCATAGGTAATCTAATTAGGGTTCTTGGGAAGCAGCACGGAGAATGAAGTCCCATGTCCAGATGAGCTCTGAACAACGATCGCGCCGCGAAAACTCTCGACGATGCTTTTGGCTACATAAAGACCTAGGCCCGTTCCTTTTCCGGTTTCTTTAGTGGAAAAAAATGGCTCAAAAAGTTTTTTCTGATCGTCAGCACCAATTCCGATTCCATTATCCACAACACTGACCATCCAATAGGCCTGAGGCTGAAGGGCGCGCAGACTCGAAGTGTCTAAACTTCCAGGTCCACTTATAATGTCGGCACTAGCCTGTGGGAGGCGACGGCTTACGACTCTAATTTTAATGTATCCTCGTTCAGAGCTGGCTTTGGCTTCGATCGCATGACGAGCATTGATCAACAAGTTCAAAAAAACCTGAATCATCTGATCTTTTTCACATAGTGCCACTGCTGAACGATCTTCCATTTCGAATTCTAAATCGATGGAGTCCGAAATCTGCGCCAAAGCCACGCTGCGTTCTAACAAAGGCAATAATTCCACCGGACGAATTCTATCTTGTGGCGGCCTCGCTTGCTGCAAAAGAGCTCGAATAATTTTACTGATTCGATTGGTCTCGGCTTCAATTCGATCGAGAAATTCAATTTCAGTATTTAGATTTTCAACCTTCGAAACACTTCGTCGCAAAATGTCAACATAGCCCGCAATCGCCCCAAGTGGGTTGCCAACCTCGTGAGCTACACCCGCCGCGAGCCGACCTACCGAAGCAAGCTTCTCAATTTGCAGTTGCTCATTCTTGCTCAATTCAATTTCTTCATTGGCTCGCTGCAAGGACTGAATAGTTAAAACGAGCTTTTTCTCTCGATCTTGAATCTTCACAGCCATTTCGTTTAAGGCTTCCGCCACCTGACCTAATTCATCGCGCCGCTCCACCGGACAGCGGGCCGACCAATTTTCATTGAGAAACTCACCAGCCGTATGACTTAAATTTGAAATAGGAACAAAAATATTCCGACGAAATAACAGATGGTAGCCGATGAAAACCAATAGCATGGCTAACGGAATGCTAATGAAAAAGACCCAGTACTTGTAGCGATCTAAAGTACCGTGAAGAGATTCAATGGATAATTGATAGCTTACGGCCACCTCCTTATCGACGGATGTCGTAAAATGAAAAATCTCCGGCGAAACAAGAAAAAAAAGCAAGGATCGGTTCTGAACACGAAAGCTCGACTGAGCGTCTTGCGAACGCAAAAAACTAAGTTCTACAAAATTATAAGGGAGAGCCTCGGAGCGCTTTAAAAATATATCAAAACTTTGGACCCAATCTCCAAAGTTCTCGCCACTTGACTGTGCCGCTTTAAACTCCGGACTCTCCATAAACTGCGCGTGCAATAGCTTGAGCTCCGATTCCATCAAGGGGGAAAACAAAGCGGGAATTGAAAGCCGAAGCATGACCACAAGTAATCCGCTGCTCAAAATCAAGGCACAGAAGGAGAGGAGCCCTAGATCAAAAATAAGTTCGCGTTTTAAAGAAAGCTTAGACGTCACTTAAAATCTCGTTTAGCAAAAATTACGATCGAAAATGTTAAAAAAATAGCAACGAGAAAGGTACTATATAAGATCGGATAGTAAACATCAGAAGCATAGACCGGCAGTTGATGAACCACTTCCGTGCGTAGATTAAAGGCTTCTAGATCAAAAATCTTTTGAACGCTTGTGGCAAATATTTTGAAAAGTTCATTACGACTCCTCTCCCCAAATAGGCCCAACTCATTCGACACCCTTCCTACCATAAACACTCCCGTCGTAAAGAGACCGCTTAAGAAGGGACTGGAAAAGCTCGAAAAGAAAACAGCAAAAACCGCGACGATAAAAAGTTCAAAAAGAATTAGTACCAGAGCAGGGATCAGCTCTAGATCAAAGCGAAACTCAATAACAAAACAAGTAAGGTAAAGGAAGGCCGTCATGAGAACTAAGTTGACGGTCAAAACCAAGACTATCCCAAGGTATTTCCCCAAAATAATTTCGAATCGATCCACTGGCTTGGAGACAATCGTATAAATGGTTCGCAACTCGAGTTCTTTATAAAGGAGGTTGACCCCCATATAGATCGCAACAAAAACTCCAAAAAGTGAAATTGTAGCCATTCCAATATCTTTGACGACCTTGATGTTTTGATAGAGGCTAACTTCACCCATGAAGAGAGAAAAGACTATGAGGACAGCCGCAAAACCACCGGCTAAATGAAGAACCTTATTATGGCGTGCTTCGTTAAAGGTATTCTTGGCGAGAATGTAAATTCGACTCATTTCATTATCTCTCTAAATTCGAGTGTCCAAAACTCCAACTTGGCGAACAAATACATCTTCTAGACTTTCTTTCTTTCTAGATACCGACTGAATTCGACCGCCACGATCGAGGCAAGACTTAACAAGCTTATTAACTCGACCATCAAAGTCTGATTGAGTTTCTTCCTCCCCTCGAAGAAGTTTCATATAGGTCGTTTCTACTTGATCGTACAGCTCCAGGATATCCTGAAGATCCCAAGCCTTCACATCGCGAATGGGATTGTCCCATAAAATATCCACGTACTTGCTTTCGGCTGAGATGAGCGTTTCTAGTGGCCCACAACTCAACAATTCACCCTTGTTCAGAATTGCGATTCGATCACAGATTGCTTCAACATCCCCCAAAATATGAGTCGAAAAAAAGACCGTTTTCCCATTTGCTTTCAAATCCAGCATAATGTCACGAACCTCTTTGCGCCCCAAAGGATCAAGACCGGTCATCGGCTCATCCAATATAATAAGATCCGGATCATGAAGAATAGCCTGTGCCAAGCCTACGCGCTGAACCATTCCTTTCGAAAAAGTTCTTAATCGAGAGTTCTCGGTTCCTTTCATCCCGACCTTTTCCAACACTTCAAAGATCCGACTCTTCAAGTTCCGACCACCCATGCCCATCAAAGAACCATGGAATTCAAGGAATTCCCTTGCTGTTAGGTAATCATAAAAATATGGGTTTTCGGGAAGAAATCCGATTCTCGATTTCACTTCACGTGAGCCCGCTGGTTTGTCGAAAACCAGAGCCGCGCCGGCCGAGGGAAAGATAATCTCTAAGAGAATTTTGATCGTTGTACTTTTTCCAGATCCATTGGGACCAAGGAATCCAAATACTTCGCCAGGCAAAACCTCAAAGCTAACTTCCTTTAAAACCTTCCTACGCGGTGTCCAAAAATGTTGGCGGTAATATTTCGTCAGCTGTTTAACTTCGATGGCCTTCATCCACCTAAGAGCTTAACGAAAAGCCAAGCTAGCTTTCAAGGCACAAGAGCTTTAAGCTTGTATTGGTTAATGAAATTCTCCAATCTGGGCAGCTTAGTAAAGTCAATCATGTCTCATCCAGCCTTTGCGCTGACCTTGGCCTTGCTGCCTTGGATTTTATCAAGCTCTTACCTGTGGCAGCTGACTCCTCTGCCTGTTGCCTTACCCCTCGAAACCCATGACCTCGAAGCCATTGGCCAGCTTTTGCAGCTTCATCGGATTATTCTTCCTTACTGGCTCGCTCCGGCTTTTTTGATCGCCTGGTGTTACTTCAATCTTGCCCTGTTGGGATCTCTTCTTTTTCTTCTCTATAAATTACTACCCCTCAGACAAGAAAGCCGCCTTGTCATAATCTTCGTTTTCATGGCTCTCATCTACCCTTGGGCCAAACCAGGAACCCTGTCATTCGAGTTATTGGACCTTAATCTTTCTTGCCTTATGCTTTTGGCCTTTTTGCAATTTCGACCTCACGCTCTGCTTGCTTGGTTTACGGCAAGCGCCTTCGTTCTGCTGAGCCTCTTACTCCCCAAGTATTTGATCTGGTCCTTTTGGGCCTTTAGCTCGCTATGCTTAGGAGAAGTTTTTCACTTTTTCTTCGTCGATCGATTCCAAGTTGGTGTTTCATTTAAACGCAAACTACTCGAACACCTCAGCTACATCCTGGGTTGCCTATCGCTTTGCATCTTTGCCCTTCTGACCCTGTCTTATGGACCCTGGAAGGCGTCGAACTTTGAAATCTCAACCTATTGGTGGCTAAGCTTCTTTGGATCGGTCGCGGCCGTGGGACTCACTTGGCTCCAGCCGTGGCAAAGTCGAGTTTGGATTCGACTTTCTATCATGAGTCTTGGGCTGCTGATATCTCCGGAACTCCTCATACCTGTATTGCTTTTGCTAGCCTGGGAAGTTTTGAAACTCTTCGAACATATGATGGCCAATTTAGATTCTAAAAAATTAACTAAAGTCGTTAAGTTTGCCACAGCGATTTCCATCTTCATGGGAAGCTTATCTTGGGGATGGATGTGGTATCAGGCCAAAACGAGCGTGCAAGAAAGAACCTTTACCGCAGATTGGCTTGTCGCTCTGCAACTTATGGAAAAGAAGTCAGAAGATGCCTTTATCATAGTCGGAGATTCAATCGGCTTTCTTTCCGTTTTCCATCCAGCAGCCTTACTAGAAAATCCACCGATACTTTTAGAAAGCAGCGAAAACGCATTTTTAGATTATATGAATAAGGGAAATTTCAAAAATATTATTGTGGACAAAATCTTTTTGAAAAAACACTGGAAAAACTTAATTGCCTCGGGAATTGATCCTAGCAAAATTAACAATTCTATTTTATCTCGCCTTATTCTTTATCAAGGGGAAGAACTGAATACCAAAACGCTTAAACTCAAGGCGATTAAGGAACTCAAAACCGAAGCATTAGCCAACAGCGATCTCTATTGGATTTATAGAGTGGAAAAAAATGAACGCTAAACTCTTAGAACAATGTTTTGGGCAAAAGCTTGGCGACTTTTCCATTCATCGGATTTGGACCGATTCACGAAGCATCCAGGTCGGAGATGTTTTCGTCGCCATCAAAGGTGATAACTTCGATGGCCATAACTTTCTTGAGCAGGCTCAAGAAAGCGGCGCGGTAGCCTTGATTGGCTCTGAAGCTCCATCCAAATCCATTAGAATCCCATACATCCAAGTTTCTGACAGCGTCGAAGCGATTCGAAAGCTTGCCGCAGCCTACCGCGCCATCTTGAATATAAAGATCATTGCCGTTGCCGGCAGCAATGGTAAAACCACGACCAAAGAAATGATTTTTCATCACCTTTGTGAGATTCATACTAAAGAAAAAGTTTTTAAATCCAAGAAATCGGAAAATTCGATATTGGGAATTGGCTTAAGCCTTTTACAGATTCGAAATGAAGAAATTGCTGTATTAGAGGTAGGCATCGACGAACCGGGCTGGATGATAAAGCATCTTCAAATTCTTCAGCCGGACATTGGTATCATTACAAGTATTCAAGAGGAACATTTGGAACGACTCAAGGATATCGAAACGGTGGCTCGCGAAGAGCTTCGACTTGCCAGTGACCTTAAGGAGCGCCAAAAAATATTTGTTGCCAATTACGATTCCGAGTGGATTCGATTGGAAGCCCTTGGAAATCGCACACTGTCGTATTCTCTTAAACATCGAGCCGATATTGAAGGAAGATTTTTGCCCCCAAATACATTGGAAGCCTTTGGCCTCCAATGGAAAAATCCACTACCAGGCTCCGCAAACGCTGAGAATCTTCTGGGCTCCTTAGCCGTCATAACGGCTTTGCAGCCTGAACTCAAGCTGGCCGACTACCGAAAACTCTGTAAACAATTTGAAAATTTTCAGGGGGAGCCCCATCGAAGCCTTTGGTATGAAAGCACTGAAGATTGTTTTGTCTATGATGATTGTTACAACGCCAACCCCTCCTCAATGGAAGCCGCCATTCAAACCTTCTTGGAGATCGCCGAGGGCTTTTCGCGAATCGCGATTCTGGGCGATATGTTTGATCTGGGACCCTCAAGCTTCCAGGCTCATCAAAGGATTCTCAATCTCGCAATGGTGTCTGGGTTTGATAAGATATTTGTCTTTGGCGTTAATTTTAGGGAGTGTTTATCTCAAATGCCTTCACCCCCTTCTCACATTCAATCCTTCATTGACAAAACTGAACTACGCCAAGCTCTTCACTCCATGCACAAAGATTTTGCGGCTTATTTAATTAAAGGCTCGAGGGGAAATAGACTGGAAGAAATTCTGGATCTCTTTCCCAGGAGGAAAAACAAATGAATGTGATTTATATTGTTTTAGCAGGTTGGGTTTCGAGCTTGGTTGGCGGCATCGTTGGCCTCGGCGGTGGATTTATTTTGATTCCCATTCTGACGTTGATCTTGGGTTGGGACGATAAGGATGCCATTTTTATTTCAATCACATCGATCTTTGTTTTGGCCCTACTAAAAAATCATAAGAATAGAGCTCTTATTAAAACACATCGCCAGCTACTTATCCCACTAGCCCTATTCTCCATTCTAGGCTCAGGACTCTTCACTCTTGTCCTGAATGTCACACCCTCGCTCTATTTGGCACGCGGATTCGCTGTCTTGATGATTGGCGTGGGGCTATTTTTTCTTGTGGATAAAAATCCAGAAGCCTTGATCGATGCAAAAAAAGATCCTATTTGGAAGATGCGTTTGGCGATTTTTCTGTCCGGCGCCTTGAGCGGTCTCTTTGGTGTGGGTGGCGGTATTATCAACGTGCCCATTCTTCATAAGATTAAAAGATTCGATATGAAAACGGCTGCTAACTTAAGTTTCTTTTTTATTTTTATTTCGTCCCTAGCCGCCATCATCACTCAACTCCAGGTACGCCGCGCCGCCATAGACCAAATTCCCATTAGCTATTTGGTGGCCATCATGACGGGGACGATGCTCGGCTTTTATACCAATCGTTTTGTGCCGCTCGGCAACCACGGCATCAAACGTCTTTTCGCCATTCTTGTTATTTTTGTTGGTGTTAGCAAACTCTGGGGCAGTCTTTAATCCCCCGCAAAGCCACGTCGAACCGTGTTTTCGGAATACGTACGAGGTTCTAAGAATTGATATAAATAATCTGGGCCGCCAGCCTTACTACCAATCCCCGAAAGCTTAAAACCGCCAAACGGATGTCTCTCGACAACGGCGCCGGTAATACTTCTATTTATATAGAGATTCCCCACTTCCATCTCGCGCTTAGCCCGCTCAATATGAGAAGGACTTCGCGAGTAAATGCCTCCTGTGAGCGCGTAACGCACGGAATTTACATCGGCAAAGCCCTCTTCCAAGCTTCGAATTTTTTTGATGACGACGACTGGACCGAAAATTTCATTTTGAAAAATCGGATCTTTCGTATCCTGAGTTTCAAAAATCGCCAGCGGTACAAAATGTCCCCCTGTTGGCAGATCTGTTTTCTTATATAAAAGCTTCAAGCGCTTTTCGGCCTCCGCTATCGTTTTTTCAATTCGAGTCTGCGATTCAGAATCGATGACGGGCCCCAATTGATTCTCAGGATTGGCTCCGGGTCCCATTCTCAAAGTTTTGGCTGCCTCTACAAATCTTGAGACAAAGGAATCATAAACATTTTCATGCACCAGCAATCGAGAAAGCGCCGAACACTTCTGTCCTTGAAAACTAAAGGCGCTGTGAACACAGCCCAAAATCGCCTCATCAATATCGGCATCCTCATCAACGATTACGGCATTCTTTCCACCCATCTCCGCGATGACTTTTTTGACGCCCCGTTGATGGGCGCCGGGTTTTTTGGCTGCCGTTTCGATGATGCTGAGACCGACAGAAGCCGATCCCGTAAAAGCTATGACATCGACCCTTTCGTCGGCCACAAGACTGGGACCAATTTTTTCGCCTTCTCCCGCCAAAAAGTAAAATGAGCCCTCAGGAAAGCCAGCTTCTTTAATAGCCCTGGCAAGCATCGCCCCAATAACACTGGATTGTTCCGCCGGCTTAAATAAAGTCGCATTCCCTGAGACTAGCGAAGCCACTGTCATCCCGGTTAAAATCGCCAGTGGAAAGTTCCAAGGAGCTATCACCAGACCAACCCCCTTCGGGTGATAGCTAAGCTCATCCCGCTCGCCGCTCAAGACTTGAGTCAAATGCGGCTTCGAGAGCTTCAGCATCTGGCGGGCATAATAACGACAAAAATCAATAGCCTCACAAACATCAGCATCGGCTTCGCGCCAATTTTTTCCGACTTCAAAAACCATCCAAGCAGACAATTCAAAGCGCTTGGCCTCTAAGATATCGGCCAACTTCTCAACTAACTGAATTCGCGTTTTCGCCTCAGTTTTTTTCCAAGTTTTAGAATATCGATGAACCTTATCCAAAGCCGTCAGAGATTGCTCTAAATTAGCATATTCAACATAACCCACAACTTGATCTATCTGAGCTGGGTTGAAGCTTGGATTACAATTCTGATTTCGCTGAGTGATAATCGTCGCGTCTTCAAGTCGATAAGTTTGCCCTAGTTTAGAATGAACATCGGCTAAAGCTCGTTCCATTTTTTGACGGTCCCCAGATTCCGCAAAGTTCAAGACTCTAGTATTCTCAAACGCGGGTAGCACAAAATCTTCATTCATCATAACTTAACTCTCTCAATCTATAACTCGAATCTTGTTAGGTGATTTTTGATTCAAGGAAGGATGCCGCAGCAAATCTTTAATTTCTTTCCCATCCATAAAACTCTGTCTCAAAAACGAATCATTAGCTGTATTCTCCAATAGCCGCCGAACCAAATACGAAAGGCCCGGAAGCATATCTCCCATGGGGCAATACTCACGTACTCTCATACCCATTTCCACAAGTGCGGACTTAAACGCTCCGGACATTCCATAGAGCATTTGAATCTCAAAGCTATTCTTGGGAAGCTTGCGATGCTCAGCGTAAGCTATCGTATGGGCAAGCGACCGAATATTATGAGAGGCAGCCGCCAATTCAATCTTGGGATAATTATCCAAAAGCATCTTCGCGCAATCTTCGAAGCAAAGATCGGATTCCCACTTGTGTTCAAACACGGGACAGGGCCAATGATTTTGATTGGCTACAATGGTTTCGTAATCCCAATAGGCTCCTTTTACCAAGCGAATCGTAAAGGGGCAGCCTCGAGTCTCCGCAAAGCCAATCCAATCTTTAATGTCCTCTCGCGAGCATTGTAAATACGCCTGATTGACGACTCCAAAAAATGGATACGCCTTAAATTCCGGCTTCATCAAAATTCTCTTAAATAATTCCCGAGTTAATTCTTTGAGAGAATACTGCTCCATATCAAAGTTAATAAAAACGCCCCACTTCATGGCCTTTCGCAAGAGTGGCTCGATACGCTCTTGCAATCTAGCAATCGACACATCCTGAGCCATGGGATCGACAAGTGGATCAAAGGCCGAAACCTTGATGGAAACATTTACCTTCGGAATCTCCCCTCGAGCCGAATAATCACACGTTTTCATTCGTGACCAAGCCGCGGACGACTCCCCTAGATAATCAATGATTTTCTCGTATTGCTGTCGATACTCTTTGGTTTCAGCCTCAGACAAAACAGCCTCACCCAAAATATCGAGAGTAAAGCTCACATCTTGCTTTCGCAGTTTTTGCAAACGCGGCAAAATTTCTTCAGGATTTTTTCCGACTATAAAAAGATCGCCCATCGATTTAACCTGTCGATCAGCAGTTTTTACAATGATGGATTGCAAGGGGCTCTTTAAAAAACTCGTCGCCAATTTCAAAAGCCAGGGCCAGCTCTTTACACCATCAGGCGCCGACAAATATTCGATCAAATGTTCTCGCTTCAAGTATTCAGATTTCAAGACGGGCAAAACATCAACAAATCGAAATAACTGAATCTTCACGCGCGGATCTCCCGTCGTGAGTTTCATCATTTTCTCTTGCCAAAAACCCTGGTTGAATAAGCCCGCCGCAAGCTTCCGACTCCGCCGAAAAATCTTCTGGCCGATTTCTAGCGCGCGTGTTTCAATCGAAGCGTCTATCGCATGATGATACTCATGGTCGCTATTACTGGAGGGGGTGTTGGATGAAGATCCGGATGATAAATTCAAATCGATGGCCCCTACTGGTTCTGACATTCTCAATCTGCCTTTTGACCTTT
>PCXB01000096.1 GCA_002787535.1 Deltaproteobacteria bacterium CG11_big_fil_rev_8_21_14_0_20_45_16
GGTTATGAGCCCGACGAGCTACCACCATGGCGCTCTCCCCGCTTAACTTCTTCGGTTCTAGCAGAAACCGCCCGAATTTCACTCTCTTAATAAAGGGGAGGAAACACTAGTTTCCTCCAAATTTACAAAAACATCGGGCTTTCCATTGAAATCGGATGTTCGTTCGAATTCGTGGAGCTTCGGTTGAGTTTTGAACCTCGTTGACCATCGGTTGACCATCGAGTTCGTTGAAGTTCGTGGGATCTAGCCGGTAGCTATCGACTCGGGTTCGATACATTTCTCGGAATCGTTTCGAGGATGATTCACGAACTTTGATACGGAGTGAGCCTTCAAGAAACCATCCGGAGGGCTTCGAAGTAATCTAGTCAATTTAACCGGATCAGCGTCCGGGTTTAACCATTCATCCAACTCCTCAGAGCGAATAACTACTGGCATGCGATCATGAATTGGCTTGATGAAATCATTGGCCGCGGTCGTGATGATACAAGCCGATCGCACAAGTTCACCTTCCGGGATCTTCCACTCGTCCCAAATACCAGCAAAAGTGATCAGATCTCCGTCATAAGCATATATATAGTGAGGTCGTTTTGTGTCGTTCAACCTCTGCCATTCGTAAAATCCTGCCGCCAGAACGAGACACCGCCTTTTCGCAAAAGGTTTTCGAAAGGCAGGCTTTTCCGCCACGGTCTCCGCTCGGGCGTTGATCATTTTATTCCCGATCGACGAATCCTTCGCCCAAGATGGGATGAGCCCCCAGCGATGAAGCTGTAACTCTTTTTTGGATACCATTGTTAATACTGGCTGAGTCGGCGCAACATTAAAGCTTCGGCGATAGCCATCTGGAAGCTTCAATCCAAACTTCTTTATGACAAGCTCTTCGTCGGGCGTGCTAAATCTTCCACACATGGTGGGAAAATGTTACATCAAAGTTAGCCTTCATGTGCCTGTTTTATAAGAGTCTTAAGGTACTCGCCATGCTCGTCTACATCTTTCGGGTTCACCCAAATTTTGTAGGCTCCCCAGCGTCCATATTTGAACTCTAAGCCACGAGTCTCAAGTTCGGTGTCGATGGTGTCAGTACGTTCGATTCGGGGACGAACACAAATCCTTCGCCTTGAGGGAAGTAGCGTAACAAAATTATTTGGAGATCTCCCGTCCATGATCCCAACGTAGGCAGTTGTATAGTTAGGAATCAAGCCATTCTGAAGACGGGTAGAATAGTCTAAGAAATAGTCCATCAACTTGATAGTCTCAGGAGAACCTTTTCCTTCCCACAATGATCTGTCCGCCGCCTGCTTCGCATCGTTTTCCTCATCAAATTCAACACGGATTTCATCTAGTACCCTTGTAAAGATCAGGGAGATCCCGTTATTTGCGAGTCTAACAGCATTCATCTGAATCGCTATAAGAGGAATATGCCCGTTAAATAGACTCATGACGTTGAAGAATCGACTCGTCACTTCTTCCGCTACAATAACGGCGCAATGCTCACGATCTGGAAATCTCTTTCGTTCGTTATCCCAATATTCGATTGTTCGAATGATATGTGATTCATCAGTTTTCCCAAGTTGAATTTCAACTTCATACCTTCTCTCGTCATTCGGATCTTCTAATAGAATATCCAGGCGTCCGCCCCTGGGCTGATTTCTTTCTTTATCTTTCAATATAAGATCCCCAAGACCAAGTACGGAGGGATCACTAGCGATTATTTCTTGAACCCAATATTCATCAAACTGGGGATGGTCTTTAATGGAAAGCCTTTCGAGTTTCAAATACTCTGGCTCCTTGTTTAAACTTATAGCCTTTAATTGCGACTTCTCACTCATCAACTTGTCCCCCAGTTTTCATTTGAACTTCAGTTTGAAGCTCGTTCAGAATAATCCCAACCAAGCCAGCTCCTGCACTAGTAAGTAGAAATACAGGAAGGCCAACAGCTAATCCTCCAGACGCAATTCCAGCTCCCGCTAAGCCCACAAATGATAGCCCCGCGTAGGCACCGGCTAATGCGAATTTTGCTGGAAGACTTCGTTTTTCCCATCCTTCACGTTTTAACCACCCAGCCTTTTCCAAAGCCATTTTAAAGATGCGCTTAAGAAGCTCTTGATCGGGGAACCTCCAAGTTATTTCTTGAATCTTGCGAAGCTTGTCCACACGGCTGAGCCTTGATTTCAATATTTGTGAATAGGATTCCAGAAGCTTCAAGACCTGTTGCTTGTCTTCTGTGCTGAGTGAAGCCCAGATCTTCTGAGCAACTGTAAAACTTATTTTCGCTGTATTCAGACTTCTCATGAAGCACGCGCCTTTCCAGAAATGTCTTTAATGCTCTTCTCAAGATCGTCGGTATAGTGCCTGCATATATCAATAGCTCTCTGTAAAATTTGACCTTTAAGATTTTCTGGAGACTCAACGATGACTTGATTTCCCCAGCTCAGGATCCAGTTTTCAAGCTCGGGACTAATGACCGTGTTCAGATTCAATCGAAGGCGGCCATCACCAAGTTCCTCTGATTTTTGAGACTCATGCCATAGGTTTTCGGCGATGACCGGTGCAATTTCCTTTTCGAAGATAAGTTCGATTTCTTCAGGCTCGCCACGCCACACTCGAAAGCTTCCCTGTCGATACTCCTCAAAGTTGAATTCATCATTCTGAAAGCTTTCATCTTTAACGACTTCACAAGTCTCAATCCTCGAAACGGCGAAAGTCCTTTTTTCCGAAGTCTTACGATCATAGGCAACCAAGTAGAGAGAGCTGTTTGCGAACCAAATCTTTAAAGGCTCAACGATTCGCTCATTTGTTTCGCCAGAATGTGCTGAGTGATATTTAATTTTGCATACCTGCTTTTTCATCACAGCCTCAAATAAAGTATCTAACGAATCTCCCAATTCTTGATAAAGAGGTTGAGGGGAAAAGCCCATGTGCATCGAAGCTTCAATCTGATTGAGATACTCCAAGGCTTTCACAGGAAGAATAGATTTAATTTTTGCTAAAGCCGATTCAATAGAATCATAAAAAAACGTTCCTTTCAAAACCTGCATTAGGTCTTGAGAAAATGTAAGTGCGACAAGCTCAGTTAGACTAAAGTGGAGAGGAAGACTTTCTCGAAAGGCACGAGTGAAGCGATAGTAGACTCTGCCGTCACAACTTTCCTTTTCAATTGGAAACCCGGCTTCTTCAAGCGCCTGAATGTCACGATAGAGAGTCCTTCGATTCCAACCACCCTCATCGCAGAGTTCATCGATCGTAAGCCCGCGGCTTCGCTGCGCTTCAAGACGCTTAATAATCTGCCATGTTCTAGCGAGCTGTTCCCCCCGTGCCATCGTTATATTATACTGCTCGGCGTTAGATACGACAGGATGTCGAGATATTGGCTCCAGGTCATTGAAGATCAATTTTGACTCCTCCAGAACCTGATGTGTTGCCCGGCGCAGAAGGGCCTGAACTTGTTGAAGAAGAGGAATCTCCACCACCGCCCCCGCCCGCTGAGACAAGAACTCCCGTCAAAATTCCTGCAACAACAATACCTCCCCAAAACCATGGATTACGAAATATCGAACGCGATTTACGACTGTTCGAATGCTCTATGGGTTTTGATTGTCCGGGGACGAACGTAATATTCAGAGTGCTTGCTGCATTTGGGATCAGGTTCAACCGAACTTCAAAGTTTTCAAATCCCTGCTTCTGTGCCACTAGCCTCTTATAAATCGGCTCGATGAGATGAATCTGATTGTCCTCGATCTCAACTACTTTTTTATTATCATCAGCATCAAACATACTTGCTTTGAATGGATACTGATTGGAAACCATGCTGATTTTCGAGGGCTTTGGAGCTAACTCGATCAGGCGATAGCTTTGAGCTTTTGGTCTTACAAAAATCGTAACCTGTTGTTCTTCGTAATTAGAATGAGTCACTGAAATGCGCTGCTCTCCGGCAGGCAATCGCAAAGACTTTAACCCACTTGCAGATCCATCATAGATTTTTTCAATCTTTACTCTTGCTGTTTTCGGAACAACCTCTAGATCCAACACCCCAAATTCAGCTTCAAGTTTTTCATCAATTTTTAGAGGACTGCCGGAAGACAGAATAACTTGCCTCTTGATCGGGCGATGAAGGGGTAAAACAAGTTCAATATCGGCTGCGCCCTCCTGAAGTCCGCGCGCACGAAGAGGTGTAGTTCCGATTGGCATTCCATTAAGATAAACAAGAGCCCCTTCGGGAGAGCTCAATACTCCAAGCTCAGCAGCTCCGCTTCGATTTGTTTCTGAACTTCGCTCAGTCGATCGTCGTTGAGGCACACGATTACCAAGCGTAGCTTTCTGTTTTGCAATCTCCAATTTTGGATAACTTAGTAAAATATATGTAATCTTATTTCTTCTCTCGATTGACTCGATCCTTTCACCAACCAAAAAATGTTCTGGAGATCGAAGAGAAAGATCTTGAGTAACACTCTGTTCTCCTAAATTCGAATACACTCGTTCATCGACTTGAAAGTGAACCCCGAAATGCTCAAATAAAAAGGCGCTTCGAGCCTGCGAGACCGCCTCCTCTCTCGCTTGCCGCTCATTCTCATTCGGAGAAGACATGCCAGTATAGAAAAAATGAGTTTCATCCTCCATACGGGCATGCTCCTGCCAGCTATCTGGAAGCTGGATAAGCAGAAGTAGAGATATGGACAGGCCAATGATCACTGAGCCTCCGACTTACTATCTGTATCCGTTGTTTGAAGGTTCGAAGCTTCTTTTTGAGCAGAAGAATCATCGAAAAACCGATCCCATTCACGGTCAATCTTCTTTCGAAATGATGGGCTTATTTTTCCACCCTGTTCGGACTGACGAATGGCGTTGGCGATCATTCTCTGAAGATCAGAACGTGGAACTGAAGCCAGTGAATAACAAGAGTATCGAGTCTGCTTGTAACTTCCCTGATCTAAAAGAAGCTGTGCATACCCACGCTTTTCAATCCGAATATTGGTAAGACTACTTAGATCAGAAGCCATTGAGACAATCTGATGAAGCAGCTGTTCATCGTAACCGAAACCCTCATTTGCAAATTGAAGCTTGGCCGAAAGGCGAGTCTGAATAGCTTTTGAAAGTTCAGCTCTCGCTTGCAAGTCGGCCGCTGTTAGCCCTCGTGAAGGGTTTTGGTTTCCATCTATATCGACTACTCCAGACACAAAGACTCGATCCTCTTTCTCAAAGAATGGGCGCTCGTAAACCCACTCGGGGACTTCTCGCTTTCCATCCGTCGTGTATAGAATCTTTTGCGCTTGAGGTGTTGACCCCATTTGTTTGGCGGCGCAGCCAAATAGAAGGGGGATAATTGCCAGGCTGGCAAGATTAGCTATTTTCATGATCTTCTCCTTTTATGTTTCTAGAATACAAATTCAGCGTGACATCAGGGGTCACACTGACGTCCTGAGAAACTTCTAAGCGATATCGAACAATTGACTGGTCTTGATCCTTTTGAATTTTAAAACCGAGGTCAGCCAAGATCTCAAAGTCTCGATAGATTGTTCGGCGATGAACCTTAAGGAGGTTACAAAGTTGGTCGACATTAGCTCCATTCCTATTTTTCAACGCCTGCATCAGCAACCACTGCCTTTTAGTTTGACGACCTCTTTCAGTACTCATCGCCTGCGGCCTTTTCTGATCTGCTCGAGGAGCATTCAAGATATAGATAGAATCCTAGTTCTAAATCTTCTCCCGAACGAAACAATAGAGCAGCATCTTCCGATGATGACTCGAAGCAAATAGCTATGTTTGAAATCGATACGCTTTCGCCATATTCATTTAAAACTTCGCAGTGGATGAATCTCGATTCCGATGCAAGACCTTCATCGCTATTGGCGGAAACTTCAGAAATCTTGCAACTCTTAACAATTGGATGAGAAAACGGAAGTTCTTCTTCCATATTACTTAATCGAAATGTCTCATGAGCCACTTCCTCGCCTCGATCAAAAGACTTATATCCTAAGCTCCATTTGAATTCGTGCGGCGGCGCCGCATCGACTTTTATGAAGCTAGCTAAAAGCATTATGATTGATAAATAGATATGTCTCATTTTCTCCTCCTAGTAGTCTTCCAAAGTAAATATTTGCTCCCACTCATAGGAGCTGTCGTTTCCTGCGTTGTCTGAAAATGTAATTGTTGCTTTGAAATCGATAGGCCCAGAAAATTCGTCATCTAAACTCACTTTAAACCCATCAAATGTTTTCGAAGTGAATGGCAAAAAGTCATTGTAACTATACTGCGAATATGACGTCACCCTTGCGCCAGACGTGAGACTCCTAAGATCGATCGAAAGACTCCCCAAGTTAAAGAGAGTGCTATTGAAAAATTTAAATTCGAATTCAATCTCGTCGTCCACATAGTAGCCACTGTTATCGGTATAAACAATATTGAGCGCATCCTGGAGAAACACTCCGAACTGCTTCATTGGAACAGTAACAAGTGTAAGTTCTCCTGGTTTAAGCCTCTTCGTCATTTGGCCTACATAAGTAACTTCGCGTGCATCGTTTCGAGTGAGCAGCATGATTAACAAAGGTCGATCTGTGGGAAGGTCGAAAATTTCGATACTGTTGTCTGATGCTAGAAAGATGTCGGAGAAAACAGGCGCAATGTAATATGAGTCTTGAAATGGGCTATCGACCAATTCGCTCGCATCGAAAATATTTACGACAATTTCGTTCTTTTCTCCCAGAGGAATGTCTTGAATTGAAAGAGCGTTAAACCCAGTCGTCGGATAATCGGCGTTAACACCAAGATCGCCGCCACCGGAAAAGCTGGTACCATCGTATCCGCCTCCGTCTTCTTCTCCACCCAAGCATCCTGAAAGCATGAAGGTTGCTAGGAGAAGGGAAAGGCCCACCCAAATATTCGAGACTCTGATAGACATGCTTTTTCCTCCTATGCCTAGATTACGGAAGAGCTGTGACAGCGGAGGTCACGCCAAAATTGCTGGGCCGACATGGCCTCAGAAAGGGCTGAAATTCAAACCAGTTACGAGATCATCAAGAATCCCGAGTTCAATTGTTTCTTAGTCCACGGGGAGTTCTGTGATAGGGTTCCACGCCAAGGAGAATTATGGAAACGACCGAAAAAGCCCTATCAACGTTCTCGCCTGCGTCCTCACACGCCAGCCGAAAAGTGATCCCTATTAGTGACTATCTTCCGGAGGCTCAAGATAGAGAACCGGCGATTCCATCCCCAATTACCAACTCTCTGATCTTAGAATCAGACCGATTAAATAAGATCTCAAAGTATAAAAGTAATTTTGATTTTTATCCGATAAGAAGGCTTGAACAACGGTTTGCAGATAAGCCCATGCGAGGTGGAATTCTACTAAAAACAGCCCTTCGTCTGGTAAATGCGCACAGCACATGCCAGCAATGCCTCTATGCGTTTGAGATTGATACCTACGGAAGAGGATGCGTCCACGATTGTGCCTACTGTTATGCGAAAGCGGAGCTGACCGTACACGGCTATTGGAACAAGCCGATTCCGGTACCCGTGGATATTAATCTGATCCGCAAAACCTTTCACACTGTCTTTGAAACTGACAAAAAGAACAAATGGCGTGAAATCCTTGAACGAAGAATCCCACTGCGTATTGGTTCTATGAGTGACTCCTTTATGTGGATGGATCAAAAGTATAAGGTTACCCAAGAACTCTTGAGAATCCTAAAATTCTACAATTACCCTTATGTAATATTCACTCGTTCTGATCTTCTTGCGACAGATGAATACCTCTCTCTATTAGACCCTAAACTTGCTGCCATTCAATACAGCATTTCATCCACAAACGAAGAACTTTTACGAAAAATTGAACGAGGAGCACCTTCTGCAAAACGCCGATTGACTGCTTTGAAAAAAATTAGTGAAGCAGGCTTTTGGACAACAGTTCGAATCAACCCTGTATTCCCGATCTACCCGGACGGGTACTTCACAAATCCAGATTTCAAGTGGGAAGGGGAAGTACCCAAGTTTGATTTCACATCTTTTGAGATGGTGGATGAAATTGCTCAGTACAAAGTACCTGCAATTCTCGCAGGTTTTGGACGATTTAGTTCATTTACTGTCAACAGTGTAGAAAGAGTCGTTGACACCAACCTTAGACAGTTCTTCCGAAAAGACTTGGTATATAAATCAAAAAGGGATTTTCACTTTACTGATAAGGAGATTCGCTACTACTACGAGCGCTTTAAAGAGCGGTGCCGTGTCAACGGAATCCAATTCACGACTTGCTATATAGGAAATGGAGAAGGGCATTTTTGGAAAGACCAAGATCTTTGGAGCAATAAGAAAGACTGCTGCAATATTAAAAGACGGCTTTCGGCCTTTAGAAATGATGCAAGAGAGATTCCATTTCAGGTAAGAACGAAGTTTGGAAACAATAAATGTGCGGAGAAGACTTCAAATCGCTTACATGAACAACTTGGCCTCACTTCCGCAATATCAGTTACATCAAGAGCGGCCAATATAAGCATTTCTGAAGACAGAAACGATGCAATCTCGTAGTAAGTCCTATCCGGGTATAAATATCCAATTTCCAATCTCTCAACTAATTTTGTCGGGAGCAAAAACCGTTGAAACTAGAACCTATCCTCTTCCAAGAAAGTACGAGAATATTGAAATGATACTCATAGAGACTCCTGGCAAAGTTGGAAATTTCAAAAGTCGAGCTGTCGCCAAAATCACATTTGGTGAAAGTTTTCAGTATCGTAGTCGAACCGATTTTTTGCGCGATGCTCAGAAACATAAGGTTGCCCAAGACTCGCCTTGGGCATGGCGGAGCAAGCCAAAATGGGGTTGGCCAATTGCCGCTATCAAACCATTTCCAAATCCAAAGATGATTTTTGGGAAAAGGGGAATCATTTTTTCTACGCAAATCTATGTCGAAACAAATGTATCTGTGGCACAGGGCAGGCCCTTGACTAAGCGGCAAGCTTCGTCCGCTTTTTTCGAGCGTAGGCGAGAGGGGTCAGTGGGGTTTTTT
>PCXB01000001.1 GCA_002787535.1 Deltaproteobacteria bacterium CG11_big_fil_rev_8_21_14_0_20_45_16
AGGCAGCGCCAGTTGCAAGATTCTTTCTTCTCCAGCACTCGAAAGATATTTAGTCGACCAATGAACATATTCGAAGGGGCCCAAGTCTTCAAACTGAAGTTTTTCGAGCGGGGCCTGATTGAATTTATCTATCAGTCGCCTAAGTTTGAGGGAGCGACTGCTCACAAAGATAATTCGACCTCGTGTATCCATGACACGGAGAACTTCACCCACATGATAAGGAACGAGATCCTCATCGAGTTCTTGCCATCGACGAAGCTCCGCAGTCTGTTCGAATCGCTCAGCGACCCGTTTGAGTTGATTGGCTGATCGCTGAAGTGCCAACTCCACATCTTCTCGAACAACTTCAAAACCAAGATAAAGGCTCGCCGCTCCTGTGACGGCGGCGCTCAAAAGGGCAGCAAACAGAAGCGATAAAAATAACCGAAGACTCAGTGAATTCTGGAGCTTGTGATTAATCCTCTTCATCTAAGCAATATCCCAGTCCCCGACGGGCCACGATCAGTGGTCGAAGACCCTCACGATTAATTTTTTTACGCAGGCGGCCAATGGCCTTCTCTACAACATTGGAAGAAGGGTCAAAATTCATACCCCATATTCGATCCAAAAGCTCCTCACGACTATAAACTCGAAAAGGACTTTTCATAAGCAAGGCTAATATCCGCAACTCAATTAAGGTGAGATCGAGAGATTTGGAAGAACGTTTGGCCTTCTGAGAGTCCAGACGTATTTCGAGGTCCAGAAATCTAAGGTTAGCATCAGCGCCTTTTTCTTTGTCTTCGCGACGACGAGACAAAGATTTAATTCGACTAATAAGCTCGGATAAATGAAAGGGTTTTCCCAATTAATCGTCGGCACCATATTCCAAACCCTTCACCCGCTCATCGACATCCGACAAAGCGCTCAATACCAAAATCCTGGTACTCGGATAATCTTTACGAAACTTGGGAATCAAATTGGAAGAGTCTCGGTTATGAAACAGCCTATCTAGAATCAAAACATCAAATTCTTGTTCATCTAAAAAAGAATCTATTTCCTCCATTTTTTGACAAGAGGCCACACTCATCCCCGCTTTTGACAAGCCCTTTTCAATAAAACGAATCGCTCGTTCCTCATCTTCTGCTAATAGGACTTTGATCACATTTCTTTCTTAATACTTCTCGGGCATGAGTTTCAACTCTCTAAAGAGGAGAGGGCTAGGAAGCCCCAGAAAGGGCTTCCTAGCATTGTGCTGCTATGGGCGTGGGAATGTGGGAAATGCCCTTAGGGAGGGCAAGGTTTGAGGGTAAATCCTAAAATCTTCTTTGGTTTCGTTGATATGAACGAATTCTCGTTTTGTTTTTTTGGGCCAGCGATTTTTAATCTTAATTCGCAAGCCGGGAGCAAAGCTAGTTCGTGTGTCTTCGACAAGAATCATTTATCACCTCCATAAAAAAATCTTATCAATTCAACCTGATAGAATAATCTCGCTTTGGTGACATTTTTGTCAGATTTTACTTTTCTTAGATTTAAGAGAGTGTAACTTAATTTGATTGACTGTTGGGTTAAGAAAGGCCTTTAGAAGAATGTTTGGTGCAACTCTGGTTATGGCTTTTGTCAGTCTTGGTGCCATCGTGACAGTGCGACGTGCCGAACTACCAATCAACCCGTCAGCGCTTAGAGCTCTTGAAGTCACTCTAAGTGTCCTCCCTCTATTGTTTTTTGCATTACTGACGGCGGAACTTGTACAAAGCCTAATCTCTCCTGAAATGATTGGTCGCTGGCTAGGAAGTGAATCGGGCGTTCGCGGTCTCGCCGTTGGAACGCTGGCTGGTGCTCTTGCGCCAGGGGGCCCATTTGTAAGCTTCCCTCTCATTGCCGTGATGATGAAATCTGGAGCGGGCGTCGGAACAATGATTGCCTTTATTAGTTCGTGGTCGCTATTAGGACTTTCCAGAATTCCTCTTGAATTCAGTGTTGTAGGATGGAAATTTGTCATCGTTCGAATAGCCTGTACATTCTTCATCCCACCATTGGTTGGGTATCTCGCACAGATGTTTTTTGGTGATCTTAAGTGGTCGTGATCGCGGAAAAGAACTGAAATCTGGACTTGAAACTCACTAAAAGGCAGTGTCGACTATAGAGGACATTTTGTCGGTACTGCTATGGAAAAAAACGAAATCGAATCAAAACAAGAAGAGCCGACCACGTTCGAATCCACCCTTGAAGCTTGGAACAGCCTTTCTAGGGACGATCGCCTTTCGGCTTTCGAAAGCTTGAATCGAGCTGATAGCGACGAGCTGTTCCTTAGTCTAAATAGCCTTGATCAAGCTGAAGTATTTCAGATATTCGGAACGCCGACACGTCGCTCGTTGATTCGACTTCTTGCTCCAGATGATGCAGCGGATTTGATTCAGGAGTTAGACGAAACGGAAAGAGCTGAGGCGCTCGATCTTCTTGATGTTAGGACAAAAAGAGAGGTCTCTGCTCTTCTTGCTTACAAGGAAGACCAAGCAGGGGGTTTAATGAACCCTAGGTTTGCGCGGATTCGTCCCGATATGACTGTTGTATCAGCCCTCGAATATCTTCGAATGCAGGCACGTGATCAAGTCGAGACCCTTCGCTATCTATATATTCTAGACTTTGATCAAAAACTTCATGGCGTTGTATCGCTTCGACAGCTCTTTGCAGCAGACCCGGCGACCCTCATCACGGATCTAGCCGAAAAGGATGTTATTTCGGTTGCAGAAGATTTGGATCAAGAAGAGGTCAGCCGACTGTTTTCGCAATATGACCTGATGGCTATACCAGTATTAGATAATGAGGGTCGAATGAAAGGTATCGTCACTTTGGACGATATCGTCAATGTGGTTCAGGAAGAAGCTACCGAAGATATTCAAAAGTTTGGTGCGCAAGAAGTCTTGGAAAACCCTTATCTTCGTACTGGATATTTTGAGATGTTTCGAAAAAGATTTACTTGGTTGGTTTTGCTGTTTATGGGAAGCACATTGACAGCAACCGCGATGAGCGCCTTCGAGCACCAAATTAAAGCAATAATTGCCCTTACCATTTTCATTCCTTTAATTATTAGCAGCGGCGGAAACTCTGGGTCCCAGGCGGCCACCTTGATCGTCCGAGCTATTGCACTGGGCGAACTTCGACTTCAGGATTGGTGGCGCGTCCTACTTCGAGAACTCGTCGTAGGTCTAAGCTTAGGGCTCGGCCTCGGAATCCTCGGCTATTTGAGAATTGCGTTTTGGCCCGGAAGCGAAGCCCTCTATTCGACACTATATTTTGATGTGGCCTTGACAGTTGGAATTAGCGTGGTCGGCGTGGTTCTTTGGGGAAGCCTTGTGGGGGCCATGCTTCCCTTTATGTTGAGAATGCTCAAACTTGACCCCGCCACCGCCTCTGCCCCCATGGTGTCCACCCTTGTCGATGTGGTCGGTATTATGATTTATTTCCTCGTCGCAACAATTATCTTTGCCATTTGAAAGGCCAAGAATACCAATCGGCTTTATTTCTTTACTCAAAACAAGCCTGTCGATTAGCCTAAAAATATGACTGAAGCAGAACCTGCCGTAACAGAAGCGTCCCCAAACAAATGGAATCCACTTGATCAAACACTTTTTAATCATCGTATTGTTCAAATCAGTGGTCCTGTTAATGAGCAGCTGGCTTATCGGGTAAATCGTGAAATTTTGTCGATGTCTTTTGAAGACAAGACTAAGCCCATTTATTTGTTTATCAACAGTCCTGGCGGCGAAGTTACCTCTGGATTTTCGATTTATGATACCGCGCGCTTTGTTGGCCCCGAGATTTATACGGTCGTTACGGGTCTTGCCGCGAGTATGGGCTCCTTAATCGCCCTCTGTGCCAAAAAACAAAATCGATTGGCTTTTCCAAACTCAAAATTTTTGATCCACCAACCTTTGATTTCAGGTGGTCTTTACGGCCAAGCATCGGATCTTGAAATTCACGCCAAAGACATCATTAAACTGAAAGGAACCATCAATAAGCTTTATGCGGAAGAAACTGGAAGAAGTTTTGAAGACGTTGTCAAAGCAACAGACCGCGATAAATGGTTTGATGCTGCGGAAGCCAAAGATTTTGGTCTAATCAGCAAAATCATTACTGGCTTTGATCAACTCCCAAAAAAATAAGCTATAAAATTAGGTCTTAAATAGCCCAATCAGCCCTTTATAGTTTGGCCGCAATGGATTGCTCCATTCGACGTTTCATGGCTGTGACAAGCGTGCTCAGGCCGGCATCAGGATTGTCTGCCTTACGAATGATTCGCAAAAAGCTCTGGCCATAGAATTCACTTAATAACGTACTATCAAGTTCCGCTTCAACGATTTTATTCCACTCGGAATCAAAAAATAGCAAGGCGACAGCATCGGTCTTGTCATCCACGATACGAATCGATGTCATGTTCTTGGATTTGAGCATGGGCTTAAGAAAAACAAATCCAAACTTAATATTCTTAAGCTTGCTAAGCTTCGTCATATAATCATCTTCAACAAGTTTCGAAAACAACAGAACGTATTCCTGTTTCAACTCAGGCTTAGTCTCGATATTCTTCCAATGCACGCCCAAAGCCTTCTTGGCAACTTCCGACAAATTTAACAGAGCATTGATCTGGAGACGAACCTGAGCCTCAAGTTTTTTGTCCTTGGAATTCTGACTCCATTGCAAAATACTTTTTTCCAAGATCCTTATCTTTTCTGGCACGGCATGGAGGTCTGCTGTCGACGCCCCTTTCTCTACATACAATATCTGCGAGCCGCTTAGAATATCCGCCCTGGAAAGCACTTTGTCCTTCGGAGAATTTTGCGCCCAAACTTGAGATGAAACTAAAATTGAAATGATGCAAGCAATCGCGACTCTGAACATTACTGACTCCCTTTAAGCAATTTCTTTAACTCGATCAGGCATTTCAGTATCCAGCTTTTCGCAAGACTCTGATTGAGCCCTAAATAAAAGCATAAATACCGCCGCATACAGAACCATCACCACAACCGCCAAAAGATTGTAGCCCAATAACATACTGAAATATTCTAAAACCCCTCCTGCCATCGCCCCAAGAAGGTTCCAACCAAATAGTTGTTCCGCCGCCTTTTGCGTTCGAAAACTAAAGGAGAATATCAAATTTGCAAAAAAGATCGGACTAAATGTGAATAGTGAGGCCAAGACAACTCGAAGCCCGGTCGACTCTATCTCCAGTAGAATTGACAAGGGAATGAAAAGCGGCAGCGAAGCACTGCCCACCAATGCAATGAACAATCCCCAATGAAGATTTTTGGCCTTGAAAACCTGCGCCGTCCAGTTTGCCAAAAGTATAAGTGTTAAAACGCTGAGGAAGACAATAGAAGAATTAATCCAAGTCGTACCGAACAAAAGACTAAATTGAATAACGCTTTTGGTCTGCAAAAGAAGAAAAGCCATTCCCATCATGACAAAAGCCCATTTAGTTAAAATGAAAGGCCGCGTCGCTATGACACCTTCTTTTTCTCCACGCTTTCGAAGCACAACAAAAAGGCTTCCAATCAAGGTCATAATAACAAGCATGGCGTAGAGGTAGTAGGAAGGTATGCTCTTTTCTTTCAGATAAAGAAATGGCCAGTTGTCCTCGGGCAAATCAATACCCGCCTGAATCGCGATCGGCTCTTGAATTTCGGGATCGCTACGACCCACTTTTAGAACCGCAAAATCCTCAAGTCGATAAATCAACCGAGGATTGCGGTGGGTGGCCTTCTTGATCATTCCTTCGATTTTTCCGACGATCCAATCCTTTCGATAGAGATTATAGAAAACAATATCGCCATCATCAGCCAAAAGATTGAAGGCCGTCGCGACAGCTTGCTCAGTAAACAAAAAGTTTTCCAAGCGCAGCTGCGACATAGAACTTACCTTTACGATGGAATCCGTAAGCGCAAAAATAATCAGATCATATTTTTTCTTTGACCGCTGCATAAAGGCACGGCCATCATCGATGGTTAAATGCACTCGTGGATCAGCATAGGGTTGGAGTGGATGAAATTTTTTACCAATGGCCGCAATGGCAGGATCAATCTCGACGGCATCAATATCCTGAACTTCATTGATAAGCGCTGTGGCAATATCATTTCCACTACCCGAGCCGATTATCAAAGCCGAACGATAGGCTGGCTTATTCTGATCCTTACGATCTTGATAATGTGTCTGATAAAATGAATTCAAAAGTTTGTGGTCGGGTTTCATCGTCTGATGAGCGATTCCATTCACAAAAATGGATTGGGGAACCCCCTCAACATCGAGAAATTCAACCTTTTGGTAAGGCGACCATTTGACAACTAAATTCTCCTTTTTCGTCTCATCGCTCAGCAAATGTCCATCTTGATAGATCGCTAGCGCCACCAATCCTCCCGCCAAAGTAATCGGCAAAGCTGCCCAGGCCATGGATCGAGGCATGGCTAGTAGAAAAATTAAGCCACATAAGCCAAACCAAATAGAAGCGGGGAGCTGGAAATGGCTAATCAATAAAAAGCTTAAAATCCCAGCGATGGATCCAAGGATATCCAATGTATCGGCTGTTAAGGGTTCAAATCGCTGAAAAAGCTTGGCCGTTCGTTGCGAAACCAAACTAAAAATCAGGACAACAAATGCAAAACAAGCCACGAATGGTAAATAACTAGACTGGACACCCGTTAAGTTCTTAGTCGCTGTAAAATAAAGATCTCCATCAAATTCACCCTGAAACGAGTCAAAGCCAGGCATCTGTGGATGAAGCTTTGTTACAAAAGGCAATCAAAATGAACAAAAGCAAAAAGGATAAATGAAACAAATGACCAGATGTTTTAAGTGAAAAACTCCGATGGAAAATGAAACCAATTCCCATCCCCACAAAGACCGCCATCAATACTAGATTTGGAAAGTAACCCAGGTTCCAAATATTTCCAGCCAAATAGCGAATTAAAACAAGCTCCAGAAAAAGCGTAAAAAATCCTAAAGCAAAAAGTTGAAAGCCCGAAGCCAGTACACACTTTTTCAAAGACTGCATTCGATGAATTCTGTGATTCTGTAGACATCTGATATTCTTATAAGATGTCACATATTGTGCAAAGATCTAATTCCTAGCTGAGTGAGCGAGCGTGTCAAATCACGATGGGGATCCAAAAATAGGCGACTAAGCTAATCAGTACCCAAAATATCAAATTCAACCAAAAGCCAATCTTGATCATCTCGGTCAGATGTATCCTTTTGCTATGGAAGACGATCGCGTTAGGAGGTGTCGCCATCGGCATCATAAAAGAAAGCGAAGCGCCAAAGGTCACCGCGAAGATGAGGGCGATACCTTGAGCCTGACCAAGCGCCCCACTTAGGGACCCCACAATAGGAACAATAAGTGCCGCCACAGCCGTGTTCGATCCGATTTCGGTAAACATGATGCTAACGAGAACAATGATCAAAATCAGTACCCATACGCCAAGATCCAGAAGCCCGGTCAACTGATAGGCCATCCACTGATCAAAACCCGTTATCTGAAAGGCTTTGGCCAATGTAAGGCCGCCGCCAAAAAGAAGCAAAATAGACCAAGAGACCTTTGAGAGATCATGAAGCGCTAACAGGGCCTCTCCGGTTTTTTCCGCTGATGGTATGAGGTACAGAACAACGATAGCAGCAACGGCAATCCAAGTATCCGTTATCGCATTTCCAGGTATCAGTGGGCGTAGAATCCAAGCCATAGCCGTCAAAATAAATACAATCAACACGCGCTTTTGGTTTTTGGACCATCTCGAAAATTCAATTGATTTTTGGAGATCCCCTATTGAAATTCCCTTCCGCAAATAAAAAAATCGAATGACCAACCAGCAAGCCAACAATCCAAATATCAAAAGCGGAGCCGCCATAATAAACCATCTCCCAAAAGATGGGGCCCAGAGGTCATTATTCTCTAGATAACCTATCAATATAGCATTTGGCGGGCTTCCAATAATCGTGCCCACCCCGCCAATAGAAGCCGAATAAGCCACTCCAAACAAAAGAGCCTTTTCGATATCAACTGAATGCTTTGAAAACTTTTTGGCCACAGCCAGCGCCATCGGTAACATCATAAAAGCGCAAGCCGTATTCGAAATCCACATCGAAAGAGCCGCGGTGATCAGCATAAATCCCAACAACAAAAAGGAAACACTTCGGCTAAAAAAGGGAAGGATTCGCTCTGCCAAGGCCTGATGCAATTTCCATTTTTCCAAGGCAATGGAAATCAAAAAACCTCCAAGAAACAAAAATATAATGTCTGACCCGTAAATCGGCGTGACTTCCGACAGCTTCAAAATGTTTGAGCTTGGAAGCACGAGAATAGGTAACAAGGCCGTAACTCCCAGCGGCAGCAGTTCACTTAGCCACCAGGCCATCATCCAAGCCATCAAGCCCAAAACGACATGGGCATCATGACTCAATTCAGAAATCTTTAAAAATGGGATGATAGCAAATAGAAGAGGCCCTAATAGAACTCCAAGCATTTTAAATGAACTATTATTTCTTCCTGATTTTTTGACGCTGCCGACTTCCACAATATGGAGTTTACAGAGAAGGCCCCCCATTTTGTAAACAAGAGGCTTCCATATGCGAAGAAAAGTTTTCCATATTTCGATGAAATTTTTCAGCTAGTATTTTAGCTCCAGGCAAATCATCAAATTCAAGATACTGGCTCGCCATGTTTGGACACTGTGTCGGCACCTCAAAATTAAAAACGGAATGCTTCTTCGTTTTTTGCTTCGCTAACTCTCCCGACTGAATGGATGAAAGAATTTGGCGGCTGACCTTCAAAGGATACCGCTGACTCTTCCCATAGCCACCGCTCATCCATCCGGTATTGAGCAGCCAAAATTGAGCTCCACTTTTCTTTGCAAACTCCGCCAAAAGGCCTGCATAAATATTAGAAGGCCTTGGCATAAAGGGGGCTCCAAAGCAGGTGCTAAAAGCTGCCTGAGGTTCTTTTACACCCAACTCTGTTCCCGCCACTTTAGCGGTATATCCAGACACAAAATAATACTGTGCCTGCCATTCATCCAATCTAGCCACAGCCGGCATGACACCAAAGGCATCAGCTGTCAAAAAGACAATGCTACGCGGAGCCTCGGCCTCTTTGTTCATAGGAAATACTTTGCTCAATGCTTCGAGGGAATACGAGCCGCGAGTATTCTCGGTTTTTACGCGATCACTAAAGTCTACAATGCCTGTACGAGGATCGAAGCCAACATTTTCCATTATACTTCCGAACTGATTCACGGCTTTAAAAATCTCTGGCTCTGATTCAAGGCTCAAGTCAATTAACTTGGCGTAACAACCACCTTCCAAATTCGAAATGCCCGTATGCGACCAAACAATTTCATCATCTCCGATCAAATAACGATCGGGACTTGCCGACAAAGTTGTCTTGCCCGTCCCGGACAAGCCGAACAATACGCAAGAGTTAGATCCATCCTCCAAGCAATTGGCAGAAGAATGCATGGAAAGAAAACCATGTTCAGGCAATAAAAAATTACAAAGCGTAAATGCTGATTTCTTAATTTCACCCGCATAGGCCGTACCCACAATGCCCACCTTTAAATCTGCAGCATCTAAAACAAGTAAGGTCGGATTGGGGAAATTCACACCAATTGTCGCGGTCGTATCGTAGGGTAGATGGTCGATTTCGATTCTTTTATCTTTTGGAAATCCAGGAACCGTAAAGCTAGGTGTTTGACGAAACATATTCTCGGCGAACGCAATATGCCATGGCGAACTCGATCGCACTCGAATCGGAAAGGGTCCGACGTAACCATTAAATTCAAAAACCTTATCTTCCAGACAATTCAATTTCTTTGAAACAGCCGATAAAAATTCACGGGCCACTCCCGAGTCAATTTCTTGGTTCGTTTTTGACCAGGCTATTTTGTCAAAACTCTCCGAACGATTGGAAATATAACGATCATTGACTGCTCGCCCGGTATATTTACCGGTCGCCACGACTAACGCGCCATCCCTACTCAAATGACCCAAATTTTGATGAATACTTTCTTCGATAAACCAAGATTTTTGTGAATTCATATCGTGGGTATATTCTCTAGCCTATTGCCCTGGCAATCGAAGAATCCCATGGAACTTCGACGTACAAATGGAACTATTCGCCGCCACTCATACGCCTTTGGATAGATTCTCGCTGATCCCTGGTTAACGTGCCCGGTGGCCTCGAACTGCTTAGGCTACCTCTCGCACGATTTTGGCGAATTTGGGCCTCTAAGGCTCGAACCCTTTCCCTAGGGCTCAAATTCTTATCCCCCTGAGAATAGCTACCCGCTCCATGTCCATCATACTTTTGTCCCCGCGCACGACCATCACTCGATCCCCCATCTGACGCCAAGTCGTCAGGATAAATTCCCTCCAGTAAACTTTCCGTCGGAAGAACGACACTTGATTTCGGATTAGGATCTCTAACAGCCGTTTCCACCTCATCGGGTTCAGCATCAAGTGAATTTGGCGATACTTGCTGAGTCGCAAAAGATGGCATCGAAGGCAAATCAATTCGAGTTTCTATGGCTTGGACTGCCGCGCGATTAGACCTTCGGTACTCTACCCATTCGGCATAAAGAGGATGACTTAACCCGGCGGCAGGAATTCGAGCCATCTCGAAACCAAAGGAAAACTTCCAAGCAAAACTCTGATTAGCCTTAACTTCCGCCAACCTAAGCTTCGCCCATTCGCGAGTCCGAGGCGAGGAGAGAAAATCCAGATTTCAGCAAGCTTTGAATAGATCGATCCAAGCCTTCAATTTCATCCAAACTAATTCGATTCGTTTTAACGAGAATTCGTAAAGATCCAAGATACCAATCAGAGTATAAGGCCTCCTTCAAAAGAAGCACGAAATCCGGTAGATCAGCGGACGAAAGTCGACTTCCATTAAGACTCTTTATCACCGCCATGGATCCCAGCATACTTTTATGAATCGAATCTAGCTCTGGCCCATGCTCTCTTTTAATAGTTTCACCCGAAAGATTGATGATTTCCTTAATTTTTTCTCGCATGAATTGATCACTAAGAACAAAAGCGCTTGAACGAACCTGCTTCCATGGCTCACTACGATCTTCGTGCCTCTGCGCGAGCCAAGAGAACATGGCGCAGGCCCGCAAATCAGCTTCCAAATCAAGTGCGGCTAGACACCCCAATAAAAGAATAAAAACCCTAAACATCTCGGGAGCTTTTGTAGCAGAAAGCCAGCCCATGACAAGCTGGCCTTCCAAGGTCTCAAAATTTCTAATAAAAGTCTTATTCAACTACCTGGCGTATCATAGCTCCGATCTCTGCAAGCTCTAGACTTGTATTAGGATTGCTAGCAATCTCCTCCCCGATCTGCATAAAGCTACCAATGAGACGGTAAGATTTGAGGTGATAGGAATCTTTTCCTTCAAGTTCCGCCCCCCAAGCTTTCTGGACTAATTTCCAAAAATCCTTCTGGCTGTTCCAGTAAGCCTCGGCGTTCTCACACAGCGGATGTTCTATCCTTTGATAGTGAATCAAACCAGACTCCATAGAAATAAGCTCCCGCTCGGTCGAGAGCCGAATTTTTTGGTTCGCATAAAACTCTTGAGAGCCAGATTGATCAGCACGAAGACTCATAAATCGATGGAGCAGATCATAAGCCTTTCCATCAGGGCGAGGATTTGTCTTAATCTCGCGACGGGGAAGTGGAGCATCTACGGAAGTCTGAAAAACACCCCCGTTCCATTGTCCGCTGGATTCATATCGCAAACTTTCGTCGAGTTGATAGTCCCGATAAACCCAGCTCCCTTCTTCAACTTTTTGATCTTCTCGCTTCCACCGCATTCCCGATTGGTAATTCCAGACCACCGGTGCTTCATACTCCCATTCTTCGCGCCAGTGTTTAGCAATCTCAGTCGAATCGCCTTGAATGGAAGCATCAGGATCTTCACCTATGACAATACGTTGAAGAGAAAACTTATTATTCTCTATTTCTTCAAACGCAACCCACTCCATCGCATCGGCGGTTAAATTAGAGCTAGGTGTATTATTATCATAAAACTCATAGCTGACCTTAAAACATCCTGATCGAGCTTTTATCGACTCAATATCATCCGAATACGAGTTCGTTAGAGCGCTGACCAAAATCAAATTCAATATCATTGTTACATTCCCTTTCTGGATAAAAATAAAAGAAGTTGAATAGAAAAAACTAGGTTCATGATCAATTGCTATTGATAATGATTATCAATAGCAATAATAAACTTCAGATCCTAGTTCGGCCCGCCAAAGCCCGAAATCCGGCTTTGCATTGAGTGCCTAAGTTTTTAAGCCAGACACTAAGGTTCTTTCGCTCCAAACCCATCCAGGCAACGCCACCCGCTCCACCCAAAGCTAAAAGTCCAAGATGTGCCATATTGAGATCCATCAGGGGTAACGAAATTACCGGTTTCAACAATGGAAGAGTCGAAAATATATAAGTCGGCGCAATAAGCATTCCTGCCAGCAATTCAAGGTTTGTGGCTAGGCGCCGGCGTGCTGGCCCCGATTGTTCAAACTGATTGATGCTCGAATGAACCGTTGTTCGAGCCAACATATTAAAGATGCTTGCGGGAACAGCAATCGATATCATTTTTGCCAGTCCAGACAATGAGGCGGAAAGACTGGGGTCTTTCAGAGCCTCCAGAATTTGAGGCCATTGAGAAACCAAGTAGAAATCGATTGAAAAAATTAGACTCAAGGCAAACTGACGTCCGAAGCGCTCCCATGTATTTAGCCTTAGATTGTGATTAGATAGAAACCGCCGATAGAGAATCAAAGGCAAAACATGGGCGACATCTAACACAACCATCGGAACAGCGACCGACAAAGGCATGCCGACTTTTCCTGCTAAGCCTGCCATTCCTTCAGGAAGGGATACCGAAAGGGCGGTAACTATTGGAGGCCCCAACATTAAAGTCCAAGCGAGACTCTCATCTAGAACAAGCTTGGGAGCGACCATCAACAGCTCATAGGGAATGGGTTTGGCCAAATCCTCGCGGCGCGGAAGCATATTGAGGGATTTTTCCAATAAACCTGACGGATGCCTGATACTAGTGACGGCAACCTCCTTCCGGTAGAATAAGCTAATCTGATCTTCGGCTAAGGCTTGATAATCGCGAGCCAAATCCCCCAAAATTGGAGCCCCGATAAGGACAATCTGTTTACCGCTGAGATCTGGCTTGCTCTCAAAAAACTGCCTTATGCCTTCCACGCTCAGCGGCGCCAAAGGCTCCCTGGTCGTCGTGAAGTCGCTAGTCTCAGGATTGGCCAGGCTCTCCGCCTCACTAAGGTAAAGGCCAGGAGCGCGACCCCGAAAGCGAATGTTCTCCTCTAAGCCTTGAGCTTGCAGCCCCAGGATATTCACAAAAATGAACAAAAACCATGGCCGAAAACGTCGATACATTCACCCCTCCCGACAAGATACAAAGCTTTTCTCAGAGGCGGCCGAGGCAAGACAAGTGAAAGATTAATAAATGCTGCTTTATTTAGTTTTGGGGGCCAGCTTAGATTGTTTCAATCAGGAGAAAAAATATGGGCGTTAAAAACAGACTGTATGTTGGACTTAAATCTATTCTTTCCTCGGCATGCGTCGTCTTGCCAAGCATGGCCCAGGCCAGCGAAGCCGACCTCAAGATCCCCGACCTAAATGTCTACTTTACATTGTTCGGCAACGAAATTTCTGGCCGAAGTATTCTTTGGTTTGGGTTTATTGTCGTTGGCGCCGGTCTATTGTTTGGATTTCTTGAGTACTTTAAAGTTCGAAAACTACCCGCTCATCAATCCATGCTGGATATTTCGAGTTTAATTTACGAAACATGCAAGACCTATCTTTTGCAACAAGCGAAACTTTTGTTGGCGTTAGAAGTCATTGTCGGTGTTGCCATTTTTTATTATTTTTTCGTCCTGGAAAATATGGAAATTAGCCGTGTACTTACAATCCTAGCCTGGTCGGTTTTAGGAATTTTGGGTTCCTTCGGTGTTGCCTGGTTTGGCATTCGTTTAAATAATTTTGCCAACAGTCGAACGGCCTTCGCTTCTTTGGCAGGCAAATCCTTTCCTGTCATGTCCATTCCCCTTCAATCCGGAATGTCGATCGGTGTTGTTTTGATCTGCGTTGAACTGATGATGATGATCAGCATTTTGCTTTTTGTATCACCCGAGAACGCCGGTGCCTGCTTTATTGGATTTGCGATTGGCGAATCCCTCGGCGCGTCAGCCCTCCGAATTTGCGGCGGGATTTTTACAAAGATTGCCGACATTGGCTCAGATCTGATGAAAATTGTTTTCAATATTAAAGAAGATGACGCTCGAAATCCGGGCGTCATTGCTGACTGTACGGGTGACAATGCCGGAGATTCGGTAGGTCCCACGGCTGACGGTTTTGAAACCTACGGCGTTACCGGCGTGGCCTTGATTAGTTTTATTGTTCTCGCGGTTGGAATGAATTTTGACGAAACCGGCGCCATCACATCAGGTGCAAACACGGCAGAACTTCAAGCTCGCATCATTGTATGGATCTTTGCGATGCGAATCTTGATGATTTTTACGTCAATTGCTTCGTATCTTATCAATGATCTGATTTCCAGGCTGCTCTTTAAGGATAAGGATGATTTCGACTTTGAAACTCCTTTAACAAGCTTGGTATGGGTCACTTCTATTTTTTCGATCATCGTTACCTATTTTGTAAGCGAGATGCTGATCGGCGATATGGTCAATGGTATGTGGTGGAAACTTTCGACGATCATCAGCTGTGGAACTTTGGCAGCGGCTGTTATCCCAGAGCTTACTAAGATTTTTACTTCTTCGAAATCTAAGCATGTCAATGAAGTCGTCATGGCCTCCCGAGAAGGTGGCGCCTCACTTAATATTTTTCGGGCCTTGTAGCTGGCAATTTTAGTGCTTTTTGGAAAGGCCTCGTCATGGTGGGCTTGATTTTGGTCGCTTACTTAACAAGCAAAGAAGGCCTCGCCGACTTCATGGTTTATCCCTCAGTTTTTGCTTTAGGACTTGTGGCCTTCGGGATGTTAGGAATGGGACCCGTAACCATTGCCGTTGATAGTTATGGACCGGTTACCGACAACGCTCAGTCAGTATTTGAACTTTCTCAAATTGAAACGATCTCAGGCATCAAGGATGAAGTCCGAAAGGATTTTGGATTTGATCCAAACTTCATCCGCGGGAAACACCTTTTAGAAACCAATGATTCCGCGGGCAATACATTTAAGGCAACGGCCAAACCCGTGCTGATTGGTACAGCGGTGATCGGTGCGACTACAATGATCTTCTCGATCATCCTGCTCTTAAAGCTTCAACTCGATCTCTTGGATCCAAAAGTTTTGATGGGATTGATAATGGGTGGCGCAGTTATTTATTGGTTTACAGGCGCTTCTATTCAAGCCGTTACCACTGGCGCACATCGAGCTGTAGAGTTTATCAAAGCTAATATCGATCTTGATAAAATGGAGCGTGCGTCGACGGAAAAATCCAAGGAAGTTGTCGAAATTTGTACGCGCTATGCTCAAAACGGAATGATCAATATTCTTGGCGTTATCTTCTCGTTCACTCTGGCTTTTACTTGCTTGGATCCAACTTTTTTTGCCAGTTACTTGGTAGCCATCGCTGCCTTCGGACTGTTCCAAGCCATGTTTATGGCCAACGCCGGAGGAGCCTGGGATAACGCTAAAAAAGTTGTGGAAGTCGACCTTAAAGAAAAAGGAACAGCTCTTCATGCCGCCACCGTTGTTGGCGATACCGTTGGCGATCCCTTTAAGGATACTTCTTCCGTAGCGATGAACCCCATTATTAAGTTTACGACACTCTTTGGATTGTTAGCGGCTGAGATCGCTGTTGCCTCGGAGCCCGCGACTTCACGAACGATTGGAATCGTCTTGTTTATTGTAGGCTGTTTCTTTGTTTACCGATCTTTTTATGGCATGCGAATCAGCCATGGAAATATCCAATCCAATCTTACGGAAGAAGAGAACAAGCGACGCATCGCAAGTTAAGAAAGCTTCAATATATGATCGACAATTCGCTCCGCGCCCCTGTCGTCAATAAGACTTAGGGATTGCCGACCAAAGTTCTTTCTTGCGTCAGCGGAAGTTAGCAGACTGATTGCCTGATCAAGATCTTCAAAGAATTCTCTAGAGGCTATTTGGATGCGCTTGCTTTGCAATCCGCACTTCAAAAGAAAATCTACTTTCGGCTCCTGATCTTTGGAAATCGCGAAAGCAATAAACGGCACAGCAAGATAAGCTAGCTCATGCGTGGTTTGCCCCGCGGCGGTTAAAACCAAATCTGATTCAAGCATGAGAATAGCCAGCTTCTCGGCCGAGAGCTGGGAGATAAATTCAATATTTTTCGAATTAGGATTCGATTCCTTGGAAAGCCAAGGCGCCAAAATCTTAAACTCAAATTTTGAATGTTTATCACAGAAATCCTTTAGAGAATCAAATAGAGGCTGGACCTCGCTTCCACCCATCGAAATGAGAATTTTATGAAGCCTATCTTTGTGATTTACTTTTTTCTGAGATTTCCGAATTCCTTCTTGAAGGATAACAAAAGAGGACCCCACAAGACTTTCGTCAGCATTTTTGTAAAGAAAGCTTTCTGTCCCAAGATTTGCGTTGATTATCAAATCACAGGGAGGATCCAATCGTCCAAAATCATCCATATAGATCAATTTTAAATTTTGAGCTCGAATCCCAGCTAAACAATCCAATCCCACTCGATAGGAATCCACAATGATAAGATTATTCTTTGGCCAATTCTTAATCCAATCGTCGCATGGAATCATCTGTCCATCCCAGTCCAACTCAGTTGTCGTATCGAGTTTTACTCGAAGATCTACACTCACGCCTCTGTCCGTTAAAATTTTGCGCAAGACAGCCATTCGACTGAGATGTCCGAACCCCACTTCACGACCCGCCTCTGTCAAAATAATAAACCTCTTCAAAACAAATCTTAGCCTCTCGGGTTAGGTTTAAGCCTATTTCTCATTGTCTATGCTCGGGCGACCGATGCCAAGCACGCTTTGCGTCACAAGATTCTTCCCGACAAGCGTCGAGAAATTTGATTAAATATTAGATCTCGGGGGAGGAAATTTTGCTGGATAGCATCGGTGCGGTGATCGCTTTGCAGTTTTTACTGCAGGTCGACTTTCCACAGTCTACGTCCTGTCGCGATTCAGTCTTAACGGACCCGGAGCTGCAATCTTACTGCCACCCCTATTTGATGCTTCACTATGAGTCTTACTTTCCACTCAAAACCGTATGGACGGACCAAGTTAGATGCCAATTTCCTAATCAAACGACAAGTTACGTCTATCAAATTGGCAACGATCAGTTCCTTGATATCAAAGGGCTGTCAGGTCGGAGTATGTCAGCGAACTACAGCACCGAGGCAGCTGACAGCTGTGAAGAGGTTAAGACTCAGCTCCGACAGATGCTAACAATTACTTTTGATAATTTTCAGCCTTCCTCGATTCGAAAGTGGTCAGAGGATATAAGTTTGAGTCTTATCGTGTCCGAAGCGAATTGCCAGATTCTTTACGATGATTTGGGAGCCTACCTTGATCTACTTTTCTCGGAAGGTCGGCACGATAGCGAGCTGCTTTGCATTCCAAATCGACTCATTCAAGGTCGAAACCCAAGCTCTATACGTCGCTATATTCATCAGAATCGAAACCCGATGTCCGAGGCTTTATTCTTAATAGGAAGGGATATCCCTGTCTTTGAAATCTTTAATGATGGGTCTGCAACAACGAGCCTCTACCACGGTCAAAGTGATCTACCCTATGGAAATTTACTAAATGCCTATTGGGAAAAACCAATTAAGAAAACTAATTCTCGCTTGAAAAACCACATTTATCATAAATCTGGAAATATTTACAAACTTGACTACCCCACGCCTTATGCTTTTGACATGGCGAGATTTAATCCTAGCAGCCAAGCTCATCATCCTTACGTTCAGGATTTAGGTGTAGGTCGATGGATTGAAAATTCCAATCTGAAAACTGACTTTGCTTCTTATCTAACGAGGCGAAAGGCCTTTCGACCGAAAGCCAATCCGAATTTCGTAGCTAGCCAGGGTGGCGAAAGCGTGATGTTTCGATACGGAGAAAACCAGGGGTGGAAATTGATCAAAGATAACCTAAGTGAGTTTTTACAAGCTCAGGAAATCAAACCTGGTAGCTATCAAATCTTCAGCGAAACTGATTTAAGTAACTTTCTCAAATATCTCGACCCTGAAACCGATATTCTTTATTTAAGCGAACATGGTACTCCGGGAGACATAGGAAATTTTCATTCTTCAGAGGCCTCTCAGATCGATTGGTGGCCGAGGATCATACACTTTTCATCTTGCTTTGCTGGATCATGGACGCTAGTCGAACCTGACGAACCCAGCCTCATTAGAGAACTTCTTAACAGCGCTCATGGCCCAGTTTTGCTGACCGCTGCTCAGACCCAGGTTTATTTTAGAATGATTGAAAACTCCGACAGCCTAGCAAAGGATGTCTTTTTACACTCATGGAAAAACATTTCTATCGCGCGGAGGCAAACAGACTCCTTCAATACAAATTTTGAACATCTTGACTTGAGATCGTCTGGCACGACGCCGCCAAGAAAATCTGAATACCTTCTACAGCTGTTTTCCATATTAGGAGTGTTCGGCGATCCAAGCATCGAACTATGAGATAACAAGATAAGTATTCCACAGCATCTACTCCAAGCGTTATCCCGTCGCGTTACTAATATCTAATTTGCTAGGACCTTCGCGATGATTTCTTTACAATGTCATTCAGGGGGAGTGCTCATGAAAAAATTTATTTTAATTTCTATGGCAATTATATTACAAGGCGGACAAGCTTTCGCGGATCTGCCGCCTAACGATTTATATTTATTGGATGGAAAACATCGACGCCCTCCTCAAATCGATGAAGAAACATTCAATCAGATTATCGATAAGATTGAAGCGATTTATGCTCCCGTTGTCCAAAAGCATTCAGCCCAACTAGAGATCGTTCGTAACTGGACCGACCCAACTGTCAACGCCTATGCTGAGCAAACAGGAAACACCTGGAAAGTAAGTATGTTCGGAGGGCTGGCTCGACACCCTGTCGTCACGCCAGATGGTTTTGCTATGGTCGTCTGTCACGAACTTGGCCATCACCTTGGTGGCTACCCCTTCTATAGCGGGATGAGCTGGGCTGCTGCCGAAGGGGCGGCAGATTATTTTGCGACACAAACGTGTGCCAAAAGAATATGGGCGAATGATTTGGAAGAAAATGCCAGTTTTGAAGATAAGGTTCATCCGACGGTAAAAGCAAAATGCGATGAAGCCTACGCCAGTCAACGACAGCGACAACTATGTTATCGAACGGCAATGGCCGGCTATTCCCTAGGCAACCTTCTCGGTATTCTTGGCGGAACCCAAGTAAGCTTTGAGGCTGAAGATCGACATATTGTAACCCAAACAAAGGAGTCTCACCCCGCCGCCCAGTGCCGCTTGGATACTTATGTTTCGGGAGGAATATGTGGACGAATGATTCCCGATTCAATCATCCCAGGAAAGATTGGAGATGGCTCCAGCAATGATAAGAATGCTGAGCTCCAAGCCGGAGTATTTTCTTGCATGAATGCTGATATGCGCGCTTTTGGAGCGAGACCCGCTTGCTGGTTTGGCGAGCAACGCAGCCCCATCGTCGGCCTCCAAAAATGGGACTGGATAGAAGTCGTTGGCAACGGCAATGGTATTCCGGAGCCAGCTGAAATTCTTTCCTTTTCGGGCAGTCTTTCGAATGCTTCTAGCGAAGGCTTCGCAGGACTGAACGCAAGCCTTACATCGAGCTCCGCTGAAATCATAATTCTTAAGAATACTTCTAAATTAAGTGAGCTGCCCGCTTATGGCACGAGCGATCTTGATTCTCAGTTTGTAATCTATATTAAGGATGTGGCTTACTGTGGATCGCCCTTTGACCTTCAGCTTCAGCTGAAATCAAAAGATCGACTCGGAAAAGTCGACTTCTTTAATCAAATTGGAACTCACGAAGAAAGCTGGCGAGAAGAACTCGAAGTTCAAAAACATATTCCCGATAAAGGCAAAGGTCGTGTGATCGAAGCCTTCTTTGTCGATCGAGCCTTCAGCCCGATCGCCCTAAATATTGAGCTTAAGATACAACACCGCTATATATCTGACCTGCGCTATTACCTGATCACTCCAGCAGGAGACAAACTCCCCATTTCGGTTCAAGCCGACAAACTTGAATCTGAGGATCAGACTCCCACTTTTCTAATCAGCGCCCATCATTTTTTTGAACCTCATATGGGCTCGGTCGGCTTATGGGGGATCATGATTGAAGATACTTACACAAGTGATGAAGGCAATCTTCAAAGTTGGTCAGCGGTATTTGACGAGGCCATTTGCGAGGCTAACTAAGTGTTTACGGGAGAGGCATAAGCTGACAGCCTTGTCTCTCCCCGATCCAGCGAGCTCGACTTTTATAAAAGAAGCCCTCAACGAAAATTTCTTTCCTGTCTTTATCCCAAGAGAAGCTTGATATCGGAACCCACTGTTTGGTCCATTCGTGGCAATGCTCTTCCGATTGCTTCATTACATAGTAGCAGCTACAAAATTCCTTTGCGTAATAGGCCGAAATAATTTGGGGGAAACTCTTAAAATAGATCCAATTCATGGAAGCAAAAATCGCCATTCCAAAGATGAGCACGAGTAGTCCTAAAAAAAATCTATTTTTAGTTTTAGTTTGCATTTTCGATTCCCGATGTATCAGTGATTTCTTGCCCGACAGAAAGCTCGGCCTTGCGCAGCATCGTATTCAAATCCAAGGCGCCATCCAACTCATCACCAAACCTGGCTACAACTAATTTCTTAGATGGAAAAATGGCCAGATACTGGCCCCAATGCCCTCTCGCCAAGATCACATCCTCCGAAACATCTGGATAAATCTTGCCTACGCCTTCTTCCGAGCGCGTACGATTGACCCACCACTGGCCGCCGCCATTTCCTCCCGCAAAAAAGCGATGAAAATCCTTTTCACGATAATAGGGAGATAACTTTGTCATCTCATCTATCCAATCCTCGGGAAGAAATTCTTTCCCTTTCCATCGCCCACCCTGCAGCACCAGCTGACCCAAATTGGCTAAAGCTCCCGCCTCTATATAAAGGTGGCTACCTCCTGATGGCGTCCCAGCTGCATCCGCTTCCCAGGTCCAATTCTCAATGTTCAATGGCGCAAAGAATTCCGTCTCCAAAAAATCATAGATCCCGGAATGGCCTGCAAGCGATTGGGACAAAACCCCCATTAAAGCCTGGCTGTCTCCAGTTGAATAATTCCAGCGCTCGCCCGGGGCTGCGGCCCATGGCTGTCTAAATACATACGCGGCCCGATCATCCTTTCCCCTCGTATAGAGCATTGTCACCACATCTGAGAATAAGGGCGCAAACTCATAAGTCTCCTGCCACGCAAAGCCTGAAGCCCAATGCAATAAATGCTCAACTTTTAAACTATCCCCATGGGGACCACTAAGCTGGGGATAAAATTTCTGAACAAGATCCTTACGATTTAGATATCCCAGTTTTTCCGCTCGTCCAACCGCTAAACCTGTAACGCTTTTGGACACAGACCAAGCCAAATGCTTGGTATCGCGGGAAAAATTTTTTCGAAATCTTTCATAGACCGGGCAGCTATCCAGCAAGATATAGAGTCCATCCGTCCGGATTCTCTTAGTTCGAGGACCATCTGATTCCATCTCTGGAAACAAATACGACACAAAGTCTTCAAATGCTTTGGATTTCGTATAGGCCTTCTTGGAACGCACACAATGCTCACGCGGCACATCCGGAACTTGGCCTCTCAACTCGATTGACCCAATAAATAACAGAAACCAAGCACTTACGAGTGCCAGACTCCGCTCAATTCTCTTATCATCCCCCAATTTCATAAGCCTAGATTGCACGATTTTATTAAAGTCTACAATGACTAGAATTCCTCTCAATTTGGATTAAGACTAGATCTTGGTTGGTGTACCACCACCCCAAAGTGCTGATAGTTTCGGAACATGAAGGTTTTTAGTGGGTCAGAGGACAAAGCATACAAGGCACTGATAGCAGAAGACGAAGTTTATTTATTGGATCTTTTGAACGATTATTTGACGCAGAGAAATTTTATCGTTTCCAAGGCTTCTGATCATGTGGAGGCCCTCAGAATAATGAGTCATGAACATTTCGACATCCTAATTGCTGATATTGTTTTAGATAGAAGCAGTTTCGGTGGAATAGAGCTACTTAAGGCCGCCAAGAATCAAAATATCCCGAGCTTAATTATTTCTGGTCAGGCGACTATGCTCTCTTTAAAGGCCGCAATAAATTTAAGGGCTGATTACTTTATGGAAAAACCCTTCGATTTAAATATTCTCTACCGAGTCATCATGAGTCTAATCAATCACCAGCATTCTTTAGGTTTTTCGAAGCTTAAACTCCAATTGGGTCATTAATTTTTGGTAACCGAGGTTTTGAACAATTATCTTTTGCTGAATGGCGATGTTAGTTTCTCCGACTGGATTATCTATTCTAGTCCAATATTTGGATTGCTTGTTTTAATAGCTCTTTTGTGGCGCCATAAACTTACTAAGACTCTTAATGAGCTCAGGCAAAGCCAACAGCTTCTAAATAATACACAAGCGGATGCTAAAATAGGCGGTTGGTCTCTTAATATTCTAACTTCAAAGTTTGAATGCACCTTGCAAGCGGCCATCATTCATCAAACTAAGTTCCACGCCGACATGACATTGGAAACTCTGATCAATCATTATCAATTTGAGGACCGCGCCACTGTCGCCAAGTCACTGAAGACATGTGCTAAAGAAGGTCGATCATTTGAACATGAAGTGCGGCTTATCAAACCTCAACATATTAAACCAATCTGGATTCGAATGACAGGCCACGCCGAATACAATGCGCAAGGAGAAATTGTTTCAGTTAGAGGAAGTTTTCAAGATATTAGCGCCCAAAAACAAGTCGAAGCTAGAGTCATTCAAGAACGACAGCTCTTGGAACGTCTGGTTCAAAATGCTTCTATTGTTGCGTTTCAGATCAAAAGAAAATCCAATAATAGGATTTCAATTCCTTTTATTAGTCGAAACGCTTCGGAATTCTTTGGCATTGAAGTTCAATCAAGAATCGCTGATGCTGGCGATCTGTTGAAACTCTTTGAAGCTTCCGATATATTAACTTTTCAACAACAGCTATCCGAATCAGCGGCGAAGCTTCAACAATTTAGATGGAAAGGAAGGCTCTGCGGACTCACGAGCAAGACCCGCTGGGTTCAAAGCATCGCAACTCCCAGAACCAACAAAGCGGGAGACTTGATCTGGGACGGCCTTGTATTCGATATATCGGAACAAGTGGAAGCTGAATTGATAGCGGAACAACTAAAGATCGAGGCTATACATTCGGGTAAATTAGCTTCACTCGGGGAACTCGCGGCTGAAATTGGTCACGAAATCAACAATCCATTAGCTATTATATCAGGTTACGCCCAGAAGCTATTCACTGACAGTCAAGCGGATCGAGCGCTAAGCCCTCAGGAAGTTCAAGTTTCTGCTAAGCGGATCTACGAAACAAGTCTTCGTATTGTAAAGATTATTACGAGTCTAAGAGCTCTTGCGATAAGATCCGATACTCGACTCCATAAAACTACAAATATTCACGATCTCATTTCTAATTGCCTCGATCTCTGCCAGGAGAGATTTTCAAAGTATGGAATCACGATACAAGTCCCGCTACAAAATCCAGTTTCAATTGAATGTGTGGATCAAGAAATTATTCAAGTTATTATGAATCTATTGAACAACTCATTTGATGCCGTTCGATATTTAACTGAACGTTGGATTGAAATTGATATTGAAGAGGTCGGGGATCAGGTCGAGATGGTTTTTATGGATAGTGGAACAGGCATTAACGAAGAGCATCAAAGTAAAATCTGGAAGCCCTTTTTCACTACCAAATCGCCTTCGGGGGGAACTGGCCTCGGATTAAGCATATCCAAGAGGATTATTGAATCTCATGGCGGCGAAATTCATTATGATTTGGACTCGGCCTTTACGAAGTTCATCGTACGCCTACCAAAATCTCAAAATATGGCCACAGACGAAGCTATCGAGCTTGAAAAGGCTGGCTAGACAATCCGTGGGTTCTCGACTTTTTTGGCCCTCTAGGCTACAAGTGACTTAATCTGAAATTAAATCTTACAATTATTTTTTCGCTTCTTATTGTTTCTTCAAGCGCCAAGAGCGCGGCCGTTGATGACGATCTTTTTGGATCACTGTATCACGCCTTGCTTCAAACGGAAGAAACTCTGAACCAAACTCCAGAGTTTGAATCGAACTCGAATCGATACTATCGGATGAGTCGTCTTGATGATTACAAAGAGCTATCCGACGCTCTAGATCGTTACTCAAAGCTCTTGGAGGCTGTACGCCCCTCTGAGGAAACATTCCTCCATGAAGTCGAAGCCTATTTTGCTGATATTTCCAACTCGCTTGTCCTCGAGAATCAAGAGGCTCAATTAATTGTCGAAATGAATCGGCTACATACCAGAGCCCACGGCGACATCAAAGAGTTTGAGAAATGGCAGAAACTCCTTGAATTGAGCCGAGCTCTAATGATTTCTACCCAAGATTTATCCGACGAGCTCTACTCCGACTTTCCTTATCGAATTAACGTTTCAGCCTTGATTCGCTTTGCGACACAAGACTATTTCGTCGAAACCTCCAATCTATTGTTACATGATCCATCTGTGCATTTTGTGCGCGCGGACCAGCGGGGGGCAAAATCTCTGAAGGAAGTTTTAGAAACTACAGTTGGCCAGCACCGGCCTGATAAGCGTTTTGAGCTGCTTCGATTTGGAGTTTTATTCTTGAAGACGCTAGAACAAACAGAGGCTGTACGAAAAACTCTTGACGCCTACGCTTCGTTAGAAAGTTTTTTAAGGGACAAGCTTGCCTTGTCGTACTTACTCCCCGATCAAGAGCTACCCCCCGGAACAGACTTAGTCTTGAATCGCCTCAGAGAAAATCAAAAGTATCAATTTGATGTCCGGGATCTTGAATTTGAACCGGATTTTTTTATAAGCAATTACACGCCAGCCCTAAAACTTAGTTATGTGATGAATATTCTAAACGTAAATGGCGAGATTCATGAGCTAGACTTTGAGCTGGCGAGAGATGAAAATAGAAACGAGGTTCTTTCGACGTCCGTTCAAACAACCAATCTTTACGAAATCATCGAATTGACGAAGGAGCTTTATTCACTCGAGAGCTTTCTTCGATTGAAAATAATTGACCAAAATACAATACAATCACCGGGATTTAATCTGGAGTTTCGATTCTTCAGGCGAAGCCCTCACCCACAGATTGGCCTTAACATGACACCCTGGTATTTTCCGCTTGGAGGGAAACAAAATGTGCCCGCTGTTTCGGATCTGACGAATCTTGGTCACCAAGAGGAAACAAAAATTGTGAAAGATGTTTCCATGATTTGGGAGGATTTACGATCTCATGCTGTGACCTGGGATCAACTGGTACTAATTGACCATGAAAAAGGAACTAAAATATCCATCCCTATTGAGGACAAAGCGGGGCAAGTTCGACATGATCGCATCCTCTATTCGCTACATCCCTATGATCCGAACAGGGCAATTGAAAACTATAAATACCAGTCTGATTCAGATATACCTTTAAAACTTCGACTTAGAATTTCTTTGGATTAGCTTATCGTATGACATTTCCTGGGGCACTTATCGCAAGCTTTCTTATACTGCAAACCGAACTTGAGGCCGAGTGGATACTGACCATAGATGTCCAGGCTCCACCTCAAAGTGAGTTTAGTTTTTATTGTATAAATGAATTTGATATGAAAATATTTTCGCGAGACTCAAAAACACCGGCTCATATTGAAGAAAAACTTCGCAGCACTCCCGTCTCCTGCAAGCTGGAAAATAAATCCAATCATAGTATGCAAGTATTTTTGAGCTTTCCCGAAGAGGATGGAAAACTTCGACAAATAGAAAAACAACTGGAACCCCGAGTTTCTAATGATTTTGAAATCAATTCCAAGGTCAAAGCCACGAAGATTGTTCGGGAAGAGAAAATTAAAATTAACGAGAAAGGCAGCGTCTTGCCGGATATCCATCGACCAGAGTTTCAAGGACAGGGACTCCAAAAGGAGCCAAACTCTTTAATTTACAACACTCAAGACGACTTTAGCGTACGAGATAAATAGAAAGCGGGCCTCGACTACGATCGAAGCCCGCTTGTTCACTTAAGATAAAATCCTAAGTTTACTCAGATTCAAACGTGAAGGTTCATGCAAACTACTTGAGACAAGTTCAAAGTTACCGCGTGAATTTAATTGAGCGTCAACCGCTTAACAATGATTCCGTCGACTTACGGCTTAGAAACTTGGAGGCTACGCTCGGCTTATTGCCCTTGGAGTTTGTGGTAAAAAGTAAATGGAGTTTGAAAGATAAGGACGTCTATCTTTTGAATCGACAACACGCTGGAATAGATCTGCTAGACTCACAGGCCCGATTGATAGTCTCGAGATCTATTCAAAATTCTAATTTAAATATCCTGATTCAAAACGCTCAGCCGACTCAATATGCAAGCCCCTTTCCAACGATTTCCTCTGATTTGGCCGTCGCCCAAACATTAAAGGATCCAAGTTTAAGAGATTATAAGCTCGTTTCTTCCGCTAAGCTTAAATATTTCTTAGGAGCTAAGGCCACGTCGATCGCCAGGCTTTGCTGGGAGTTCGAAATTCAATCCTTTGAAATTAGCCCGACTTCCGTACTTCAGCGCTATGCCATCTATATAGATGCTCATACGGGCATCAAACTTGAGCAAAAGAACCAAACCTTCAATCTGGATACAACCTATCCGGATACTATCTATGGACAAGTTTCAGCATGGGTGACTCCAGGCACTACATCCGACACACCGCAAAACCCGCCATCATTCGAGAGTTTTGGTGGATCCCTCATATATATGAATGGACTTCCACAAAATTACTCTCGAGAGGACGGAAGCTATGAATTCGCTTTTAATGGATCTAATGAACTATTTCTTTCGAGCACTCTCAATTCTGATACTTTTGAAGTTATAGACTACCCAAGTCTTGGAGATAGCAATCTCATTGCCACTCGAGAGTTCGATGTCAATATAGACGCGCCTCCCTTCAATTTGATTTTCAATGAAACACCCCTCGAAACAAATACCTCACAAGTTAATACTTTCAAGTGGCTTCTCAAAAGCAGGAAGTTCGCAAAATCCTACCTACCCGAACTTGGAGGCCTCGACGATCAAACTTTTGGAGTCGTCAACATTGACGAGATCACCTGTAACGCTTTTTATTCGGGCTCGTTTGCCTTTGTGAAATCTTCCGCCAACTGTGTCAACAGTGCTTATTCTACCGTGATCAGTCATGAATATGCTCATCATATTGTCAAAAGCTTGGGTCTTGCGCAGGGCGCCTTTGGCGAAGGTTATTCCGATAGTTTTGCCATGCTTTTACATGATACGGAGGTAGTCGGAGAGGATTTTTATTGGGACGGTCGCGACATACGCTGGCCCTATCGATCGGGCGTGCGCTATCCTTGCGTTGGTGAAATACATCATTGCGGCCAGGCGCTTGGCGGCTTTTGGTGGTCTCTTCGCTTGAAGCTTGGAGCTAAATACTATGAGCCCTTTGGACTCGAGCGATCTTATCTTCTTTTTATGAATTGGACCGCGATAACTCTCGGTGGTTATATGAGCAACGGTCTTTTGCCAGATACTATTACAGAAGTTCTAATCGCGGATGATAACGACGGAAACATCGTTAATGGTACCCCAAACTCCCCTTTGATCTGTCAGGCCGCCAATGAATTTGGCTTACCTTGTCCAAAGTTTATAATGATGGGTAAATCAAAGCCTTAGAGAGAAAATGTTTTAAAAAGGGTCCCGAAGAATATCGCGTGACATCCATCTTATATACTCTTTCCGTTGATTCAGAACATCCATCGAAGGAAGCGCGACCAGCTTTAACAGTCTGGCTTTGTCGGAATTATCTGGAAGGTAAACACTCAAGTCAACTGGAGCCTTAGGGTCCAAACTAAGGTTTTCCAGCTTGGATCCCGCAAGGGCCTCAAGTTTGGGATGAAGTTCATCTTCCGTGTCAGGATAAAAACGTCCGCCGAAAAGATTCCACTCGCTATCCTTGGATCGACGCCCAAAATAAAACCAGTTTTTATCTTCGGGATAAGGACAATCAGACCACAAACCGCGACGCACGTTGGGGACTTGTCTTATGAGATAAGCTATTCGATTCTGATTTAATGGATCTCGAAGACCAATTCCAAAAAAGCGAAATACCGAGTAATTTTTTTCAATTTCTGGCAACGAATCAACATTTGTCCGTGCCGTGAGTTTCGAATCACCAAAGCTGCTTTCACATATAATAATTTTGTCTTTTTGGGTACCAAAGATTTTATACTGCTGTCCGTTCGCTTCAAACTCTCCCAGCAACCCGAGTTCAGGGCTATCTTTCGCTAACTTATCTGAGAAACTTGCTGAGTCCGCACCTTCTAAACCGACAAATAGCCAATGCTCGAGACCAACCGACTGGCCAATGACCGGAAACGAACAAGGCTTGGACTGAGAATTCGAAGCAACCAAAAAGCCTAGGCTTTCAAAAAAGCTTTCAGCTGTAGGCGAATCATCGTCTGGCTGACGATTCATCTCATTTTTCTTCAGCTCATAAGTCGTAAAATCGGCGCGCAATAAACTCAGGCTATTAATTTCCAAATTCGAAAAACTTGAGTCTGGCAACGAAAGCTGCCCTGGCTCAAAATCGAAGCGCATTGTCTGAATCGATACTTCGTCCTCAGAAATTGAATAAGCATGATTCAACAGACCGGCAATCTGAGATTCATCCTTTCGTGCCTCGGTTTGCGTCCATAGAAAGGCCTCATTATCCGACCAGTTCAATCCTGCTTGATATCGATTTTCAAGCTTGAGCTCGGGAACAGAATGTTCAAAAAAATGCATGGCCGATAAACCACTCATCGACAGTGATAACTCCACTGGAAATTCACCCCGACTCGTCTTGATGGCCAAATCAACCAATGCATTTTGAATTGCGCGATCCGGCCATCGACCAGTTGAATCCAGATATTCAGATACAAATTTCTCACGTCTCTCTCTCGAATCCTCTTCAGTGGATCTTTCCATACCCATTTTGATTAAAGATATAACGTCATTCCGCTGTTCATCGCTCCAATAGGCAAAATTCTCTTCAAAATAGCGCTTCAGTCCTCCGATGTTCTGGCTTCGATAGGCTTGCTGAAAATAATCCAAAGTCTTGAGGCCCGGAAGCTTCAAACGATCAAAGGCCGTTAGCTTCCATGTCCGCACTTCCTCTATAAATTTGATATTGGAGCCATCTTTGGATTGAGCTCCCAAACCGAATCCCCATCCCGAAAGAATGATCCCAAGTATCGAAAGACTTGTCAGGAAAACGTAAGCTGCGTTTTTTGAGAGGGGTTTCATCATTTTGAGCCTCATATTTAAAATCATGGCATTGCTAGCACAGCTACGAAGAAAAGGAAAACCGCCGGCAAAGCGGCTTTCCGACTAAAATGCTTAATTCAAAATACTATGATGAAGGACAATCGTCTGAGTTCTCAGAACAGCCCTTAATTCTAACACCGTAAAGCTTGCAATATTTGCTCGTCTTGGCATTGCACTTGTCAGAGATCAAGGGGTCATCACTTTTCTTGCAACATTTGTCGTTGGCTTTCACGACACAACCTGAGTCTCTGGCCATTTCAACTAGGCCCCGGACTTGAATGGCGTAAAAATTAATTTCTTGATCCAAGCCATTCGGAAGAGCCACTAAAATGGGATCGAGCTGAGATTTTTGAATCCCTTCCGCCATTCCAAAAATTACTTCCTCCGCCGCGCATCCATCGACCAAGCCCATGTTTTCCATCTGTTGGTAGGTAGTGGCGACATTTACAAATGTTTGAAGTTCCAAGAGTTGAGTTTCATAGACACCATTATCAAAATTTTGTGCAATCGCGAGAGCTTGGCTACCGCCCTGAGCCGCCACGAAGCTGGATCCGAAAAGCATTCCGAAACCCAACGCACTAAGCACTGTATTTTTAATTTTCATTTTTCACCTCTTTATTTCAATTTCCGTTTTTTCAGCTCTAACGGAATGGAACGTTTTCCAAACGTTTGTCTCCTTCGCTAAAGCCTAGGGCCTACTGAACACGAAATAGCGCATTGCGTCAACCTACTCAGGACTCAATCGGCATTTGCCGTTGCCGGAACGCACACAGCTTCCTACAATTCACTTTGGGGGGGGGATTTTCGTGTCATACATTTATCGTGGCTTCATATTTTTGATTTGTTTTGCCTTTGTCTTCGGGCTGTCTACTGCGGCAAAGGCCTCTTATATCGTCAAACAGGAGCTTTCGACGGATGGGAGCATGAGAATTCTTGAAGTCATGTCATCGACTCGAAACTTGACGGCAGCTAGGCGACTAAGAGCCTTGCCCTCGCAAATCGATGAGCATTCTCGCTCCTCAACTAAGATGTTTGAGGAATGGCTCTACCCCGACTTTGGTTCGATGCCCGCCTTAGCAAAATCATGGCTTCTGAACGAGTCACGACATCGGACTCAAGAGGCACCACTTGATGCTGAACTTCGAAAACTTGTGGTTCAAGGACAACCTGAGAATAGAATTAACCTAACAATTTTGGGAGACGGTTATACGGAAGCGGAACGCGAAATATTTTTTGAAGATGCCCAGCGCATTACGGACGATTTGTTTTTGGAGGACACTTTCGCAAGCTACCTTCCTTTGTTTAATGTTTATGCGGTCTTTGTGGCCTCTAAAGATCATGGCATTACAGATGTTGAATCGAAAGACACAGTCTTTGGGCTTTACCGCTCACCCAAAGGATCTAAACGGGCCATCATGCCGGGAAACTCTAGTCAAATCCGAAAAGCCTTGAAGCTAGCTCCGGCAACGGACTTCCCGATCATCATTGCCAATGATGAGTATTATGGCGGTCTCGGCGGTGAATTCGCCATTACAACTCGTTCAGTTGAGAGCGGTCCTATGGTCTTGAGACATGAACTTGGTCATAACTTTGGAGATGTTGGTGAAGAATATGATGGAGGCGATGTCTATACTGGGGCCAATCATTCGAGCAATAAAAATGTAAGCTGGATGCCATGGGTGAAAGGCGAACTCCGCGTCTTTGATGTAAAAATCCTCGCGCAAGCCTATGTTTGGCAAAAACTTCTAAAAAACCCCTTTCGACAGAACATAAAGTTTCCGGCTCCCGATTTAAACGGATTCCCATACGAACTTGATGTTGATGTAAGTTCCGTCGGCTGGTCCGCATCTGGAGAAGTTCGCTTTACATTTGATGGTGAGAACTTGCCGCTGGAAGGAAGGTATACGGACGATCGAAGTTTCTTTGAGCTCAACGAGCTCAATTATCCCATACCTGGCAACCATCAAATCGATGTGGAGGATCTCTCAGAAGATGGCGATAACATCTTAGCCTATCTCAAGGTCGCAGCCCTCGGACACGGCTATATCAAAGACAAGAATTTTATCGGCGCCTACCCCACCTTTAACTCAAGTGGCCGATTGGTTGGCTATCGCCCGACTCACGATTCGTGTTTAATGCGGAATATGCGCTCCAAGCATTTTTGTGCCATCGATCGAGAAAATATGTGGAAGCGATTTTTGGATCGCGTCGAACTCGTAGATCGAATTAGCTATGATACTCAAACCCGTAAAATTAGACTCGAAACGCCCGCCTTGCCAGCACTGACCATTGCATGGTTTCGGCAAACTGCTCCCGACGAATACGAAAGAATCGAATCTGCAGAAAATTTGTCTGAATGGAAAGTTGCGGACAAATTTGCAGGGCATAAACTAATAGCCCGCGTTCAGCTAGAAACAGATGAAGTGCGGTCGCCAACCCTCCGTTTTAAGCGGGAAGCTGGCCTAACGATTCCGGAATGAAATTTAAGGACAGAAAGCAAGCAGGACAGGTATTAGTGGAAAGGCTTGAAGCCTATCGATCCGATAATCCCCTCGTGCTAGCCATTCCTCGTGGCGGAGTGCCCCTGGCTGCTGAAGTGGCAAAGAAGCTCGATGCTGATCTTGATGTCCTACTCGTTCACAAAATTGGCGCAGAAAACAATCCCGAATATGCCGTTGGGTCTGTGGCAGAATCCGGCAAGATTCAGGAACTGGAATCACTCGCTGACAAAGTTATTGTACTGGATGTACCTCAGCCCTTCTATTCAGTGGGCGAATTCTATGAGGATTTCTCTCAAGTAAGTGACGGGGACATGAAACTTAGCTTTGACCAGTTGGCGCGGGGGAACACTTAGGTCCAAACATCAAGCGCTCATAGATTCACGATACAAATTGAAAACAAGTTCTGCACATTCATAGGGATAGCGGCCAATAGCGGTCTCCTCGGACAACTGAATACCCGCAATGCCCATTCGAAAAACATTATAAATGTGAACCAATTCTGCAATCAGTGGTACAGGGTTCAACTCCATATTCTTTAGAAACTGAGTGGCTAAAAAAACTCGTTTGCCAGCACTCGTTGCGACATCAATAATTCTTTCTTGCTTGGCCGGGAGTTTCAGCAGGCCAATATCCGAGGACAGATCTCCTCGATCGACATTGATGGTGTCCACCTCATCGAAAATCTCAGCCAGATTAAGTGTCGCCGCGGCGGTTTCAACTTTCGCAAAAAACTCCAAACTGTCGCCTCCTACTTCTGCGGCGACATTTTTTGCCTGGCGAATATCGGCTCGATTACGAACGTAGGACAATGACACAATCGGGACCTTACTGGATACGGCGGCTTTAATTAATTCCTGATCCTTTTGAAACAAAAATGGAATATCAGCGTGAATTCCCTGAACATGAAGCCCCTTGTTGTTTCCGATCGTCCCATCTGAGTGAGACTCAAGGATGATTTCCTCTTCATTACTCGAAATAATTTTTAATACACTCGTAGAATCGTTCGCATATAACAACATGCCTCTTTGAAGATGTTTATAAAAATCTGGATAGTTAAGTTGAGACGACTTAATTGCAATCTGCTCCCCATTTCTTATTTCAATCGGCTGATTGATGTTTTTGGTACGAACCTTGTTTCCCGGCAAATCCAACATCAACTTCGGCGAAGGGAGAATTTGTCTAACCTTCGCCACTAATTCAGGAAGAGTCTCGGGACTCTCGTGCGCACCATTAATTCGGTAGATGCAATGACCCAATTGATCAATCTTCTTAAGAATCTCAGGCTTCAACGACGAAGGGCCTAGGGTAAGAATCAGCTCAATTCCCATAAGCCTTAATTATTAAATAGTTTGCTCTCCGAAGCAAGTTGTAACAGAAGCTCCGAAACTTCCGGTCTCATGAATTTCTCCGGAGGCATTTCGCCACGGCCCAGCATCTCTCGGATCAGCGTCCCGGACACTTCTTCTCGATCCGTCATATCATCTGGAGCAGAATTTTCGGTCGCAATCTCTTTAAGCTTGCGGCTGTAATAAGGACCCGCCAACTCCAAAATCTTTACCCCCAAAGGTGGGTGCTGCCGACATAATTGCTGAGCCGCGTACTTCTCGTAAAAATTTCCGACTCCAGCATGATCTCGTCCAACAATAAAATGTGTGCAGCCAAAATTGCGGCGTATGCAGGCATGAAAAATTGCTTCGCGAGGTCCCGCATAGCGCATGGGAGTCATCAAGCATCCAAAGATCACATGCTTTTGGGGATAGAATAACTCCAACATCTTTAGATAACTTTTGATCACGGCCTCAGGTTGAAAATCGCCAGACTTTTTCCAACCAATTAAAGGGTGGATCAAAATTCCATCACAGACCTCCATCCCGATTCTTTGCAAATATTCATGAGCTCGATGAATGGGGTTACGAGTCTGAAAACCCACAGCCGTTTCCCAAGATCGCTTCGACATCTCCGCTTTCACCATGGCAGGCTTTAAGATCCAATCCGAATACTCACTAGGAAAATCCTTGAGGATCCTGGTTCGCCCTCCTATTCGGAGGGGGCTCCTTTCCATTTCTCTCTTTACTCCAGGATGTTGAAGATCTGTCGTTCCGTAAATTTCCCGAATATCGGATTCCAAATCAACTTCAAAAATACTTTGAATCTCGACCTCGCCAATCAAACCCTCTTCTCTATCAAAGAGCTCCATGGTTTGGCCCAATCTTAGATCGGATTTTCGACTAGGATCTATTTCCAGACTAATAGGCATCGACCATACTTCCTGATTCGGCAACCTAAGATGATCCACAACGCCACGATACTCATCTTCAAGCATAAAACCCTCAAGGGGAGCGAACACGCCATCTTGAAAATTTTGCAACTCCATCCAAGAATCTTTTGAAATTTCCATCTGCTTTTTTGTCATAAGGAAATAACTCCTCTATGAATCAAGAAAGATTTCAGTTTTGTGAAACTATCATCAATACTTTCCTGACCCGTTTGGAGAACCAAATCCGGGCGCCGAGGAATATCGTAGGGTATATCGATGCCAACTAGATTGCTCGATCCAGAAGCGGAAGCTTTCTTATATAATCCCTTAACATCACGATTTACAACTACCTCTGGAGCGACCTCTAAGTAGATTTGAAGATAGTTAGACAATTTGCTCCGGACAAAATCACGAACTTCATAAAATGGTGCAATATTGGCAACCACACAAGTAATGCCATGATCCGACAAGAGTTTGGCCGCAAAACATATCCTCTTAATATTCTGAATTCTTTCCTCACGACTGTAGCCAAGATCATTTCCAAAGAAATCTCGTACCAAATCCCCATCCAAAAATTCGCATGGCACTTCGTCACCCTTCAAAGTATTTATCAACATTTTTCCTAGGCTGGTTTTTCCCGAACCAGAAAGACCTGTGAACCATATAACTGGAGAAGGCACATTAGACATCACGAATTAATTTTAAAGGAGATAGAACGGCGAGTATATTTGATTTGACCCGGCTCCTCGTATCTAAGGAAGCCATTATGCGCGGCTGATTCGTCGGTGCACAAAAGCAAACACGGCACTGGGTTCGTCCACTAAAATTAAGTGATATATGTTTATGTGCGCCGTTAGTGTCGATATATTTTTAAAAAATACTAAGTATTATCAGTTAGATATGATTATATATCGACATCAATTCGTATACATTTGTGTACACTTATGTACTCTAAGCCCTATTCATTGGCCTCGGGCGCCTTTATAATAAAAAATGATGAAATCAGGCAAAAAGCTTGCGCCCATAATCTTTGAATTTATGGACTATCGCGCCTTTGTGACTGTCTCGATTGAATACCTAAAAATTCATCGGAAGTTTTCGGCTCGCCAGTTTGCCAATCGATCGGGATTTAAAAGTCCAAGTTATTTAGTCATCTCTGAAAAAGTCTAAAAACCTTGTAATGGGGGGTTGTGCACAATTTGAATTTTCATATTTTGGATTAACAGGCGCC
>PCXB01000059.1:0-35578 GCA_002787535.1 Deltaproteobacteria bacterium CG11_big_fil_rev_8_21_14_0_20_45_16
TATCCACATTCACTTTCTGAATTTCTTTCGACGTGAACAATCCTTTTCGCTCCGCCACTGAAATCGTTTCCGAAATACGAAGGCTCCGCAAATTATGTTTTCGTTTCAAGCTATCCAAACTCAAAGCTCGATATCTTTCGAATCGATATGACTCAACCCCACGCCTTGCACTGCAACGTGGAAGTCGGGAATCAACCTGGTTTAATCCGACAAGCTGATTTCAACAATGATGGACTCAATGATTTGATTGTTTTTGACTACCAAAAACCCATCGCGACAATATTACTTCAGGTGAACCCGGCTTCTGTCTCCACTTTCTGTCCATCCTTCCGCCAGTACGCTATGTCGACATCTTACTCGATTCACCAAGCTGCCGTTGGGGACATGAATCAGGATGGCTTAGTCGAAATTGTGACGGCAAGTGATAGTCATGTCGTGGATATTTATGCAAATCTAGGATTTGATAATCAAGGAAGGTGGATTGGTTTTGGAAACAAGATTCAAATCGCATACACAACCTTTCCCCAATCCATTGAATTAAAGGATCTCGATGGCGATCAAGATGCAGATATTGTTTACACTGAAGCCTCTCTTACTGAAAAACTCCAGGTCATCGAAAATAAAGGTTTTCATAAAAACACTCGTACTGGGATTTACGCGTGGGTTTATTCCGATCCTATTACATTGGCGAGTGATATTCCCTTTTTGCAGGCCCAGATCGCCGATATGAATAATGACGGTATTGAGGATATCACTGTTTCCACAGCCTATTCGGACGCAGGTAGTCTATTGGGCAAAGACTATAATTTTAACTACATCATCCCCCAACCTGTTCAAGTGGGTGTACGACCTCTCGTCATGAAAATTTCTGATTTTAATCATGATTCATATCTTGATTTCATTACCCTAAACTCTGGAGATAATAGTGTAACCCTTTACTACAATCAGTCTAACGATCCCGGACATTTTGACGAATTCGACAGAATTGATTCACCAACCTATGGCGACGTTGCAAAATTTATGGAACTTCGAGATCTAAACCATGACGGTTACGATGATGTGATCGTAGGAAGCTGGAGATCACAAAATATTAATATATTGATCTACCAACCTTGAAGCCGGAGACCCTGCATCGCTAAAGCATAAGTACGAGCGAAAATAGATTTTTGAGGATTTTCTCCAGTTTTTCCTGATGATGCTTCGACCAGATTGTCTAAAAACTGCTCAGCGCTTTGAGCCCAAGAAAATCGCTCGGCATAAGATCGACATTCGGCTCGGTTTACTTGTAGAGCCAGTCGAACAGCTTGAGATAAATCTTGGTTCAGTACACCAACACTCTTGCTTCTAATAACATCCTTCGGTCCGGCGACAGAAAAAGCGGCAACAGGTGTGCCGCACGCGAGAGCTTCGAGCAATACGAGACCGAAGGTATCCGTAAGACTTGGAAAAACAAAGAGATCGGCCTGAGCATAAAATTTGGCAAGCTCGGCGCCAACTTTGGCTCCATAAAACTTAGCTTCCGGATATTTTCTTTTAAGTTCATTGGCGAGAGGTCCCTCGCCAACGATGTGCTTGGTGCCATTAGTCGGTAGATTTAAAAACGCCTCAATATTTTTCTCAACGGCCAGCCGACCTACATAAAGCAAATGAGGGCCGGGCCCTGAAAAAAATTTCTCGTGAGTTTCGGGTCGAAACAAGTCCGTATCCACGCCTCGAGACCATAGGTCCAGATTTTTAAAACCGTAAGACTGAAGTTCCCGCTTAAGACTCATTGTTGAAACCATCACACCCGACGATGCTGAATGAAATCGCCTCAAGAAAGCCCGACTCCATCGCATTGGCATTTGCCATCGCTCGTAAACATATTCCGGAAATTTTGTATGGTAAGCTGTTGTAAATGAAAGTTGATACCTCAAACAAAGTCGTCTCATGGCCCAACCGATTGGGCCCTCGGTAGCGATATGAATCGAATCGTATTCTTCCAGTATGGGTTCAATATTCGCTGCGAGATAAGATCCGACGCCCATTGCCAAACGAATTTCTGGGTAGGACGGACAAGCCCAGGATCTCATTTCTAGCGGCGAAATCAAATCGACCTGGTGTCCCTTCTTTTGGAGCTGAGTAATCAAATTCTGAATTGATCGTACAACTCCATTAATCTGAGGAAGCCACGCATCTGTAGCGATTAAAATTCTCATGGATTTAGTATGAGAGTGCTGTGTTCAGGGTCTATTAAGCTTTAGATAAATAATTGAACCTTAACCCGAATATAATCAGTTTTTTATGTTTTAACGCAAGCTGCCGACATCGCAGGTGAAGCGCTCACATCTCAAAACCTAAAGGCTGAATTTCTCGATCGGCTGTTCCGAAAATCCTCGCAAGGGGCCCAATGGCTTTTCATCCCGCTTAAAGGTCGGATCACTTTGCATATATAACGCTAGGAGTTCGGCCAATCCAACCAAGGAATTCATATGAGTTCTTTCGTACCCATGAGAAGCATCACAACCAAAACAAACTAAGGCCGCCCGAAGATCATTGCCCGCTTCCACCGCGGACGCAGCATCGCATCTATAGTATCGAAAAACATCTCGCGCAAAAGGAATTTCATTGTCCTTGCAAAGTTTGATCAATTTATGAGTGAGGTGAAAATCAAAGGGGCCCGTGGAGTCCATCATCGCAATTGTTACGCCGGCTTCCAAAGAATTTTGACCCGGAGCTGAGGTGGCATTATCAATACTCAAAATTTCAGCAACATCTTGATGCAAAATATGTGAGGCGCCTGAACCCACTTCCTCCGAAATCGTAAACAAAAGATGACAATCCACAGGAAGAACGGCCTTCGAACTAAGAACGGCCCTCGCGGCAGCCAGCAAAAGAGCCACGCCGGCTTTGTTATCCAAATGACGGGAGGCGATAAATCCATTCTCCAAAAATTCACTATTAGGATCAATGGCGACAAAGTCTCCAATGGCAATACCAACTTTTTGAATATCGGATTTTGATTCGGACGCCACGTCCACGCGAATTTCCAAGTTATCCCAGCTTACTGGCTGCGTATCGATGGCTTCGTTATAGACATGCCCCGAAGCCTTCAAAGGCAAAATTGTACCTCTGTGCCAAGTTTCATTATCCGAAAATATCGTTACACGCGCTCCTTCCGCAAATCGCGCTGACCATGTTCCTATCGGAGCTACATCTAATCGTCCATTTTGCTTCAGTCCACGCACCATAGCCCCAAGTGTATCCACATGAGCTACAATCGCTCGATCCGGGCTGTGATTCTTTCCCTTAAGGTTGGCGCGAATCGCCCCTCGTCTTGTCAATTCAAACGGAACACCAAGTGATTCTAATTCGGAGCCAACAAAATGCACTATCGAATCTGTGTAACCGGATGGGCTTGGAATCTCGAGGAGCTTTTTCAGCGTATTTTTCAAATAGGTCCTATCAATCTTTAGCTTATTCATCGTGCTGCCTCATAGATTTTGGTTTGTGGAAATAGCAAGTCGATAAATTTATCGGCCGTCGGTTGAGGCTCATGATTGGCTAGACCAGGCCGCTCGTTGGCCTCGATAAAAACATATTCCGGCTTTTGAACATCATCGATAATCAGATCGAGCCCAACGACTGGAATCTTAAGGGCCTTCGCCGCCGTCTCGGCTACCTCTTTCAAATGCGGATGAAGCTTATCCGTTACATCGACAAGACTACCTCCTGTATGCAAATTGGGCGTCAATCTTACGATGACCTCCCTTCCATCTTCCAAAACAGTCGACAGCTTAAGCTTTTGATTTTTTAGACATCGCTCCGTTTCGTAATCAACTGGAATTTTACTCTCACCAAAAGTAGCGGCATGAAGTCGCCTGTTCCGCTTCGCAATTAGGCTCTGAATCGTATCTTCAGCATTGCCCACAACACTTGGTGCTCGCCTTACGGATGCTGCCACCATTACAAAGTCAATTACGACAATTCGTAAGTCGATTCCTTTACAATACCTTTCAAGAATAACTGAATCACCGAAACCACCTGCCATACCGATCGCTTTGTGCAGTTGGGAGATACTACGAATATTTACCGCAACGCCATTTCCCTGCTCGCCGACTGCCGGCTTTACAACAATGCCGCGGTGTTTCTTTAAAAATTCTTCAGCAGACTTTTTGCTCGTCACGATCATCTGATCAGGAACTTTCAATCCGGCCGCCTTCAAAACTTTTAAAGTAGTTGGCTTATGGGAACATCGAAGAAGTGCAATCGCACTAGTCATCTCTGTTAGGGATTCTTGACAAGTAATGGTTCGCCCACCAAAGGAAAGGGAAAAAATAGCACTTTGTTTATCTAAGATTTCAACACCAATCCCTCGGCGCCTCGCCTCCCGAATAATAATTTCGGCATAAGGATTAAGTGAAGTTCCCGCTTCAGGCGCCATATAGAGAGGTTCATTGTAGGCGTTCTTATTTTTAACACAAAACACAGGAACACGTTCGAACTTTAACTTCTCATAAAGCTTAATGGCCCGCTGGTTGTTATGCATCACCGACAAATCAAGATAGCTTCGGCCCTTTGTCATATAATGTTCGATCAAATGCCTAACCATCAACTCGCCAATCCCAGGCCACTTGGCATGTGGATCTACGGCAAGACTCCACAGGCTGCAGCCTTTCTCTGGATCATTAAAAATTTCGAGATGATCAAGGCCCATAACTACCGCCTGGCAACTTTTAGTCCCCCTTTCTTCAGCCATAAAATAGATAAGCTTAGATCCAATGAGATCCTTGGGATTAAATTTTTCCGAAATTCGAACCATTCGTCGCTTCTCCAAAAGGAGATTAATTTTTTCAATATCTGCTTTACACTCGGCCCGGCGAATTGAAATATGCTTCATACTCGATCTAGCTGGCCGATAGTTCTCAAACCAAATTCTAAATGTATGCGAAGGATCCAGAAACAATTCTTGAGGCGCCAGAGATGTCAGAACATGAGGATCGCGTAAATAAAGAGCGATATTTCTGGCGCCAACCCTTTCGTCACAAAGCCTATCTTTCAGACCCTCCAAGGATTCAAAAGTATGACCAAAGAGCATTTGGCCCCAGCCACAATCGATGGAAGCACTCGTTAAGGTTTGATCCCAAAAAGCCTTTTGAGGTCTCTTCCACGAACTTTGCGAGGTTGTCTTCATGACACGCTCGACTCGGGTTAGCTTTAAAACCTCCGAATTTTGTCTCGAAGTTTTATTTTTTGTTTTCATAGTTTATGCACCTGAAACCATTCTTCCAAAAGAGCCATCTGCCAAAGCTTAGAACCTCTAAGCGGTGTAATATGCTCATCCGGATTTTTTAAGATCCCATTAATATAGTCATGGTTGAAGAGAGCTCGGTTTGTTGCCGCCTTGCTTGTGAGAACGTCCTTTACACGCTCCAAATAAGAGCCTTTCAAAAATTTAAGTGCCGGCACAGGAAAATAACCTTTAGGACGATCAATCACCGAATCGGGAATAAACTGCCGAGCGACTTCTTTGAGAATATACTTTCCGCCATTGCCAACTTTCCACTTCACAGGAACTTGAGCCGCAAGCTCCACAAGCTCATGATCCAAGAAAGGAACACGCGCCTCCAAGCCCCAGGCCATCGTCATATTATCGACTCGCTTCACCGGGTCATCGACAAGCATGACGGTCGTGTCCAAACGTAAGGCCTTGTTGATGGCAAGATCTGCTCCCTTTTGAACGAAGTGTTCCCGAATAAACTCCTGACTATAATCCTCTCCTATATAAGGACTCGTTATAGCCTTTTTGTACTCAGGAAAATCTCGATCCAGAAAGACTCGAGAATAATCATCCACAAGATTCTTCGTCTCAAGAAGAGGTGGATACCAATGATAACCGGCAAACACTTCATCCGCTCCCTGCCCTGATTGAACCACTTTTATATGCTTCTTAACTTCGCGTGAAAGAAGATAAAAGCCTATAACATCATGGCTAACCATCGGCTCACTCATTGCCTCAATACACTTTTGTAAATTTTCAATCACTTCTTTTGAATTAATGAAAATTCGATGATGATCCGTCTTGAAGTGCTTAGCAATAACATCCGAGTATTCGAACTCGTCTCCCTTTTCTCCGCCTTCGCTTTCAAAACCAATGGAGAATGTATGCAAATTCCTTTGCCCCATGGCGTCTAACAAGCCAACGATTAAACTGGAATCAAGACCGCCCGATAGCAAGACTCCTACGGCAACATCGGCCATCATTCGTCTCTTCATAGACTCTTTCAAGGCCATCGCGATTTCAATTTTCCAATCTTCAAACTTTCTAGACGCGACTTTTGATACGGTTTCAAAATTTAATTGCCAATATGAGTTAATTTTTATTTCACCGGCAGGCTCGATAATCATTCGGGAAGCCGGCGGTAATTTTCGAACAGATTTAAGAATAGTCCAAGGCGCCGGAACAACAGAGTGAAAACTCATATAAAAATTTAAAGCTTCTGAGTCTATCTCCGTGCTGATCCCTCCCGATTTCACCAGGGCCGGAAGGCTTGATGCAATTCTCAGCTTGCCATCCACTTCCGCGTAATAGAGTGGCTTGATGCCCAATCGATCACGCGCCATAAAAATACGCCCCGAGTCTCTCTCCCAAATGATAAAAGCAAACATCCCGTTGAAGTGCTTAACACAATCGTCACCCCAGGCATGATAGGCCTTCAGAATTACTTCAGTGTCCCCACTTGAAAAAAATGAATAACTCTTAGCCTCAAGTTCCTTTCGAAGCTCTTTATAATTATAGATACAGCCGTTGAAAGAAATTCCAAGACCAAGTTCGGGATCGAGCATCGGTTGAGAAGCCTTTTCTGTCAAATCGATGACTTTTAGTCTTCGATGACCGACAGCTAAGCGGCCCTGTCGAAAAGCTCCCGAAGCGTCTGGTCCTCGCGGACTGAGCTCATGGAGCATTTTTTCAACCGATCCTAAGTGGGCGTCCGATCCATCAAGTGCAATTTCGGCACAGATTCCACACATGGATGAGGCCACTATACTGGCTCAAGTCAGATTGCCCAAGAAAGGAATCCTCTTTATTTCCTTAGCTTGATCCTTCCGTCAAAATATTACTCATTCATCCAAGAAATAGCTAATCTGAAGCCTAACCGATGAACCAGACATCCCCCAATAAATATTCCGGCCTGACGGAATTTGAAGTCAGGCAAAAACAATTCGTCGGCGGCTATAACGAATTGCCCGCATCAAGTTTTAGAAATTTTTTGAAAGTTCTCGTCGAAATTGTTTGCGAACCTATGGTGTATTTACTTCTTGGCTGTGCCATTATTTATCTTTTTCTGGGAAATTCGACAGAATCGATAAGCTTGGTCGGGTTTCTCATACTGATTCTCGTCATAACGATTTCTCAAGAATTTAAGGCAGAAAATGCTCTTAAAGCCCTGAAGGATCTAACAAGTCCACGAGCACTTGTTATCCGAGGTGGTAAAAGGAAAAGAGTTGCGGGACGCGAGCTGGTAACGAACGATATCGTCATCATCAATGAAGGCGATCGAATTCCAGCGGCCGTTATGCGGCCATGACAGGCCGTTCGATGGAACAGATCGGAAGCGGCGTCTATTGGGCAAAAATTCCCGCGAGCAGCGCAGGAGGAGATTACGATATTTACAGGGAATGCGTCGTCCGAGCGGCCTCTATAAACGACAATTTCGAAGTTACGTCAAAAACTCTTTTATCAAAAGAGCTCTGTGAAACAAGCCTACTTTCGCTCGGAAACCGAGAACCCATGAATTAGATAAATCTCAAAGCCAACTCACTCCGTCTGCTTCATTTTTATCCCGCCTTAAGATAGAGATAATTGCAATGCTTGCCATCGACACTTGGAAGTTTATTGCCGGGCTCGGCCTGTTTCTCTTTGCGATCACTCTGGTCGAAGAGTCTTTAAAGTATCTTGCTGGAAGATCGTTTAAGAAGCTACTCCGCAAACATACCAACACACACGCGAAAGCCATTTTAGTTGGAACCGTCTCCACGGCCGTATTGCAAAGCAGCTCTGCCGTTACCTTGATGCTATTGGCTCTGGTCGGAAGCGGCATGATTGGATTGTCGAACGCGCTCGGAATTGTCTTTGGGGCTAATCTTGGAACTACATTTACCGGATGGATTGTCTCAAGTCTCGGATTTGAATTTCACATCGGCGATGCCGTGCTCCCCCTCATCGCGGTTGGCTCACTCGCATATGTCTTACTTAATCGACGAAAGAATATTGCAGAACTTGGCAAGCTAATCATCGCCTTCGGACTTTTATTCTATGGACTGAACATGATGAAAGAGAGTCTTTCCGATTTCCAGAGTGGATTTAATTTATCCGACTTTCAATCTAACGGAATTTACTCATTTGCTCTTGCAGGCTTCCTTTTTACGTCAATTATCCAATCAAGCTCAGCGAGTATGGTCCTTGCCTTGACAGCCCTGAATGCGAATATAATTCCTTTACATACTGCAGCAGCTTTTGTGGTCGGAGCAGATCTGGGAACAACCATTACTGTTATTTTAGGTGCCGTTCGAGGGACAGCCGAAAAAAAACAAGTCGCGGCTTCACATTTTATTTTTAATCTTGTTACGACTAGTTTAGCTCTCGCGTTTCTACCTTGGCTTTTGAGCTTTGCACAATATGTTGTTGGAGAAACTCGACCTCTCTATGCCTTAGTCTTCTTTCAAAGCAGCTTTAATGCGCTTGGAATTTTACTTTTCTGGCCATTTCTTGGACGATTTGCACGCTTCTTAGAGAAGCTATTCATAGCCAAAAGGGATGAAAGCTTCTTGCTAGATATTGACCCCCGCCAGCCCGAGGCCGGGCTAGAGTCCCTTCTATCATCTGCAAAAGAGATCGTCGCCAGGGCTCGTGAACTAAATCACTTTGCTGTTTTGGGAAAAGTAGAAAAATCGAAACTTCAGGCCCTGTGGAACAATGAAGATTCTTATTCGGAACGCTATGTGCAACTTAAAGCTAATGAGGCCATGTTAATTGACTATAGCTCGAAACTTCAAGCCGAGACGCTGCACCCAGAGCAAGCCCTAAATTTGCGGCAAATACTTTCGGGACTCAGGAGCTCCATTATTTCCGTCAAGTGCATTAAGGACATCCGTCACAATTTGAATGAGTTCAAAAATTCTTCGAACGATGAGGTTCACGGAATATTTGAGGAGATGGCCTCAAGATTTCTAAAGCTCTATGAAAGCTTCGATAGCCTGCTCGCCCCGCGCGAGCTTCCCTTGGCTTTTGAAAATCTTGCCCAAAGTCTAAATGAAATTGAAAGAGACTATTCGAATTTTATTAGTAGAATTAACGATCTTATTCGCAATGGAAGCCTTCCCCTCAAGCACATCCCGAATATTTTTAATGCCAATAGAGAGTTTTATAACTCGCATCGCGCCATGGTTTTTGCGATTTCAGATATTTGGCTAGCTCCCGATGAATCTGAAAAACTTGCTCAGCTACCAATTCCCCACTAGACGAAGCTTCTCCAAAGTTTCGTCTACGCCATCCAAAAGATCCCTAACTTCTATTACATACGCAAACCATCTCTCTTCTTCGGCGGAAGTGTCGACAATATATATTTCATCTCGAGAATCCCACTTCATCCTTGAAAAATAAGGCCAAAACAGCCGATTGATTCTGTCCAGAGTATTAAGCCTACTTCGCTGTTCACGCGCGTTGGATGAAACTTTCCCCATAATTCTCACTATGCCCTTCCAGTCAATATTGAGCCTAAGAATTCGAATAAGATCTTTGTCGGGCAAAAAGTGAAAATCATCCAAGGGTTCGAAAATCTGAGCAAGAGCATTAGAGTTTTCTTCCGCGACCAGCAATTCAATCCTCTCAAGCTGTGACTCCAAAACAAGTCGAACATACAAATCGAATCTGCGGTTCTCATCCATTTCGTATTCCGGCGTCTTATACCTTCCAATGTCGGCAGCAAGAGCTCTTTTCTGCTGATCTGTAAGTAATCGAGCGATTGTCGGATGAATCCGAATTGAATCTTTAGGGGCTACGACCAGTCCCTTTCGAAATCCGCATGCACTCATAAGCGCTTTAAGATTCGATCCCCATAATGTCGCTGCGAATAGAGAATCTTGAAAGCCCATCAACATGACCCAGATCAAAATGAATTGAAAAATGGAATTTCGATTATTATAAATTCTCATAATGTTTTAGGCGGGGAAATCACTCAAATCAGGGTACTCTCTAGCATAAAACCCTCTCGGGCAGAGGATTTTTCAGGCTGCTTTAAAGCTGATTGTCCTTGGAATTTGAGGCCTTATAAGCAGAAGCCTTCTCTGGCAAATCGCAAGCCTTTTCGAAAGCCCAAAAATGGGCTATTGTGCCCAACTATGGGAGTGAGGGGATTCTGTTTTTTTATGTTAATAACGTGCCTTTCTTGGAATGCGATGGCGACCAGTTGTCAAGTTTCGATGGGCAATCTTGCGACCTCCTCCTCCAATCCATTGATTCAATTCATTGGCCGAGGCGAAGAAGCAAGAGTGTTTCGAGTTCAGATATCCGAACATAGAGCTATCGTCATTAAATGGCTAAAGCGACTTCGCCCCAACTGGACTCAACGAGATCGAAATGTACGAATTCAGCGCAAGATGATCATGCAATCGGCTTTTGCGGCTGCAGGCATCCCGCACAAACGCATCTTATACATCCCCTATATTGGCGCAGGATTTCAGACCTTCGCTCGGGGCATTACTTTAAGTCGGCTGGCAGATCTTCGAGACGACCAAGTTAAGCAAAATGCATCCGTTGAAAAGTTAAAACCATTCAATGAACTCATCGAGGCGGGAAAACAATTACTTGCTCGAGCCGTCGACGCCGCAGGCCCCGCCCTGCAAGAAGCTTATTCCTCAGGACTTATACCGAGCACTAAAAACACCGAAAATCTCTCCGCCTACCAGTTGCCCGACATATCATTTACGAATGTCATCTTTCAAATTCGAGCCGGAAGAATTAGTACAACTGATATATACTTGATCGACTGGTAGTGCCTTTTACCGATTCGAAAAAACGTATCCTGATAAACATCTGGTCTATACTCCAACCTGATCTCTCTCGAGTTGAATCTTTGAGTTGAGAATAGCAAGGCTCAAATATTCGCGACATCTATTCGGAGAAAGTAGTACAAAAGACCGAAAGAGCGAGTGTTTGCAGGGTGTTTAGTAAATCAGAATTATATTTTCGAGTTTTGAACAAGCTCTGACAAATTTCTCCGTTTACTTATTAGTGAACATTGAAGTAGTTGCCTGAATATGGGTTTTGGGTTTTCTGTGGGTGCAGGATTTTTTTCTGCGAGCATCGCTTTATTTTTTTTATCTTGGTTTAATTTGTTTGCGCTGGCTCCGAATGCTTCTGAAAATACTACGCTAGCGGATCACGGGTTCGGAGGATCTAAAACCTGTGTTGTTAATACTCCGTCAAATAATGCTAGACGAAATGGCCCGCCGAAATTCAATAGTGGCGCTCATCTAGAAACGCCGGATAGATCCGCTAAGGGCTGGAGCATTAGAGGCCAAGTTGTTACTTGGGCTATGATCCAGGCATTACTTTTGATTTGCTTGCAGTGGACGCTATCGACGGCGGCCTTCATGCCGATCTAATTATTCAAGCATTTTCAGCTCGAGGACTTTAAAAATTGGGAGAATTAATATGAAGCAAAAGCAAATTCAAATACTGGCCACTTGTCTCATTATTTTGTGTTCGACGGAGACACTTCTCTGTCAGGACTGGACGCAGCCTTCCAACGATGAACTTACGAGAGGATTTGTCTCTTCCTATTTAATTGTTAAGGAGCGAGTAGAATCCAAAGGAAAATTACAAAAGCTTTTACCTCAACGCTTACCACTCACAGAAGTGAGACCTTTGTATTCGTTTCCATTTAGAGACGCTAACCTGGCTCAAAAGATTGGGCTCGATCGATACACTATCTTGTGCACGTTCCAGATGTCGTAATCGTTACCGCCCTCGATCTTCTGTCCCAACAAAACGACATTATTGAGAGTGTCGAAATCGACCGCCCTGGAAAGCTTTTTCAATCCGTTAATGAATCACTTTTCAACGATCCAAACTACAGGCAGCAATACGGCCTCAATAATATCGGGCAAAATGTTCGAAACAACGGCTATGGCTTGCCGGACGCCGACGTTGATGGTTATGAGGCGCTCAGGCTGTCTCGTGGTAGCAACTCTGTTACCATCGCGATTCTTGATACGGAAGTAGACGAACATATAGATCTTCAGGGGAGAATTTTGGAAGGATGGGATTCATTTTCGGATACTATAGAGTGGAGTGACGAGTGCCATCTTGTCGGACACGGAACAGGGGTAGCTGGGGTGGCTGCTGCAGCCGAAAACAATAGAGTGGGAATTGTTGGGGTCAATTGGAAGGTGAAACTTCTTCCGATCCGCATAGCGGGTCTCTGCGAGATTACTCAGCTATCTGCAGGGAGGGGCATTATTATGGCTGCAGATCGGGAGGCCGATATTTTACAAATGAGCTTTGGTTGGTATGAGCCCGTCGTTGAAGGCTTCTTAAGAGATGCTTCTCTTTATGCTTACTACTCTGGGGCACTACTAGTGGCGTCGTCCGGCAACGACCCCAATCAGAATGTGGCAATTCCCGCTGCTTACCCCGAAGTCATGGCCATTTCAGGAACTGACAACCTTGATCAGCTCGCCGACTTCAGCACTTTTGGCCCCGAGATTTCTTTGGCGGCGCCTGGGGTTGATATTGTGACTTTGACCTCCACTCAAGGAGATCCACAAAGACGGACCACCGTATTTCGCTCCGGGACCTCCTTTTCTTCTCCCTATGTGTCGGGAGCCGCTGCCCATATCATGGGACTTCGACCCGAGCTTTCAGCGGATCAAGTTCGGAGTATTCTTGAAAAAAGCTCTGATGACCTTGGAAGCGTCGGATTCGACAATCAATATGGAAATGGAAGACTGAATATCTTTAAGGCTTTGCTTTGGGTCTTAAATCCATAGATGGGTCGCTAGATGAGTCGCTTCATTTAATTTCAGCCGATCGACTGGTGGCCAAATTCTACCTTCTTTGCGTTAAATTTTAATTCCAAATTTTCCGAGAATCCAGATCCAACCGACGTAAGCGCCGAAGGTCGAAATACAAGAAAGTGTGAGAGAAAGTGGATAACTAATACCATTCTTTAGTGCTGCGCTGAGCACTACAAAGAAAAGTAAAGACGGAATCACCGCCCACACGATCCCAGTGCTTAAATTTTGAACTTGCTCAGCATTTCTTTGCTCAAAGTAGACCCACGACAAGGTCAGAATCGACACAAGTGGTAGCGAAATCAAAAGACTCGACCAAAAGCTCGATTGCTTAGCGAGCTCAGACGCCCCCGCGATTACCAAAGCCGAAATAACGGTCTTCAATACAAACATCATAAAAATAATTCGGCCCCTTTTTCAACCCGCATCGAATTCGTATAATAGTCTTTCAGTTTCTGAAAGACTATTTTCCCGTATGATTTGCCGCAAGGGCATCCCCAAAAATAGTCATAAAGATATATAGCATTCGTTTTGTTTCATCTTTCTCTTTAGGATTCTTAAAACTCACGACCCACTCTTGTCCCTGCGACTTTACTTCAAGCGGATCCACCTTTGACCATGAAGCATCCATTCGTTTAGCCGTCACGAGCTGGCCCACAAGCACTTTTCCTCTTTGGCCAAGTTGCTTTTCCGTAAGAGGAACGGACGAGTAAGACTGGTGCCCACCCGCATGTGCCAACACATTTTCCATATAGAGGCCACCTATTATATAGGCTAAGACAAAAGCCAATCCTCTCATTATCTTTCTCCTTCTTCTTCAGTTTGAACACCCGGAACGGCATCAAACAGATTTTCATGTTTCGGTAAATTTGATTTAAATTCTTCCTGCATCCTTTCATGATGATGGGAGTGATTATCTTCTGCAAAACCAAAATCATCCGGACTTTGAGTGTGAAGGTAGCCATGGAGTTGCATCAGTAGCAATATAAATCCCCCCAAAATCAATCCGTCATTGGCGACCCTGCTAAAATGCTTAAAGGAAACGGTTTTTCTCCAAGTCGAAAGTACCAAGAGCATAAATGCCAGCGCCACTATCTGGCCAATCTCAACTCCAACGTTAAAAGAAACGATTCGCATCAACATATGAAGAGAGTTATCACCCAAGGGCAGTTGCTGAAGTCGAGTAGAAAGGCCAAAGCCATGTATGAGTCCAAAGGCAAACACCATTCCGAGTAAACTCGGAGCTTTCACCCCAAGATAATTCTTAAACCCATTGTTATTATCAAATCCTTTGTAACAAACACTGATCGCAATCACCGCATCAATCAAAAAATAATTTGCAGTGACCCCCATAAAAGTCGCGAAAATCAACGTAATACTGTGCCCAATCGTAAAAACAGTGATGAACTTAATGATATCTCGGAAGGTCGTTAGAAAGAAAATCACTCCAAAAAGAAACAGCAAATGATCATATCCCGTAAGCATGTGGGTTGCTCCGAGCCACACATACTTTAGATAGCCCCCACTCAACATCGCCGTCTTATCCGCATCAGATATCCCATGAGCCCAAATTGAATTACTCATGCCAAATAAAACGACAACACTAATGATGGCATAGATTACAAACCATATTCTATTATTCTGATTCAGTTTAATGATCATAAAAACTTATAGATCTCCTTGAATTCTGCGAGTTGTTTTCTACGTGATCGACTATCTGGCTCTATAGCAACATGCTCTAGACAGTGCTCAATATGGTCATGGATGAAAATCTTTTTTGCTTTATTGAGAGCTTCGACAACGGCGTGAAACTGTTGGGCAACTTCTAAACACCCCTCATCCTGCTCAATCATCTGCACTACCTTATTCAGATGCCCCTGCGCTCGGTGCAGACGATTGATGATATCTGGATGAGATTGATGAATCGCTCCCATGGCCATATCCTCCCCCGGAGGATATGGCTCTGTCCAGAAAATCTTAGAAAGCCTGCCCTCTTAAACACCGATCTACCCGAACTTTTCCAAATCTCGAGCCTTCCAAATTGCAAAGATTGCCGGATAGACAAGAAGTTCCATCAAAAACGAAGAGAAAATCCCCCCCACCATCGGAGCCGCCATTCTCTTCATGACATCAGCGCCAATCATCGAACTGCCGGCCCACATAATGGGAAGCAAGGCCATAAAAGTTGTTGCGACCGTCATCACCTTAGGTCGAACTCTGGCCACCGCTCCTTCATGAATAGCTTCTCTTAAATCTTTAAACGAAGTCATTCGGCCTTCCTTTTTAAAGCGTTCATAGGCGAGGTCCAGATAAAGGAGCATAAAAATTCCCATCTCCGCATCAATCCCCAGCAGTGCAATAAGGCCCACCCACACTGCAATACTCGTATTGTAATCAAGAATATAAAGAAACCAGATCGCTCCTATTGCCGAAAAGGGAATCGCCAGAAAAACAATTCCAGTTTTAATAAATGAGCGCGTATTCATTAAAATTAAAATAAAAATTATGAGAAGTGTGATGGGAACCACTACGCCCAGTTTTTCCTTAACTCGCACAATGCTGGCATACTGACCGGACCATTCCAAACTGACCCCAGGGGGTAATTCTATATTCTGTGCTACTGTTTCTTTCGCATTTTCAACATAGGTGCCGATGTCCACCTCATCGAGATCAATAAAAACATAGCCCGCAAGAAGACCGTTTTCGTTTCGAATCATTCCCGGGCCTGTTCGCATTTGAATTCGAGCGATATCACCCACTGGAACTTGAGCTCCTTTTGGAGTTTGTAAAAGTATGCGGTTAAGATCGGGAATGGAGTTTCTAAAATCTCTCGCATAACGCACTTGAATTCCATAACGCTCTCGACCGTCAATAGCGGTGCTCACTACTTTCCCACCAAGAGCGGACGTTAAAACCTCTTGAGCTTGCTTAATCGTAAATCCATAGCGAGCTAAGGCCTCTCGATTAAATTCAAAATCTAGAAAGAATCCTCCCGCTACTCTCTCAGAAAATACTCCTCGCGTTCCGTGCACCTTAAGAAGGCTCGCTTCAAGCTGCTGACCGAGTTGTTCGATAACCTTCAAGTCATTACCTAAAATTTTTATCCCAACTGGAGTTCGCATTCCGGTTGTAAGCATATCGATTCGACCCTTGATCGGAAGCGTCCAAGCGTTCACCAGGCCAGGAAATTGCATTTTTGAATTCATTTCTCGAATCAGCTCTTCCCAAGAAAGTTGCGCCGGCCATATCCATTTAAAAGGACCCTCCATAAAATCGGGCAGAAATGAATACCATCTCTCCTTCGTTCTCCACTCACTCGGGTCTTTCAAAACAACCACTGTTTCCATCATCGAAAAAGGGGCAGGATCTGTAGCCGTTTCAGCCCGGCCCGCCTTACCATGAACACTTAGCACCTCTGGAAAACTTTTTAAGATGGCATCTTGCTTTTGAAGAAGTGCTGCAGCTTCTCCGACAGACATTCCGGGGACCGTTGTGGGCATATACAAAATGGTTCCCTCATTGAGAGGTGGCATAAACTCACTACCCAACTTAAAAAATATGGGAATCGTAACCAGAACCATCACTGTTGCAATGGCAATCACACTCTTTCTCCATGTGACGACAAAGTCTACAGCCGGCCCGTAGATTCTAAAAAGCTTTCGACTGATGGGATGCTCGTTTTCCCCTCGAATGCTTCCAATAAAAATGGTGTTGTAGATTTTTTTTAGAAAGCCTGAAGCTTGCTTAAAAGGCTTCATCTGATTGAGCGCAACAATCAGCGCTGGAGTGAGTGTCACCGCAAGTAAAGCCGCAATAAGCATGGATAAATTTTTGGTATAAGCAAGAGGCTTAAATAGTTTTCCCTCTTGAGCTTCAAGAGCAAAGATAGGTACGAAAGAAACCGCTATCACTAAAAGAGAGTAAAAGCTCGCAGGCGCTACCTCTCGAATGGCCGCACTGACGAGTGTCATTTTTTCTTTGGCATCAACTTCATGCCCGATATGCTCTAGCTTCTTCCTGACATTTTCAACAACGATGATGGCAGCATCAACTAAAGCTCCTATGGCAATCGCAATTCCACCCAAAGACATAATGTTCGCGGACACCCCAAAGAGATACATGGGTATAAAACTCAAGATCACCGCCGTCGGCAACGTGATGATCGGAACAATCGCACTTGGGAAGTGGAGTAAAAACAATAAAATAATAAGAGCAACAACAAGCATCTCGTGTGTTAAAGTTTTCTTTAGAGTCTCAATTGCTTTGCTAATTAAATCAGAACGGTCATAGGTTGCGACAAGCTCCACTCCCTTTGGAAGTGAACCTTTGAGCGATTCAATTTTCTCCTTCACGCGCTCAATGACTGCTGCCGCGTTTTCTTCGTGCCTCATAACCACAATGCCGCCCACAACATCACCTTCACCATTGAAATCAGCAACGCCTCGTCTCATCTCAGGTGCCAAGACAACTCGTGCTAAATTCTTGACGTAAACCGGAACGCCTTTCGAAGTTTTGACGACAATATTTTCAATATCTTCAATATTTTTGGCGTAGCCACGAACCCGAATCATATATTCGATTCCAGAAAGTTCGATCACTCTCGCTCCGCGCTCTTGATTTCCTTCTTCCACGGCTTTCAAAACATCTTGTAAGCTTACGCCATAAGAAATAAGCGCATTTGGATTTACCTGAATTTGATACTGCTTTTCGAAGCCTCCAAAGCTAGCGACTTCAGAAACACCTCGAACCGATTGAATCTGAAATTTTAAAAACCAGTCTTGATAAGCTCGTAAATCCCCGAGTGAATAATTTCCGGTTTTATCGACAAGAGCATATTGATAGACCCAACCCACGCCTGTGGCATCCGGGCCCAGCTCAATTTCAACCCCTTCAGGAAGCTGCGGCGTAATCGTTGAGAGATATTCAAGCACTCGGCTTCGAGCCCAGTACAAATCCGTGTCATCTTCAAAGATGGCATAAACATAAGAGCGCCCATAATCAGAAAGCCCCCGAATCGTCTTAAGCTTCGGTACCCCTAAAAGTCTGGTAACAATGGGATAGGTGACCTGATCTTCAATAATGTCAGGGCTTTGATTCCATTTTGAAAAAACAATGACTTGAGTATCTGTAAGATCTGGAATGGCATCGACAGAAATTCGTTTCATCGAATAGATGCCAATTAAAACAAGGGCAAAGACAACTCCTAAAACGAGAAATCTTTGACGTATTGAAAAGTCTATAATTCGATCTAGCACCTACTCGCCCACCTTTTTCATGCAGTGATTCATTTGTTCATGCCACTCTTCACCTGGAGGACATTGTGGAGCTTGTTTTTTAGAATTTTCGGATGAGGTGAGCACCGCTTTCAATCTGGATTCGGAATCAATCAAAAAGTTTCCGCTTGTGACCACTTTTTCACCGTCTTCAAGGCCAGCTCCAATCGCCGCAAGCTCTCCCGCATAAAACTTTAGTTCCACTTTGCGTGGTTCTAAATGACCATTTCCATGATCGACAAAAACATAAACCTGCTTGCCTGTATCGAAAATAGCTTCATTCGAAACGCTCAAATGCAGCCCTTGATCCGAAAGAATCGTCACGTTGACAAAAGATTCGGGTCGAAGCTTAATCCCTTCGGTATTGAGCCGAATTCTTACTTTTGCCGTTCTTGTTTCGGGATTAATCACCTCATCTACCGAAAAAATTTCTCCTTCGAGAGTTTTTCCTTCAAGAGCTGCACCGGTCACTCTTGCCTTGTGCCCCTCTCGAACATTATGCAAATCCATTTCATACACATCCGCATAAATCCACACCTGACTCTCACCACCAGGAAGCAACAACTCATCAGTCAGTCGAGTATCGGCAGAAATAGATTTGAGTTGTGATTCAGACAAACCCATAATTCGAAGACGAGTTCTTGCGGAGTCAATCATGCGCTGGGTATTGTTTCTTACGTCTGCAATTGATGATTTTCTGGTGAGTTGCCGTTGCCGAAGTGCTTCACGGTATTCTCCAAGAACAGTATAAAGCTCTGGATCAAAAGCAACTCGCCCCGCCGCAGAAATTGTTTTAGAAAGCTCTCTTTCTTTTACTGACTCAGACTTGACACCAATGAGTTGGCGTCTATTTAAACTAAGCTTTACCATCCCATGCCCTGACGGTCTCTGGGTCAAATCACTTGAAACTTCTTCAGCCTTGGTCATGTCCGCTTCAGAATCTTTACCATAGTGAGAGTCAGCTCCCTGCTGATCCTCCATCGGCACCAGATCCATTCCGCAAATGGGACATGCTCCTTCGCGATCTGAAGTAATATGAGGATGCATCGGACAATAAAACTGCGCTTCTTTTTGTTTCATTTGTGAGTTCGATGTCGAATCATTGGAGCTACAGGACTGTAGGAAAAAGATAGTACCTAGACTAAAAATAATCATCAGTAGCGACAAGCCTGTTCGGTTTAAATTAAATAATTTTCTCATAAATTCCCCTGAAGACTTTCAACATCGATGACTTCTCTGCCAATAATCAGCTCGTATTGTGTAAGAAGCCTTACGTAGTCAATCAAAACAGCATATGACTTAATCTGAACACCTAGCAAAAAACGCTCCCGTTCAAGTAAATCTAAAAAGCTGGCTTTAGACGCTTTATAAGATGAAGAGGTGGCGCTGTAACTCGTTTGAGCCTGTGGAATCAGTGCGTTTTCATAGATTTCTAAAAGTTCACTTTGAGTTTTTAGATTTTCGACCAAAGTATACCGCTCTCGATCGATTTTATTTTTTGTCGCCAGAAGTTCGGCTTGCTTTTGATTTTGCTCGTACTGGGCAGCCTGAGCTTTTCCTGTAGGGCCCCAAAACCAAAGTGGCACGCTGGCTTCTAACATAAGAATATATGAATCTTCTGGCAGCCCAGAAAACTGTCTTTGATATCGAACTTGAAAATCCGGCATAAACTCTAAACGGGCTTCATATTTTTTGTCGTCCGCTTCAAGATAAACCTCCCGAGCAATTTGCAGATCAAAGGAACCCTCTAAGGACTGTTCAAATTCTGGAAGAGGTGGTGACTTCAAATCTAAATCAGATAGTTCAAGAGAAACATTTTGAGAGATATTAAGAAGTTCTTTAAGTCGACTCAAAGCAGTCGTTTTCTTTTGTTGAAGCAAACGAATTTCAGCCTCTAGACTTGTCTGCTCCACATGCGCCCGCATCGAATCAGTTTGTGAGGCATCTCCAGAGGTATATTTTCTTTCGGCAACACGAGCGACTTCGCGAATCGCATTACGATTGGCTTCGGTAAACTGAATCATTTGGCCTAAACTATAGACTTCGTAATAGGTATAAATCAGCTCGCCTCTTTGTTTGAGAGCCATAGCAGAGTATTTAATATCTGCGCCACGAGCCCTATGTTTTTGAGCTGAGCCTCTTGCAAGGTACGAAGATGGAAATTCTACTTTTTGACTAACACCCCAGTATTTCGTATTATTTCCTCGATCAAGTTCTTGGTAACTGATCATCGGATCAGGAGGAGCATATTGGCTCTTCACAAGAGCTGCTTCTTTTTTAGCATTTTGCTTCATACCTCTGATTTGAGGGTTCTCTTTTTTTAATATCTGAATAGCCTCAACCAAACTCAATGTTCTCTCTTCAGCAACGACCAAAATGCTCCAAATGCTGAAGAAAATCAGGCTCGCAAAGACGCTAAAACTTCGAAATCTCATCATTTTTCGCATTTCTAGGCAGACCTCCCTCATATAGAATAATACGATAAGGCATGGGCTTCGTGACAGTCTTTGTCACATTTTTTTTGCCAGGTCGTATTGAAAGGTAGACTCATGCACGAGCTGAGTGATGAAAAACTAATGGAGGCCTATAAACAGGGCGACTCAAAGGCATTTGAAATGCTTTTTGACCGATATGAAAAGCGTCTTAAAGCCTATTTTCAAAAGCGTTTGAGCCCTAAACAGTTTCCTGAAGCGGAGGATTTTTTTCAAATGACCTGGCTCAAGCTTCATAACAATCGAAAAAGCTTTGATAGTTCAAAGAAGTTTGCCCCATGGCTATATACAATTGCGCTGAATGTTCTTCGAGATCATCTTAGATCCGGGCGTTCAAAGGCTCTTGATATGCCATTTGATGAAAATTTAGCGACCACAAACGGCTTTGAAACGGCTGAAACAACAATGATTGGCCGGCAACAGTTTGAAAAGATAACGGAAGGCTTGTCCATTCTCACAGAATCTCAAAAAGAAATTGTACTTTTAAGTGATTGGGAAGGATTTGGCTCCAAAGAAATAAGCCAAATGCTGGGTCTTAAAGATGCAACCGTTCGTCAGCAGCTCAGTCGTGCTCGCAAAAGCTTACAGCTTCATTTAAAGGAACTTGTAAAATGAAGGGAGGCACTTCCGATATCAAAAGCTCAATTCTTGAAGCTCTTCAGGAAGAAAAGCAAAGTCCTGTAAAACGAGCTCGTAAAATCCTTAATTTATTGGCAGCGATTAGCATTCCTGTTGTTGGCATTTTATGGTTTTCGTTCCGAGGAGAATTTAATCTCTTTTGGCTTGTCTCACTTATCGTCTGGCTTGGCATTGCCGCAAGCGCTGCATTTTTTTTCTGGAAGCCCCAACCTCGTATTATTGTTCCCGGTTTTTGGACGAGCTGGATGTACGGAAAGCTCCTCATTCTATTTTTACTAATTAGCGCTATTCAGCTCTTGGTTTGTCCGCACTTAGCCATGATTTCTCCCTCACCTCATTTTTCAATCAATGTTTTTGAACCCATGCAAGAAATGTTTATGTCTTGGGGAGGCATGGCTTCTTGTATGTTTTTTTGTGGGCTGAGTTTTTCAGCAATTGCGACCGCCATTTCTCTTTTTATAATGCGACGCGCTGCGACTGGAGCCCGTTCGGCAGCCATTTTTAGAATTTCTAGCATAGCCGTCCTTGCTCAATTTCCTATTATCATTCTTCAGATTTCTGACGCGCATTTGCGCAGTCACTTTGCGCTATGGCTCTTGGGAAGTTTTTTAGGGGTGCTATCTCTCTCAGCGCTTTTTTCAATTCTCTTTAAGAAAATATCATACGCCTTGTCACATTGAAGCTCGTGATTCGTATTGCTAGGTAGATACGAAATGAAAACAGGAGGAAAATTACAGTGAAAATTGTTTTATCGACATTGGCTATCTTGTCAGGACTTTCAATGACGCCCCTATCTGCAAATGAGGATCTGAGGGACTCGGAAACAAAAATACTTGTCACCAAAGCAGAACTTCAAGGTATGGTAGAAAATATGCACGAAGAATTTATGGCAAAAAAAGAAAAACAACTGAAAGAAGAACAACTGGCACGAAGAAAAGAAATGCTTAGTAGATTCTCTCTTCGACGTGGCGGTGATTTTCGCTAACATAAGGAGTCACCATGAGAAGCTTATCCATTGCCACACTTAACTTGTTTCTCGCTTCAAGCCTCTATGCGCATGGAGGCGAAGATCACTCAAAAGCTACTCCAGAAAAGCAGTTAGAATCTAAGCCCGAGAAAATTGAAAAAATTGACAAAATAAAATTAGAGGCAATCGATCGGTCCTACAGAAAAACGCTGCAACCTATCTTTGAATCAAAGTGCTATGACTGTCACAGTAACAAAACGGACTACCCTTGGTACCATTCGATTCCCGGCATTAAACAAATGATAAACTCTCATATCGAAGAGGGGAAAGAACATATCATTCTGTCTGAGGGGTTCCCTTTTCAAGGGCATGGCAGCTCGTCAGAAGACCTTGAAGAACTCAAGGAAGTTGTTGAAGAAGAAACAATGCCCATCTGGCAATACAAGCTCATCCATTGGAACTCGGGTTTAACGGAGAAGGAAAAAGAAATCGTACTTGAATGGGTCAAAGAATCTTCAAGTATCTTGGAAATTGATTAGTTTCCTTAAGATTGATGTGAATAAGATAGAAAAAGCCGTTCAACTCATAAAATCATATCTTTCGCCTTGCTGCCAAGTTCATGAAATTTAAGGGCTTTTTGGCTCTCCTGCCAAGTAGTCTTACTTCCGCCACGAGAGCATTCGTGCTACAAGCGTCGAACATGAAAAGCCACTTGATTGCTTTATTGTCCCCCTTCTTTGTTGCACTTTTTTGTCTTCCTATTCTTACGCAAGCTGCTGAACGACGATATGAACTGACGATTGAAGAAGTCACTTGGAATATTACAGGTAAAGACGTGGACCACGCTCTCGCTATCAACGGAAGCATTCCTGCGCCAATTCTAAAATTTCAATTGGGTGATGATGCCGTCATCGAAGTCACAAACAAAACAACGGAACCTACCTCTGTCCATTGGCATGGAGTTCTTGTGCCTTGGAATATGGATGGTCCGATGTTCTCTAATAATCAACCAATTCAGCCGGGAGAAAGTTTTACTTTTCGATTTCCAATCAAACACACTGGAACTTATTGGTATCACTCGCATACCGAGCTTCAAGAACAGCGGGGGCTTTATGGAGCAATCGTTATTGAGGATCATCACGAACGCATGAAGATTGACCATGATCTCGTTGTTGTCATGAGCGATTGGACGGACGAACGCCCGATGGATGTTTTAGCCAACTTGAAAAAAGATGGACACTACTACGCCTTCAAAAAGAAATTCTTCCCTTCCTGGGTGGGCGCTATTCGACACGGAGCCGTTTGGAATTATATCAAAGGACAATGGACTCGAATGGGAGCGATGGACTTAAGCGATGTGGGTTATGATGCCTTTTTAATTAATGGAAAGAAAATTTCTTCGTCCGTAGCAAACCTAAGGAAAGGTGACCGAGTACGACTTCGCTTGATCAATGCAGGAGCTTCTTCCTATTTTTATGTGAATATTGGCAACTTGCGACCCTTTCAGGTGATCTCAAAAGATGGCGTCGACGTAATGCCAGTGGAAGTGACGGAGTTATTAATGGGAATGGGAGAAACCTATGATTTAGTATTCGAAGTTCCCAACGACTTGGGCTTCGAGTTGCGCGCGACGGCACAGGATGTCACTGGCCATGCTTCGCTTATTTTGGGCGATCAAGAAAATGCTGAAAGCGTTCCAAGTAAGATGAAACCAAACCCCTATATGATGGGAATGGACCACTCGGCGCACACCGACATGCCGACGCATCCCCCAGAACATCAAATGCCGATGGACGATCAAATGCCTACGGAGGCAGTCGAAGAAATAGCCTCTATGCCTATGACCAAGCGGCTCCATTACTCGATGCTTCGGTCTGTTAATCCTACTGCATTTGAAGAAAATCTTCCTCAACATGATATACGCCTTGAACTTTCGGGAGATATGGATCGATACCTATGGACGATCAACGGAAAAACTTTTTCTGAAGATAAATATATCATTATACGAGAAGGTGAAGTTGTTCGCTTCACACTCGTGAATCAAACAATGATGCATCACCCGATGCATTTACACGGCCACTTCTTTCGGGTGCTTAATGAGCAGGGAGATTATTCTCCATTGTTTCACACCATCGATGTTGCCCCCATGAAAACGGAAACGATTGAGCTCTTGGCAAATGAGCCTGGAATTTGGTTTTTTCATTGTCACAATCTCTATCATATGAAAATGGGGATGGCTCGATGGGTTAAATATGAAAACTTTGAACGACCAGAAGAGCTCGTCAGGGTGGAAAAAGAACAGGCCAAACAGTTCACAAAAGACTCCGACTTATTTTTTAGTGGTAAGGTGGATCTGTACTCAAATCATGCGGAATTAGACTTACGACTCAATGGTGGCCGCTATGAGGCGGATCTTACCTTTGAGATCGACGAATATGCGGCAGATACTTTGGAGGCTGATCTCGCTTTTAAATACTACGTTGATCGCTACTTTGCTCCACTTGCCGGAGTAGAATATAGGGATGACGACATTGCTGGAATACTCGGGGCCACCTATCTAGCGCCGGGTGAAATACAAATGACGGGTTATATGACGACGGAAGGTCAAGCCGTCATTAAGCTCAGTAAACAGTTTGATATTGTTGACCGCTTACTCTTAGAAGTTGGGGGTGAAGGGCGTTTCTTTACTGGAGAGCCTGAGTGGGAAGCGGAAGCCGAATTGAAGTATCGGATTCGACAAAATTTAGATTTCGGAGTCTTTTACAAATGGGATGAAGAAAAAGACCATAGGGTCGGCTTAGGATTTTCTTTGTCCTTTTAAAGGATTTATAAGATTAACCAACATGTTTACAAATTCGTTCCTCGACAACCACATGCTCGAATCCAAATCGCCGAACTAAAAGTTCTCGAAAGACTTCTGTACCTCGCTGTTCTGAACTTGTCACAACAAGCTCACACGCATAGGCCTTTGGCGCAACTCTCCACACGTGAAGATCTGAAACTTCGACACCTTTTTCCTCTACGTGCTCGCGAATTTTATCTCGGTCTATTGATGAAGGGTGTCCATCGAGAAGCTCCCAAACTGTATCCCGGCATAGATTGTAAGCCCATTTCAAAATGATAATAGACCCGACAATGCCCATAACGGGATCCAGCCAAGCGGCTCCATACAGACTTCCAAAAATAAGAGCGACTATCGCAAACACGGAAGTGAGGGCGTCAGCGATAACATGTATATAAGCACTTCTAAGATTGTGATCATGAACATGTTTTTTTGAATGATCGTGATCATGCCCATGATGCCCCTCTTCATCATGATGGTGATGATGACCACCTACCGATAGAATAAACGCGCTCGCAATATTTACCAAAAGCCCAATCGAAGCAATGATAATCGCTTCTCTATACGCAATTTCGAGTGGCTCAAAAAGTCTCATCACAGAATGATAGCCCATCAAAACAGCGATCACTCCCAGAAGAATAGCGCTGGAATACCCGCCGAGAGGCACCATCTTTCCAGCCCCAAAACTAAACTTATTGTTAAATGATTTAGAGCGACCCAACCGATATGCAAGAAAACTGATAAACAATGCCCCCGCATGGCTTGCCATATGCCACCCATCAGCAAGCAAAGCCATCGACGAGGTAAGATGCCCAGCAACGATTTCTAAAAACATCGTTAAAAATGTCAAAACAACTACAAAAAGAGTTCTCTTTTCGTTCTTTCGAATCTGCTCGTCTTTGAGAAGATAGTCGTGTTCGTGCTTATGATTGGAATGACTCATGGGCTATATCTACAAAAACATACTAGGGATTTAAAGCCCTACTTGCCTTTAACTGTACTAGGCCTTCTCGAAGTATTTTCGCAGAGAAGAACACAATTAAACCTGCAATCAGGAACCCCGCAACAATATCTGGCCATTTTGACCCATATAAATAAACCAACCCACCAGCCACCAATGTAAAAAAATTGTTAAAGATATCATTTCGCGTGCAAATCCAAACGGCCTTCATATTGATATCTTTCTCTCGATGAGAAAGAAGTATCCAACCTGAAACAAGATTTGCAATCAAAGCGAGTGAACCCACTGTTAGCATGGTCACTGACACAGGTTGAACTTCCCTAAACAGTTTACTCGAGACTTCAATCAGGACGCCAACCCCCAACACAAGCTCAAAACTAGAATTAAAAATTGCAACTTTGGATTTAATCGCAAGGCCTTTTCCTAAAGCAAGCAAACTGAGAAAATAAACGAATGCATCTCCACCCATATCAACAGCATCTGCCATCAAAGCCGATGAATTCGCTAATATTCCAGCGATCCCTTCCCCAAAAAAGAACAGCATGTTTATTCCGAGAACAACATAAATTGCCATTTTTTGTGCAGCATCTTTAGGCGGGTTCGGAACATTACAGCAGCTCTCACTCATTTGAAGAAGATTATATGCAGCGAAATTTTTCTTCAATCTTCAATAAAGCATCATGGTTTTTACGCCTTTATTTTATTATGACGTCGATTCGGCGATTAATAGCTCGACCCGCGCTCGACTTGTTCGAAGCCAAGGGTTTTTCGGATCCGTAACCGACCGTCTCTACTCGTTCGGGTGATATAACACTGTTGGAAAGAAAATACTCTTTCACCGCTTCCGCCCTCTTTGTGGAAAGCGCCTTATTTAAATCTGCACTGCCTGTTGAATCGGTATGCCCTTCAACAACAACGGATGGTTCTTTAAAACTAGAAATAGCGGTCTGCACCTTTTTTAGAAGCCCAAATGATTGGCTGGGAATATCACTTTCATTGACGGGAAAATTTATCTTTTTAAGACTTATAATTAGACTATTACCTTGACGAAAAACTTTCGCCTCCTCCTCATCAAAAAGTTCTCGAACACTTTCAATGTTTTTGCTTTGCAGATCTCTCTGTTCAAGCTTTGAGTAGTCTTTTGTTCTACTTTCCAACTTCGAGATTCTCTCATTGGATCCAGCGACTATACCTTGAAGTCGCGCGGACTCTTCCTTCGAGGATTGCAAAACCGCTTCGGAATTCAGACTTCGGTCCTCCGGGGAAAGCGCCTTGGAGGCCTTGGTCTCTCTGGTGAGTCTTAATAACCGAGTTGAAGCAGCCGAGGCTTCTTTACCAAGCTGAGATATGTTTTTCATGGACGGTGGATTCACGTTTTGAGCAATATAATCACCAGCCCTTTTAATAACAGCCTCGGTTTCTTTTAGAGTTTTCGGAACAAGATCTTCAGCGCCCTCGGCTTTTGCTATTCCTAAAGTGTTTTTGGCTTCGCCAAGGTGCTTAGCTTGAAGGGTTTTGACTGTGAGATCTTGGTAATCTTGAGTAAGAGGCGTAATTTGATCCAAAGCGTCCGCTCGAGAGTTGCGCGTATCGAGATCTTTAACAAGAGCTAAGTACTTCTCTTCAAGGGCATTCAGATCTTTATTCGTTGTTTCCGCCGCACCAGAAGTAAGGGCAATTTGTCTGGCCTCAATCAATGGATTCATTCGGTCTTTGTTCGACTTTGAAAAGGCCATGGCCGAATCCAAATTTGTTCGCGCATCGCTCAATTTTTCATTGAACTCATCTTCTGGTTGACCCTCAGCCTTCATGGCTTCAGCCTGTGAAAAATATTTCTTTGCCTGCTGAAATTTATCCGGAGCGATAAGATTTACTTGATCCCTTTCAGCAATATTGAAATCCTCGCGGAGTGCGTCAAAAGTCGCGGGTCTTTCTTCCGGACTGCCGATTGTATTGAGCATGGCTTGCTGCTTTCCGGCAGCACATCCTATCAGCGAAATTCCCGACCACAGAATGAGAAATGTATTTAGATTGAATATTTTCATATATTGCTTTCCTTCGTTTCGTTTCAATTGCTACCGCAATGTGTCTTGTCTTGGGCACGTGCATCCTGAAAGGCGACGCTTCGATTCCACTCGCGCGTCGCCATTCTGAATCTTTTAAATGTTGGTTAGCTAAAGAGACCTTTAAAATTTATTGATAATTCTTCGAAACTCTTTTGAAATTCTTCCCTATCTGTCTTCCAATTTGCCTGGGTAGAATTTTTGAGTTCATCGAGATTGCTTTTTATCGTCTTATATTTAGCGTCAAGCTTCACAAGATTTTCATCGGCCTTTTTCTTTAGATCACCCGCCAAACGAGAACTATCGTCTCGCATCGAAGTCATCTTTGTTTGAATTTTATTAAGTTTTTCACGGATTTCACCTATAAACGTATCTCTATCTCCGGGCGAATTCGAAACATGTGAATCCTGGGATTCCGTATTTTTTATATTTGTGATTTGGGTCACTGTATTCTCCTGTTGAACGCATGTTCATTTCAATCAGTTGATTGCTTGCTAATCGCATCCCCAGCTGCTGCGTTCATTCACAGCTTAGAATTTTCATTTTTTAAAATTAATATCAAGTAAGGGCGGAGTGTTCGAAGAGAGGCTTTACCATCAGTCTCAAGGGGAAACTTCTCGATTACCTAAAATGATCCTAGAGCGAATCTTTCATAATAGATATGAACTTATACCAGTTTCTTTGACGATACGCCTTCTAACCTAGGCTTAGGGCGGGGATATCCATCGGGAGCGTGTGATGTTCGGTGAGAGTTTGCGCTTGAGACTTCGATGGACAAAGCCAAGAATAGGCCTATGGTTGCCACCGATACTGAAAAGCCCGTCTTACTAGGCTAAAACCTGTGGATGGATAAGGAGCAGCAAAAGATGAGTAAACAAAGAGCAACTCCAAATAATAGTCCAATTCAACAACTCGTAAATACAGTCTTGCGAAAGTGTCCTTTCAATCAGCCTGTGACGAAAGTAAAAACAAAGAAGCCGACCGTTGTGGTTATCGACGATGAAGAGTCGATACGTGACATCTATCAAGTATTATTAGAACGAGAGGGCTATAGAGTCTTAACCGCTAGCGATGGGCAAGCGGGATTAGAGATTCTCAAAAGTGAAGAGCACTCCCCTTCATTGGTACTGGTCGATTGCTCAATGCCTCATATAAATGGTGAAACATTCTTATTAAAAATGAAAGTCGATCTCCCTCAGATTTTTTTGGAATCTAAGGTTGTTGGCTTTACCTGCTTTCCATCCAGTTCGATATTTTTTAAGCGAATTGAAGCATTGGCATTTGATTGTCGGGAAAAACCTTGTGATATATCCGGGATCTTAAGGCTCGTCGCCGACTATTTGGGATTACCGCCAAATCCTTATAGTGCTTATTCGTCTCGATTTGCAGATGAACATTGAAAGAATGAGGGTATTGGATCGTGTTGCAAGACTTTCTTGAAGACAATAGAGATGCAATTCTTAGGCTCTGCGATAAGAAATCAACTCATCTTGCTGGACTCTTGGGAACTTCTGAGCAGCTCAAGGCCGGACTTCCGCTTTTTTACGAACAACTCATTATGATTCTTAAAGAAAGAATAGAAACAAATTCATCGGATGATATGCTTTCAGCAGCTGCCATGCACGGGAAGGAGTTCCTTAGACTCGGCTATTCTCTTTCCCATGTCGTCCATGCCTATGGAGCTATGTGTCAAGCGATCACAGAAATCGCCACCCAAACGCGGGCTCACATCTCTCCGCGAGAATTCAATGTTTTGAATGCTTGTCTTGATGTTGCGATATCAACAGCCGTCTCGGAATTTCAATTTCGAAGTAATGAAGCAAATGAAGAGAGAGAAATTCAACATTTAGGATTTCTAGCTCACGAGCTTCGGAATGCTCTATCGAGTGCAACCGTCGCTCATGAAATGATTAAGTTGGGAATTGTCGGAACGGGAGGAAGCACCTCGGCCGTTCTGGAACTAAATTTTGCGCGAATGCGAAATTTAATTGACCGATCCCTGTCTGAAGTTCGAATGAGAGCTGACGCGGAAGTGTTTGTTGAAAAATTTCGCTTATCGCAATTAATTGATCAAATTGTTGTAACAGAAAAAAGAGACGCGATGAAAAGAAATCAATCTATTTCGCTTAATTTGGACTGGAGAATTGAGGTCGAAAGTGATCGTCAATTTATAATGTCTGCGATTGCGAATTTGGTTCAGAATGCCTTGAAATACACTATACAAGGCGGAAGCATCTGCCTCCGAACTAAAGAAACGGCCGATCGCGTGCTAATTGAAATTGAAGATCAATGTGGTGGACTTGATCCCAAAAAGATGGCTTCGCTATTCGAACCCTATGTTCAGGAACATTCAAATCGGAGCGGGCTCGGACTCGACTGGCCATCGTTAAGCAAGCCGTCCATCTATGTCAGGGAAGCGTCCATGTAAAAAGTAAGCCGACCATAGGCTGCACCTTTGCTATAGATATCCCACAAAATTTGTTCCAGGACCAAAATCAACGCCCGCAGTGAGCGGCCTGGACTCTGTTCGACCGGATTTTACGAAATAAAATAGTGACAATGACGTCTCCTTGTAAATTCCCTGCGTTATGCCGTAAAAAGCTAATCTATTAAATTCTTCGATTGTCGGCGGATTAGAAACCTCCCTCGAACACATCATAAGAATTCTGTCGGACGGAGATAATTTGAAGGTGCTGCTTTTTCTATATTTGTTCAGTGGGCTAATTGCCTTGATAAGAAAGTCCGGCGGGATCAGCGCCACGGCAGACTGGTTAAGTAAATATATTCGAAGTGAAAAGGGGGTTTTTTATATTCTGTGGGCGCTTATTCCCGTCTCACTTTTTCTCTTGTCATCGGCGATTACCTATTTTATTGGCGCGGGGTGGGCAGCGGCGCCTTATAACTTCGGAGCGCTTGGAATCGCGGCGCTTCTTTTTCTTATTTTCGGATTAATTTAACGAGTTATGAATATAAAATTGGGACGATTCTGAATTCTATTACAAGAGTTTATTCACTTTCCCTTAGATCCGAGGCTTGAAGGTTTTGGAGCCCGACCAAATTTCTAATTTGATTGAACTGAAACAAGGCTCCCGCTTTGAATATTTTATAGCTTGCTAAGTTCACTAGGTTGCTCGTGAGGGAGTCTTCCCATGCTCTAAGGTTTACTTGATAAATTTCTTCATTCTCATGGCCTTTGGCAGCCTGACGAGCTTCTTGCAGTTTTGACCAGTTTTGGTTTTTTTGGTCCTGCCATAGTTTTTGGTCGCTATCATAAGATTTTTTCTTTCTGGACAAATTGTGCTCCAAGCTTGATTCAAGCTCGTCCATTTGATTCCGGGCGACTATTTCCCAGACATCAGCCGGCTGAGGATCCCATCGATTCAAAGCATTTATCCAATATACCTTGACGTATTCATTACCAAATTCGCGAACTTGCTCGGCGAGATCACCCATATCATTTATCGTTCTGTATTTTGTCGTTCTTCTCCAACATTCCGAGATATTTTCATGCGATTTAGGCTGAGTCGAAGAATAATTCCATACTTCTGATTGGAGTGTTTTCCAACGAAAGGTATTTTCGTTTTGTGCGAGTTCATCAGGCGTCATGGCGACCATCGTTTCTGTTTTAAACCAGCTTTGTCTTTCTTCCTGAGTTAATATTTTGAAACGAACGGTATTCCTGCCGTCGTTGAAAATATCAATAAAATTTGAGGCTATTATGTGCAAAGAGTAGTTTTGTGCCTCGGCATTCATTTCGTTCAAGATGTCCTTGTAAAATGATTCGCCATCATAATGCCTTTCTTCGACGACAAGCGGATTGATTTTACTCTGCTGTTCTGTGGGCTGCTTAGCGACTTGAAGGTAATAGTAGGTTGCCCCCGACATAATGAAAAATCCGATAACGCCACTAACTATCGAGAGAAATGAATTTGAGTTGGAAGATTCTTGGGTATTCAGAGATTCAATTTTTCCGGACGAGTCCTGTGGCAAATGAAGATGGGATTCCTGTATGGATTCGATAGGATGAATCTTTGCAAAGATAACTCCACATCGTGGACATTCTGGGAGTTCTTGCTGCAAATCAAATGTAACACTTTGGACACTTCGATAGCCCCATTTCTTAGATTTGAACTAACGACCTTCGGTTTTGAGTCTGAGATTTCCGTTTCTGTAAGTCGTTGAATTAATTCAAAAACATTAATAGTTTCGGCGGCCTACACTGTTTTCGAACTGCGGATTTATAAGGGGTCTTTCGGGCGTTTTCGGACCCTGGTGGACCCTTTGTGGACCTTTTTCAGTTCTATCAACTCGGCAAATTTCAAAGATTTAACTGACCAATAAGACTGGTCAAATTCAGGGAGTTTTGACAAATTGACAATAGTTGGTAATATGACAAGTAAGAGGCCGAAACCATTAACACCTCAAAAGCTCAGGCAGAAGATCGCTAGGGCTCTAAAGAAATATGGTTATCGCCTGGGAAAGAAAGACGGCAAAGCGCATCTCAAGTCCCGCGACGTAATCGTCAACGATCTTGTGAATGTTGTTAAGAGTTTAGATGCAGAGGTTACGCCGGAGTGGGTCGATGGCTGGCAAAAGTATCGGTACAATTTTGATACTGATATTTTTACCGTTGTAATGACTTTTGATGTACCCGGCTTTGTGGTGTTCATCACCGCTTGGCGAAAAACGAAAGAAGGAAGAGCTCCACATGTCGACTAAGAACAAAGATATTTGTACTTCCTGCGAGAAATTGGTGAATTTCAGAAAAACTAAAGTGGCTCGATATCAATATGATGAATCGGGTCTTGATAATGTTTTTTTGATGAACCTCCCCGCTTTGGAGTGCCCAGAGTGTGGATTTCAATCTGTGGTTATTCCTCAACCTGAAGCGCTTCATCGACTTCTTGCAGAAGCTATTATTAGCAAGCCTTTCAAATTGATCGGCAAAGAAATTAGATTTTTGCGAACTGAACTTGGATATTCAGGAGCTGATTTTTCTAGAAGCGGCGTTAACTTCAATCACGAACACTTAAACAAAGTTGAGAATGGCCATCTGCCGGTATCTGCCGAACTCGACAAAGAAGTTCGTCTTAAATATTTGAGCTTGAGAGGAACACCGAAGAGAACTTATAAAGCTCTTCAAGATGCTCTTTCTGAAGTTCTTCATCCAAAAGAAGTTGGATCAAAACCAGTTACTTTAAAATTTCAGTCGGATGAATGGAAAATGCCGACTGCTGCGTGATCTAAGGAGTTATATGTATCAAGCGGTAATTGAAGTTCCACAAAAGGCGGCGCGTTGATATGGAATCTGTCTGTACGATTGGATCATTTGCGGCAACCTTCTGGGGTTGGCCACTAGTCTCGCTAATAATTTTTTTCACTTTGATAAAACTATACCGAACAAATTTCTCCAACCTTTTTGATCGCATTAGAAGTGGAAGCGGATTTGGCATTACTGTTGAACTGGAAGGACGTAAAGAGGCTCAACTTTCTGTTGCCGGTGAAGAAGATACCGTTGGCCCTGAGGTCTCTGAAATTGAGAAATATATTAAAGACAATCCGAGTCTCGTTTTAAAAGAATATCTACAGCTTCGAAACACTGCCCACTTTGAGCGCTGTTTCAATTTAATTTTTGGTACGCAGATTCGTCTTATCGAAGATTTGGAATCCAGAGGATCGGCAGGGGCTTCATACGTTGATCTATTTAAGTATTATTCAGTATTTTCTGAAGCTATCGGTGGAACAAAAACACAATATGCCGATTACATTGGATTCTTAATTAACTATTGTGCGTTTGTTGCCTACGAGCGTAAGTCAGATAGTGACATCACCGTAAGGATTACTCCGTACGGCGAAGATTTTCTTTCGTATCTTCGAATACAATACAAAGATAGCTATTTGAGTAAAGGTCTATAGAGATTGGTGCCGTTAACTTTAGTACTGAGAGTAAAATGACCGATCGAGGGAAGCCATTTCAAAGTTAGATAGAATATTGGAATGAAATACTCCCCAAGCTTGATCAAGACATCAATCAACGTCGAGTGCTTGAAGCCGAACAATATATTATCGCATCGCTGGGATTCTTTTCTTTTGTGACGGAGGATCTTCACAAAAAAGTGGCGAAGTATAAAGATGTTTCGCACTCGCTTTATCCTCTAATCATTGAAAGCCAAGATATTCTTCGAGGTTGCTTTGCGAGCCAATCACATTTGATATTGGCCACTTCAGCATTTAACTTACGGGCAATTTTTGAAATTCGGGCAAACATGAAATACATATTTAGCCACAGCCACCCCACTGAAATGGGCAATCGTCTAATTGATTTTATAGAGTATGAAAAATTGGTGGGAACAGATTCTTCGCCGTTAATGACTAGTCCAGACGCGGCAACCCTTGAATCTTTCGCGACGACGCATTCCTTACAGTCCAACACTTGGGTACACGAAGCTTCGCGAAATAAGAGAAGATGTTTCTTTTTGGGAACGAAAAGACGCAGAAGATTTCTTATCTTTCATGAATGAAAAGTATCCAGCGGGTTCAACGAAACGATGGATCTATACTGTTTATCTTTTGGCCTTAAACTCTGGCCTACGAGCCGGAGAAATTTGGGGCTTGAAGTTCGAAGACATTAAACAGGACGGGGAAGTTCTACACATTCAACGTCAGTTTGATCGGGTACATCGAGACTTTCGAACGACTAAAGGAAAAACTTCGCGATTAGTCCCTTGTAACGAGAATCTTTTTCAAGAGCTGATGGCGCTGAAGCGAACCGATAACCAACCTGAAACTATTTTCTCAGATCGAGATAATGGAAATCCGATAGATCATGATAATTTTCGGAAACGAAATTTTGAAATGGATCTAGCGGAATGGGGAGGAAAGAGAATTCGATTTCATGATCTTCGCCATACAGCAGCGACTTTAATGATCGCCGATAATTTGGACATTAAAACCGTCCAAGAAATTTGCGGACACAAAGATCTCAAAACGACCTTGAACTACTGGCACCTTTTGGGTGAGAAGATCAAACATGCCGCCCGAACGTTTTCTATAAAACATTCGACGACAGCACCAACCACTAAGCCGACTCTTCGACTTATCAAAAACGGTTAATCACCAGACTCTTAATTCCTGGAGTTCAAATCTTTCGGATGCTTTCGGGATTTTTCGGAACCTTGTGGACCTTTTGTGGACCCTTCTCGGATCTCCAAAAAAAGAAAACCGGCTCTAGGCCGGTTTAAATTGGTTGCGGGGGTTAGATTTGAACTAACGACCTTCGGGTTAT
>PCXB01000059.1:35592-43284 GCA_002787535.1 Deltaproteobacteria bacterium CG11_big_fil_rev_8_21_14_0_20_45_16
CGAACGAACTCCGTTTTGTCTATTTTCATTGCTGAGACCGACGCGCTTGTTCAGAACCGCCAGAATTTCAATCTCTTAACATAACCAGAGGAGACGCCTGTTTCCTCTAAATTCCAACTAACGTCGGGTAATCTGATTCAGACAACTCTCTGTTTGAGTTCGTGGAGCTTCGGTTGAGTTTTGAAGCTGGTGGACCATCGAGCTCGTTGCATATTGTCACAAAAAAATGCTATATTTGTGACAAGTGGGGAGCACTTAAAATGTCAAAAAGTGTTGAAGTCGCAGTTAAAAATAGGATTAAAAATCGTGGGCGAGGATGGTGTTTTACACCTCTGCACTTTGAAGGCTTAGGAAGCAATGAGGCAATCCGCCAGGCCCTCTCTCGCCTTCAGAAAGATAAGTTTATTCGACGACTCGCTCAAGGAATCTACGACTACCCAAAAGAGCATCGAACGCTCGGAGTAATTCCTCCCAACTTAAACCTTGTCGCAAAAGCTATCGCTGAAAAGAATGGGGTCCAGATTCAACCGGCGGGAGCACATGCTGCAAATCTAACTGGGCTTTCTGAGCAGATTCCCGGCCGACTCATCTTTCTAACGGAGGGGCCTTCAAGAAAGGTCAAAATCGGAAACCAAGAAATTGTCTTTAAGAAAGCAACTAAAAAGATCATGTCTTCATCAGGCACCAGAGAAGGGCTCATCATCCAAGCCTTTAAAAACCTTGGAAAGGATCATATCGATGAGACAATCCGTGCCCGAACTCGAAAATTCCTTAAACCTTCTAGTGAAAAGGAAATTCGGAAAAATATGAAATTCGCGCCCGCTTGGGTGCGAGCACTTGTCTTTGAAATTACGGAGATAAATAAATGAAAGAAATATATCTTTTAGATCAAAGCGAACGAGAAAATTTCTTTCGAGTAGCTGCGGAAACATCCAAAATTTCATTTGAGATTATTGAAAAGGATTACTGGGTTGTTTGGACGCTCGAAAGGCTTTTTGCGCTCGAAGAGCTAAAAACCCATCTGACTTTCAAAGGAGGAACTTCTCTTTCTAAAGCCTACAGGATCATTGACCGTTTTTCCGAAGACATTGACTTGTCGATTGAACGAAGCTTCCTTGGATTTGGTGAAACCAGAGATCCTGAAAGGCAGCCCTCTAAGAATAAACAGAGAGAAACATTGAACTACCTGTCCGCCGCATGTTCCACGTATGTTCAAAATAAAATGCTCACCGACTTGAAGACTGCCATTGTTGAAAAACTAGGAACAATAGATGGCTGGAAAGTTGAGGTAGACGCGTCGGACTCACAAACATTGAATTTCGAGTATCCGAGTGTTGTCCCTAAAAATAATTACATCCGTCCTTTTGTTAAAATTGAAATGGGCGCCAGATCAGAGCATTGGCCTGTCAGTGAACACAAAATACAAAGCTATGTAAAAGAAGCTCTCCAAGAGAAGGTCCACGAAAACGACGTCATTCTTCGCGTTCTCAATGCAGAGAGAACTTTCTGGGAAAAGGCGACAATTTTACACCAGTATGCGCATCTGCCCAATGAGAAGTCGCTACCACCAAGAATCTCGAGGCACTTCTATGATTTCTTCTGTCTCTTAATATCTCCAGTAAAAGAAAAGGCTTTGCGCGATCTCTCGCTATTAGAACGTGTTGCCATTCATAAGAGTGTGTATTTCGCCTCTGGTTGGGCCAACTACAAAACTGCTCGCAAAGGAACTTTGAAACTATCCCCCCTCCCAACGCTCTCGAAGGAATTGAAAAACGACTACGCCTTGATGGAAGCTATGTTTTTTCGAGATAGGCCAGGCTGGGATTTGATTTTGAAGACGATCGAAGAGTTTGAGCGGGATTTTAATAGCTAGCTTCAACTCTCGCAATTTTTCCATCTCAAAAATTAAAAAAACCAGATCTTCCCATCAATTCGGCGCCAAATAACTCTCGAATTTCATAGCCCATCTTGCGGTAAGCTCGCATTCGATTTCGATACATCTTAATAAACATGGGGCTGTGCGCATCAAAAAAATCGACTACTTGCACCTTCGCTTTGCCATCCAAAACACGGTGAATTCGTCCCACATATTGAATTAGTCGACCCTCAAACGAGAGGGGCACTGCCAATATCAAGGCGTCAAGTTCAGGCAGATCGAAACCCTCACCAACAAGTGAGCCTGTAGCCACCAGAAGAACCAGCTTGCCTTCACTTCTTAACTTGCGAGCGTTGGCAATGCCGAGTTGACGCTGCTTTGGCGACATCTCGCCATCCAGACGAACAATTTCAACTGATGCTTGCATTGAATTCTGCCCCACAAGCAGATCACTCAATTTATCCAAGTGCGCTTTACGATCCGCTACCAGCAGAGGAAACTCACCGCCATTCAACCTCTCAACCGCGGCCTCTACTACCAATTGATTTCGACCCGTATCATTAACCAGATGTGCCATTACTAAATGGTATGGAGGCTTAGGCCCAAGTTCGACCGGCAAAGTCCAACCTGTTTGGTGGACGTGTACCACCTTTTCAAGAAGTCCCCCATCTACCGACTTAAGCTCGTACCGAACAGGACCACACTGCTGGTAAAGAATTTTCTCCAAGCCATCCTTTCGATTTGGCGTTGCCGTTAATCCCAAAACATATCGAGCCGGCAACAGTTTTAAAATCGCCTCAAAAGAAGAGGCCGGGATATGGTGGCATTCGTCAATGATGATCTGAGAATACATTTTTCCGATCTCAGCAAGATCTTCCAGCCGGCTCAAAGACTGCAACATCGCAAGGTCAATTTTTCCTGAAATCTTCTTTTTACTTCCACTTAATCTACCAATCTCTTTAATCGGAACCTCAAGAAATCTATGAACCGATTCTCTCCACTGCTCCAATAGAGGTTGGCGGTGAACTAGAACCAGAGTCGAAACTCTTCTCTCTGCTATGATTGCACAGGCCATCACCGTTTTTCCCGCTCCGGGTGGTGCAACTAACACTCCTAAGTCTTCTTTCTTAGATGCTTTAACCGCCTTCTTCTGGATATCAGTAAGTTCCCCCGCAAAGGACAATTTTATTTTTCGCTTGCGGACCCTCTCATCACGCAGTGTTATGTTCGCTTCGGTCAGACGAAGTAATTTCAATACATCATCCAAAACTCCTCGGGGAAGAATCAGCCGTTCCGGATGGAGCTCGCCAGAAAAGATAAAGCGGGGATGCGGGTACGTTTGCATTCTCATTCTTTGCAATTTATAGAACTCTGGATTAGCAAAGGTCGCACAACGCTTAAGCCGAGAGATCAAAGTGGCTGGAAGTCCAGTGGTAGGGATATGGATCATTGAATCCAGGGTCACTTCGATGTCTTCGATCTCAAACTCCTGCGTCTCAACACTTCGTCGGTCAAAGGCTATGATCTCATTATCTCGAGTCCACGCGATGTCGTCAAAAACACCTTGCTCTTTTATCACCGTTTTCAACCTGGGTGATTCGCGCTCAACAAGAGCCTTGACTTCGTCGCTACCCAGACATCTTACTTTACTTAAAAAATCCCAAGGATCGGAGACCGGCCGAAAGCTTTCATCCACAAAACAAGTATTACCGTCTTCACGAGCTGCCTTTTGAAGGGGCAACGCAATCAAATTACCAAATCCGCCTCGTGGTAAATTGTCTTGCGATGGAAAGAAACGATCAAATGATTCTAATCTCATAAAAGGTCTATGAGTATGACACTGAGCAAGAATCAAAGTTCCAAGCGAACGGGCCATACTGGCCGGAATCGGCTCCAAAAAGAAGATCCATCCATGCGCTCCTTCGCCCGATCAGGAACGTTCAACAGCGACATCGACGCCTAGCTTGGCTGCAGCTGCCTTATAGGCATCAACGTCATCTCTCCACGACTTATCGTCGAAATCACACGCTAAAAAAATACAGGTATCATCAGATCGGATGGCATACGTGCCCACCACTGTCTGCCCTTTCAGATGAGCCTCGACAGCTCTTTCATCTAGGAACAAAAACTTTTGATGCGCACATTCGGCACACTTTACACGCGGCTTTTCGCAGAGAGGTTTGACCCATTCGTTCGCACAAACAGGAGCATAGCCACTCTTTTTAGTCCTCAAATTTTCCCATCGCTTTGCATAAATATCTTGGCGTCCCCGAAAGAGTTTTAGAAATAAATCTAATTTTTCAGTTGTAGTGGTTGGAGCCGCCTCAGAGCATGGCTTTCCTAGAATCGGCAAACCTTTTGCAGAATTCGAAATTTCTTCTTTCAGAGAATTAATCCTCGTCCGCAGCTCCTGACGGCGAGCCTCTAGCCCCGCTAGTTCTAGCTCAAGCGATCTTATTTTCTCTTCTGCATTCACCTCACCAAAGCCTAAGCAGTCATTCCCCACAGAGACAATCAGATAAATTGCCCTACTCACTCTATGGGGATTTGGAACATACACACCCATTCCTATCCGTCCAAAGAACACTAATTTTTCCAGAGTGGCTCCAAATCTGGGTGACCCAATTTACTCTTGGAGCTGCTCGATATAAGCTACTATCTATGATCTTTTTCTCTGCCGATCACCATTTCTACCACTCCAATATCATTCGATATTGTGGCCGTCCCTTCAATAGTGTCGAAGAAATGAATGAAGAGATGATCAGGGCTTGGAACTCAGTGGTTAGCCCAGAAGATGTTGTTTATTATCTAGGCGATTTCAGCCTAGCAATCAGACCCGTCGAACTTTTCGTCCGGAGACTCAATGGCGAAAAACATCTTATAATGGGTAACCACGATCTTTGCCACCCTATCCATAAAAAACGGGCGGAACGGCTTTTCCCCAAGTACTTTGAATTTGGATTTGAGACAGTTGAGCTCTCTAGAAATATGGAAATATCGGGTCACGATGTCCTGCTTCACCATATGCCTTATGCATTCGACGAAGCTGAAAGTGAAGGACGTCCCACCCCAAAACATCGAGCCTATCGACCAGCGAAAGAAGATCGCTGGCTTCTTCATGGACATATTCATGAAAAATGGAAAGTGAATGGAAGAATGATTAACGTCGGGGTTGATGTCTGGGATTTTAAACCCGTACCTATTGAGGAAATTGAAAAAATTTTGAAAGAAGCAGACTAAGTTGCCATTCTAACTTCCTACAAATTTTGTCAGTGGTTGAAAGTTTTTGGCATCTGCGCTTGAGCCTGTCTATGATTTATAAGTCATTATAAAATTAATTAATAATGATCTACACGTCATAACCTCCCTATGACCGTCGGGCTACTAAACCGACTACCCCCTCTAAACCCATTCAAAGCTATTTCTAGACTTCGTTTAGGTTCGTTCGAGTCATCGTGGACCATCGGTGGACCACTCAAATTTTTTCAATTTTTCATTTTAATTTAAGCTATTGAATTTATTCAAGAATTGGTTGCGGGGGCAAGATTTGAACTTGCGACCTTCGGGTTATGAGCCCGACGAGCTACCACAGGCGCTCCACCCCGCGTTATTTACAAAGGTTCTAGCAGAAACCGCCCGAATTTCAATCTCTTAATATAACCAGAGGAGACGCCTGTCTCCTCTAAATTTCAACGAACGTCGGGTAATCTGATTCAGGCAACTCTCTGTTTGAGTTCGTGGAGCTTCGGTTGAGTTTTGAACCTGGTGGACCATCGGAGGACCATCGAAGACTCTGGAAAAGTTGGCAATCCGGCTCATCTTTAAGCCGATCTCGATATCAGTCAGGCTTTTGCGAAACTGTCGTGCCCCAATAGTCGCACTGCCGACGAAACGGAAGCGCAATGAGAGTTAATATCCGATTATATTTTTCCGGATACGCAGGTACCCCAATTTTAATTCGCTCTTCCGGTATACCCAGACGCAAGGTTCGATGAATAGAATCCCATACTTTGAAAACCACTGAATAATTCGAATTCGTCTCCTCTTTCACCTGCGAGTGATGAATTGTATGCATTCGAGGTGTGACGATCAAAAAATTTAGATAGCGCTCAAGTCTGCGGGGAAGTCGGATATTACTATGGTGAAACAACGTCCCTAGCTGAAAAACAAATTCATATACTAAAAAAACAGCCAATGAAGGGCCGATCAGAACAACCTGAAAAAACCTAAAGCCGCTGGATAATGCCACTTCGCCAAAGTGAAAGCGAAAAGCAGTTGTGACGTCTAGCTCTGGGTCGACATGATGAATGTTATGAAGTCTCCAAAGAAACGGAATTACATGATTCGCTCGGTGCCAGTAGTAAAAACTCAAATCCAAAAGAAGGAAGCTCAAGATTCCCTCAGCCCAGAGCGGTAATGCCATCAAAGACATCAACCCGAAATTCATCGATTCCATTAGAGCAAAGCCATTTTCAATGCTTGGACGCACAAAAAAATATGCCGTTACAAGGAGGCCACTCGTAAGAATCGCATTTACCAAGATATGACCCAAAGGGCGTCGCTTGGATCGCAACGGAAATATACGCTCCAAAATAAAGATAAGTACAAAGCATAGAATCACAATAACAATCGCTGAGGACGCCATCATTTCCAGACACCCATTTTCATAGCTTTTCGGCCCAAGAAAAAGTTCGATAATCAAATCCACTCTCGATTGTCGGCTTTACAATTTGAAAATATGGAGAAATATCGAAATCCCTTGGCGTGAATAATGAGTGATGCCTTATGTTATATTTCATCGATGCTCCGCTCTCTGTTTCCTCATGCACTTCATTTGGCAAAATTGGATATCGTACCGACTGGAAGGCTTGAGCAATCAAGGTTGAGCAAATCGCTTTTGTGGGTTCACCACTTCCAAGGGCCAGCAGCTTACGCCGCCACTTCAACGGCACGGGTGGAGGCGGAAGAAAATAGCGAAGAAGGTCGACAATATTTTTGAGGTCATAGGTTTTACCTACGGCGCCTAGAGCGAACTCAAGCACTTTTTTGCGATCCTTTTCAGAGAGTCCGACAGGTCTACAAATTCGAGTGTGGTAGTTTGAATACTTTGTCAAAGGAACTAATATGACGCCTGTTTCAAGTTCTGCCTCCATTAAATTTAATATCGCCCCATCTTTCGCTCGATTTGTATCTTGATCTCCTAGGTAAAGAGCAGCGTGAGACCAAGTCGACTGGGTTAAATACTTGATCACAGCACTTACCCGCTGATTCCCCTCAACTAACAGGACATCGCCCGGCTTGAGACAAGCCTTTAACATTCTCAAACTACTGGTCGAAGGGGGAGCATAGCCGGCTATAGGCTTGGTTAAGAAGCCAGCGAGAAGTTTTCCTGTATATTCAAGAATCATTATTTGAGTTGTCCACAATCCATTAAACCAGCTTAGCAGTGTAAAATAAATCCCTGAAAGAAGACCGCTTCTTTCAGGGATTTTATTCTTTTATTTAACCGACAGCATGAAACCCAGAAGAACTTTCTTTCGAAAATTCTGCAGGATTTCCTTGAAGAGCCTCGGCTCTTTTCTCTGCTTTAAACTCGGAATGTCGTTCTGCATTGTGCCCCGGAAGTTCCGTTGCTTTTACAGACTTTTGAGCATGTCCGTTTGACAGGTCGATTGCCGCACTCGCGGCAGACGAAATATTCATTTTTTTCACCTCCTATACGTTTGAAATATTCTTCGGAAGATTCATAGGTAAACTTAGAATATTCAGCGGAATTTTCACAAAAACTTAGAATTTCAACTCCCTTTCCGAGACTT
>PCXB01000021.1 GCA_002787535.1 Deltaproteobacteria bacterium CG11_big_fil_rev_8_21_14_0_20_45_16
AGTTGTCAAAGCGTAGCTGTCAGAATTGGTAGACGCCCTTTTAATTTAGGCTCGCCTTAGAGGCTCGACCAATTCCGCCACCCGCGCACATCAAAGCGCAATTATTGAACGAAGGAAAATCGGGGGTCAATCGGCAGTTGCATCAATTGGGAAGGTTTTAGGCTTTCGATCCGGAAGCAGAGATTTCGTCCTCTTTGAGTCGCACCGCAAAGTATTTATCCAGATCCTGGTGGTGACCGATTACCAATAAGTCTTTGCTGGGATCGACGATCTCTTCGGGACCTTTCACTAACTCAAATCGGTCGTGGACATAGCTTCCTAGAACCGTAATCCCGTGTTTTTTGGGCAAAGCAAGTTGTTCCAGTCGTTGACCTGTCCAGCTTGGGCTGGGACGAATTCGCACAATGCTGTAGTTGCGCGATACTTCAAAGTCCTCGATAGCACCTGGGCGAGCCAAAAGAGAGGCCCAATGGCGACCCATTTGCTGTTCAACAAACAAAATATCATGGGCTCCAATTCGATCTAAAATCACTGCTTCGGCCTCACCCGCGGCACGGGCGAGGACTCGAGGCACCTTCATTTCTAAAAGCTTAAGCGTAACCATGGCACATTCTTGAAAACTCTCCCCGATACAAACAGCGGCCGCATCCACACGGAAGATTCCATTTTGCTCAAGAGCCTCGGGGTCCTTCGAGTCGAGGCAGACGGCGTGATCGACAAATTCTGCAATCTGATCCACAGCGTCCATATTTTTGTCTATGGCGAGCACCTGAATCCCAGCACGTGTGAGTTCGCGCGCTAGACTACTACCGAAAGTTCCTAAGCCAATGACGGCGATACGTTGATGAATTTGTGTTTTAACCGACATAAAACTCTCCTTGAGGATATCGAAATCGAGCCGGACGTCGAGAACGAATTAGTGCGTAAATTCCCGTTAGTATTCCAATCCGTCCAATGAGCATAAGAAAAATGAGTATCCACTTGCCGATGCTATCAAGGGAGGCTGTAGCGCCAAGCGTCAATCCTGTTAGAGATAGGGCCGAGGTCGCTTCAAATAGCAAATCTAAAGGCGGGGCCTTTTGAGTGAGAACGAGGGCAATAAAGCCAAAAAATAAAATGGAGAAATGTAAAAATATAAGGCTCGCGGCTTTTAAAAAAATAAACAGGGGAATTCGTCGCCCGGCAAAGCTCGCCTCAGTCTGACCCCTGAGAAATGAAATTACAAAAACAATAAACAAACCAATAGACGACGTGCGAACGCCACCCCCTGTTGACATGGGCGCGCTTCCGATTGCCATCAAACTTACTAAAATAAATATGGAGGGTAGCGTATAGCTTGCAATGTCCATTGAGTTGAAGCCCGCACTTCTTTGACTGCTATGGAATAAGGCCTGCATGAACTGATCAGCCGTAGAATTATAAATAGGATTCATAAACTCCACGATAAAAATGCTTAGCAGTCCGAAGATGAGGACGCCTGAGTTAACGAGTAGTTCGAGTTTAGAATTTGCTGACAGTTTGTGGTAGCCTTGCTTTTTTTTCAATAATTCCAAAATATTGACGATTGTTGGAATTCCTAGCATTCCCAGAACCGACAGGCCGCCGATCGTGAGTAGGGTTGAATAACTTTGTCGAGCCGCGAACATTCCCTGTTCCAGAGTCGAAAATCCAGCCGTACAAAAGGCGGAAATGCTGTGGAAAAGACTTTGAAATGCCGCATCGAATGGGTTTTGAATGATCGAGAGATGCCAGGGCAATAGTAAAATGGCGCCCACGATTTCAATAGAAAACACAACGATGGCAACCAATTTAAAAAACGAACGAAGATCCCCCAAAAAGTGAAGTCGTTCGGTCGTGTCCTGGAGTACTCGCTCGTTAAGACCTAGTTCTTTGCCAATTGATAGCAAGAGGGCGCCCCCGAAAGTGATAATGCCGATGCCTCCCGCTTGGATTACGATCAAAATAATGAATTTTCCAAACATACTAAAAGTCGTTGCCGTATTGACAACGACAAGGCCTGTTCCCGAAATTGCAGAAATTGTTGTAAAGAGAGCATTGAGCGGAGACAATTCGCGCCCGTAATTGAGGCTGATCGGAAGAATCAGCAAAAGTGCCGCTCCAAGCGCGACTCCAAAATATGTCAAAGCGATAAATTGCGCTGGATTGTTTTGAATATTGGAGAAAAATCGAACAACACGAGGCGAAGTTGCTCCCATAAAAACTAAGCCCAAGATAAGCCAGGCTTCGACAATAGCATGGAATTGAGCGCCTGGATGTTGCAAGAGCATGTCAGGGCTTTTGACTAACTCAATCAGAAGAGCCACGAGGTAAACCTGACACCCACCCCATAAAAGCCAGCGAATTATCTTAAGACCCTTTAAAAAGCAGCGCTTATTAACGAGTGTCCAGAAGTACCAACTAAAAAACAAAATCAAACTAAGATCTACAAGTGGTAGCCCAGCAAAGTTTGGCCCAACAAGGTCAAAGAGCAGAAAACAAACAAAGAATACGCCAAGCAGATTTCTCATCTACTTCATTAGGCTAAAGCCGATTTGATGGAGAATAAAGTCTTTTAGGCAGCAGACCGGCCAAGGCAAAACTCCAATACTAGAGCTTGCGTTAGGTAGAAGATAAGCAGGCCAATCCAGAGGCTTTGAAAGGCTTGCAGGGCAATAATGCCTAGCAAAACGATAACAAACGCCCAGATCAAGCGGCCCTCCCACAGGGCGAGTTCCTTAAAGAGAAATCCAAGTCCTTTTACACCGTCCCCCCAAATCTGAATTTCGTCCTTAATCGAAAACGAGAGATCCTGGCGAAAACAAATTCGATTAACATTCTGGTATTCCCAAGCGTCGGGTTCAGGATCCCAATCCGCTCGCAATTCAATAAACTCACTTTTTCGATCGAACCAAAATTCTTTTTGTAATTTTCGTTCAAGGGGGCTTAGATTTTGGGCTAAGTCATCCAAGTTGTAGGAGTTTTCAGATAATTTTTTTGATGCCCCCGAAGAGATGACGACAATTTCGCGCCCCATTTTTTTTAATTCTTGAATTTCTTTTGCGGCGCCCGCCTTAACTTCGGCCTGGAAAAAATAGAGCCCTACAAGTCGTTGATTGATTGCTAGCGCAAGGATTTGAACACCCAATCGATCTTCATCGACGAGGAGCCGCTGAGCTTCCGGGCTAAAGTCAAATTCTTGCAATTTCATCCAACTTGGATTTCCAAGTATAACATCGAGATCTTTTCCAGATTCATTTCGCATCCTGGTTTGTAGGCCGATGTGGGGGCGTTCAATAATTTCGGACAACCGAATGTCCATCGCTTCCGTGCTGGGGAGCGTTCGATAAACAGCCCGACATATGGGGTGCAAGGAGTTTTGCGCCATTCCTTTTGTGAATGCTTGAAGCTCCTGCTCTGACCAAGCGGACGACGGATCGTACCATTGTTTAGCGGTAGCGAGTTCGGGTTCAGCTAAAACACCGAGATAATGCGACCGAATGCTAGAAGTTTGCGCAAATTTTCGCAATTTACTGAAATCTCCTATTTGGATTTTTGCTGAGGCCGATAATCGCAGGAGTCGAGATGCTAAAAGCCATGTCGTGGGTGTCGCAACCAAGGCCAAAGACAAAATCACAGCAAATCGCATGGGGCGTTCGGGTTCAAGCCAGTGCTGAAGCCAGTAAGTGGAACAAAAAAGGCCAAGGCCGATTAGAATCTGAAACAACTGAATCTTTCTTAAAGACACAAATAGCAACCCTCGTTCAAGCGGATAAATTTTGTCATCTAACGCAGGGAAGCGAGAACGGAATCTAAAGCTTTCATAGATTCGGTAGACAAGCCATAGCCATGCCACCAAAGCCAAATCTATCCCAATCTGAAACTTGGCCGTCCAACTAAAGGAGCGAATGCTGGCAATATCGAGAACTAGCGCGACAGTAATGGCAATCGCGATCACTGTATCGGGGTGCAAAATTTTAAATATAAAGCTCGGACTGGATTGAATTCCCATCACAAGGCTTCGGGGCAAGAACCAGAAAAATAAAAAAGCGAGGCTCAGCCCAGAACTCCATATGCCTAGCTTGGGAAAATTTTCGCATAATCCGATGGCAATGCCCGATCCAATTGCCGTCAGCGACAAGAGGGAAAAATAAAATTTACCCAAATGACGTTTCTTAAGGAGTCGAAGTTTACGCTCTACGACAGAACCAATGCTATAATACGAAGAGGACTCGCTTAAGATTCTTGAGCCTGGACAATATATATCGCTTTTCAATCAGGGCTCTCCCCGGAGCTTTTCCTGCTGCTTATTTAAATAGTCCCTAATGAAGCGAATGGATCGATTTATTTCGGCTTTTATATAAACATCTTTTTCGGCTGCTTGTGCCGGACCCAAGATTTGAGTCGCGACAGCTTCCGTAGGAAATCGGCTAAGGGCTTTAGCAATATGGAAACGAACTTCAGGTCCCGCTGTGCGGAGCGCGCTCGCTAAGTAACTTAGAGCCTTGGGGTCCTGCAATTCAGCCATTTTTTCAATGGCATTTATATTAAGATCGACAGACTCCGAATCAAGTTGATTGATCCAAAAATCAATATTCTGATCTCGATTTGCATCCAAATCTGCTAGCTGCAAAAAAGAGAGCAATAGAATTCCCATCATAGCTGGATCTCCTTTTCAATCTTGAGTCGCCGTCCAATCTGAACGCAACTCGAGACGTCCTGGCGCAATTGTTTTTTGAGTTTATCGTTATCGATTCGATATTTTTCGATTTCCGAGCGATGGACGCGCAACTTGAGATAGGTTCTAGGTTTGGCTTGCTTTGTTAGTTTGCCATGTCCGTCCTTGGACTCGGATGCAAAATCGAGATCTACGAATCGAAGTTCTAGGCTGTTTAACTCGGGAAACTCATCAAAGACCTTCGCAGCCCCGCTCCCAATCTTTGTGCCGCGTCCCGAAAGTAGCCATTGATATCCGAGGCACTCGATGGAGTCTGGGTTCGGATTGGGGGGTATTTCTCTCCAGGCGCTAATGCTAGCCGTATCCCTTTCGAGCTCGATGCTATCGTAGGGGCTCTTAATTTCAGATTTAAGGTAAAAAATCTCCATGATACGTTCGATTCTCTCCTCTTTTGTCATTGCAAAGACTTGCTCGAACCCAAGGGAACTTATTAAAAGGGGACTTATGCCAAAATTTGTACGAAAGTCCGCTAAGCTCGCTAAAGCTGAAAAAAGCAAAACAACAAAGAAACTGAAAAAAGATTTAAGTTTAAAAAAACCAAACATCGCTAGACCACCTCAATCGCACTTAGAATACCGTAATCCCCTGGCAAGTCGCTATGCAAGTCAATCTATGCTTCATATCTTCTCGGAATTTAGGCGCGCAGAAATCTGGCGTGAACTTTGGATTTTATTGGCTAGTGAAGAGAAAAACCTAGGTCTCCCGATTGAAGACTCTCAAATTCAAGCTATGAAAAAAGTGAAAAGTCAGATCGATTTTAACCGAGTTAGAGATTGGGAGCGGAAGACCCATCATGATGTCATGAGTCATGTTAAAGCCTTTGGCGAATTGGCACCGGCAGCAGAGCCTATCATTCATTTGGGGGCGACCTCGTGTTTTGTTACGGATAATGCGGATGTTTTAATTATGCGAGAAGCGACTCAGCTGATTCTTAAGAAGCTTTATGCCTGTCTGGAAATATTGGCGCGAAGATCCAATACCTGGAAGGCCTTAGCGATGACGGGTTACACGCATTTTCAACCTGCTCAGCCCGTGACCTTGGGTAAGCGCCTGGCTTTGTGGGCTCAAGATTTAATTTGGGATTTTGAAGAATTTGAGTTTGGGCTTACTCGGTTGCGACCTCTGGGATGCAAGGGAGCAACGGGCACTCAAGCTTCTTTTTTGGTGCTATTTAATGGGGACTTTAAAAAGGTAAAGGCTTTAGACGAGGCGATCTGTCGGTCACTTGGCTTTACGGAGCCTGTCGCCTTAAGCGGACAGACCTTGAGTCGAAAGCAAGATTGTTGGTTCCTGCAGGCTTGTGCGAACTTGGCAGCCAGTTTTTCAAAAATTAGTTATGATTTTAGACTTTTACAACATACCGGAGAGTTGCGTGAACCCTTTGGAAAGAAGCAGATCGGAAGTTCAGCAATGGCTTACAAGCGGAACCCAGTTTTGGCTGAGCGAATGACAAGTTTGGCACGACTTGTAATTAATTTTTCGCATAATGCCACTTGGACCTTTGGAACTCAATGGTTGGAGAGGTCTTTGGATGATTCGGCCAATCGAAGAGTTGTTTTGCCGGAAACATTCTTGGCGACTGACGCACTTTTAGAAATATTTTATAGACTGATTATTGGCATGGAAGCGGATACAAAGAAAATCAGCGAATCGACTCAACTGTATCAGACTTTTTTTGAAACAGAAGAAGCCATGATGCATGGAACCCTCGGTGGCGGTTCGAGGCAAGAGCTTCACGAAAGGATTAGACAGAAAACAATGTCCGGAAAAATGGCGGCCCAATCCAAGACTTCTAAGAAAAAGATCTTTGTGGGAGCAGCTGACAAGCAGGTAGATGCTTTTTTGAATGATAAATTTGCTGAGTTTGTAAAGCGATCCAAGAAATCTTATGCCAATGCGAAGTCGAGCAAACTTTTCCAATCAGATCAGATCTAGATAGCGGATTTAACAAGGGTCGAGTGTCCGGGGCCTACTTTCCAATACTTGAACTCCCTTCGGCCCCAGACCTGACCTATTCGTACCCCCTAGGAAACTTATTGCGGCGCTTGACCTCCAAATAGCCAACCTAAAATGGTCACAGGATTTGGCGTAACCCATCTTGATTCTCTCCTACCTTCTAAAAGCGCTTCGTCGCTAGTCGCCGCTCGCAAGCCATCGGAAGCTTTGATTTCAATATCAACATAAGAAACTTCAGGAAAGATCGGGAAATCAGCATCGGGATAAAATACAATCAATTTAGGATTTGTTTTATCAACACAAGCTTTGCCCTGTATCGGGTAGATATTTGTAAGGCCATCATTATCGTAAACTCGAACGACGATGATCTGAAATAGGTCTGCATATTGGACGCGGCTGCAGTAGGGATCCGGAAGATCATTCGCAGTTGGTAGAGCTATTCCTTCATTCATTTCAACACCAATCTTATTGCTCGGAAAGATGACCCGACTATCGGGATGGATTTTTACAATATTAAAATTTCCTGAGGGCGCATCTTGCTTTTTGGTGCGGAACTGAAAGTGATAGGGCGAGACAAGAATGTCTTCGTCGTTTCTTAAGTAACGCACATGCACAGTATAGACGGTACTTTCTTTTAGAGGCCGAACAAGGTTTCCACGTCGAGGAGAAAAGCGAAGCTGAGTTCGTTCTTTATTTGCCGAGGTAACACCTTCAACGGGAAGTCCGAATTCGTCTTCAACTCTAAATCGAAATGCATCAACGGAACCCCATGTAACGGGCCCAGAAAAGTCGACAATGATTTCGGTAGTCAGAGCTACGTTCATTGAGTCTGCAGCCGGAGTGGTTTTCACGACGGCCACTGTATTTTCGAGCGACAAGGGATCTTGACGTTGATAAAATTTTGCAGTGGGCAGATCCTCTCCCGCGCAAGCTGATAGAAGAAAGCCTAAGATCAGGGCGTTAAATGGAGTGGGTATATTTACGAAGCCCTTCATGACCCGCCTCCGTTGAGCATGTGCCACGGAAAGGTTGCATCAAACTGAACGCCAGAAAAATGTAAAAAACTTCCGACCATAAAATTATCGGGCAAGCGGTGAAATGTTTGCCAACTATAAAGATCCCAAATAATAATAACCACCGCTTGGGTGGTTGTATCGGGATAGCTTTCGCCACTATTCAAAGCAAAGTTTAGAGTTCGTCGGCCATCAGTGGTCCAGACTTTTCCTTTGAGACGTCCTTCATAGCTCGTTCGAAATTCATTCCAGGCTTGCTCACCTTCTGGTGTGGCCATATTAGCCATCGAAGCAAAGATCTGACTATATTTGGTTTGCGTATCGAACAAGGCCACCATCATATTTGGAAAATCTTCAATAGCAGTCGCTTTCAATTCACTAAAACCATTATCCTCCAGGTCGAATTTAGAAATTTGATCGACAATTGGTTCAGAAAATCTGATTCGAATGGGTGCGTTTTTTGAAACTGTTAAATAGCTATCACTGCTGCCTCGGTTGAGGAGTGAGTCTAAGCTTGAATCGAATTCAAAAGCTTTGCCTTTAGAAATAATACGTCCTGGGGACATAGCGAGAACTTCTAAGTCCTCAATGGGAAAACGTGTGAGCTCGGTTCCAGTCGTAAATTTGATACCGCCATTTGGAAGTGGAGCTCCATAGAGATTCTGTATGCCAAAGGCTGCCGGGTCTACATCAGGCGATGACTGGCTAAGATCGCCCCACATAAAGATATACTGAGTACTGGGTAGTAAATACTCGCCATCAAGACGAAATCGCATTTCGGAAACTTCTAGGTCTTTATTGTTTGGACTGGCGATGAACCGACTACTAATGAGTTTGGGCGTGGCGACTCGATCTCCATCTGAGGTCCATAACTCAAAATTTTCGGGAATGGCCGAATAGGAATCTACCTTTTGATCAAACGTAAGGATGATTTCGCCATCGAGGGGAAATCCTGTGGATTCATGTTCTGGGTAAGTGGAAAGAATTTCGAGCTGAGCAAAATCTGGGAATAGCTTGCTGTTTTTTGAGGGGCCGGAGTCTCCGCCGCAGGCATTTAAGATCGTGCTGAGGCTGAGTAGGCATAACCAAATTTTAGACTGGGCTCTCACCGGTAACATTCCTCCTACGGGGCCCTTTTTCTGCCAAAAAGGATCCGGTTCCTGCGCCTTATCTCAACTCACTCGGCTTTGGAAA
>PCXB01000067.1:0-445 GCA_002787535.1 Deltaproteobacteria bacterium CG11_big_fil_rev_8_21_14_0_20_45_16
ATCGATCGATTCGAACATCTTACTCATCAACTGAGCGACCCTCAGATCATTGGGGATAGTCAGAAGTTTCAGGAGCTTTCTCGCGAGCGATCAAGTCTTGAGAGACTTGTTGAGTTATCTCGCCGGTATTTAGCGCTTCATCAAAGTCTAGAGCAAGCTGAAGAGATGCTTAAGGCCAACGATGAAATGGCTTCTTTGGCCAAAGAGGAGCTGTTCCAAATCAAGCAAGAACTTCCGGAGCTGGAAAACGAAATTCGACTGGAGCTTTTGCCCAAAGATCCTGATGAGGGAAAGAATATCATCTTAGAAATTCGTGCCGGAGCTGGCGGGGATGAGGCCTCCTTATTTGCGGCCAATCTTTTGAGAATGTATTCCCGATATGCGGCGGCCAATCACTGGAATGTCGAGATTATGAGCGAGAGTTTTTCCGGACAAGGCGGTTACA
>PCXB01000067.1:458-9239 GCA_002787535.1 Deltaproteobacteria bacterium CG11_big_fil_rev_8_21_14_0_20_45_16
CCCGTAACCGAGGCAAGCGGAAGGATTCACACGTCAACGGTGACGGTCGCTATCATGCCGGAGGCGACAGAGACGGAAATCGATATTGATGACAAGGAATTGCGCATTGATGTTTATCGCTCGAGCGGCAAGGGAGGCCAGGGCGTTAATACAACCGATTCGGCTGTGAGGATTACGCATCTTCCCACCAACACGGTTGTCACCTGTCAGGACGAACGCAGCCAAATCAAAAACAAAGCTAAGGCAATGAAGATTTTGCGCGCAAGACTTTTGCAGGCCAAGCAAGAAGAAGCTGCAAAGTCTCGAAGCGCTGATCGAAAAGCCCAGGTGGGAACGGGAGATCGAAGCGAACGAATTCGTACCTATAATTTTCCACAGGAACGAATTACGGACCACCGTATTGGTCTGACACTCAAGAAGCTATCAGCGGTGATGGAGGGTGATCTCGACGAAATTGTCGAAGCTCTGCAGCAAGAAGATTATTCAAAGCAACTTGCTGCTTATCAGGCCTGACAGACTATGAAGCTCAAGCCATTGCTTAATAATGCGTCGAGTAAGCTACAGAAATTAGTTGGTGATCGAAGTTTATTCGAAGCACGGCTGTTGCTGGCCAAAGTTCTAAGCGTGGAGCTAGTCGATCTCATTCGGGAAGATCAGATAGAAATTGCTGAAAGTGACGAAAAAATATTTTCGGAATTAGTTGAGCGACGTTTGAAAAAAGAACCCATGGCATATCTTTTAGGCGAGAAAGAATTTTTTGGAATGAGATTTAAGGTAAGCCACTCGGTTTTGATTCCTCGTCCGGAGACTGAGGACCTTGTTCACGAGAGTCTTGATTGGATCAAAAGCAAACGTGTTGATTCGAATTCTGCAAGGATATTGGATCTGGGAACAGGAAGCGGCTGTATAGCCATAAGTCTGTCGAAAAATTTGCCGGAGTATTTTGAAATTGAAGCCTTAGATCGATCAAGCGAAGCGCTCGAGGTGGCTCGAATCAATGCGAAGAAATTGGGCGGTGCGAATGTGAAATTTATTCACGAAGATTTTAATCAATTCGAGCCGAGTCAAAAATATTCGCTGATTGTCTCCAATCCTCCTTATATTTCGACTGAAGAATTTGAGGATTTGGATGAAGGTATTCGAGCGTTTGAACCGAGGCTTGCCTTAGAGTCGGGAAAGTGCGGACTGGATGATTTGCTTCTTATTGTGGCGCGTTATCCACAGTATTTGCTTCGTCCTGGTCTTTTAGCCCTAGAGACGGGCTCGTTCGGACAGAGAGAAGCCATTAAAAGTAGGCTTGAGAGCCAATCGACTGTTAGGATCTGGGACCTAAATTGTCATTTGTTTATGGAATTTGGATGAGAAGAATTTATGGATAGTTTGTTTATAGAAGGCGGGCGGCAACTCAAAGGAGAAGTGCTCGTGCCAAGCTCGAAGAACGCATCTCTCCCCCTGATGTGCTTGAGTTTGTTGACGGCAGAGCCCGTTCATATTGAAAACCTTCCAGATGTGTCGGATATAGAAAGTTTGAAGCTTCTACTCAGGAGTTTGGGTGTGAAGGAATCCGAGCCCGGACATTTGCATTGTGCTGAAATTCACTCGACACTTGCGCCTTATGATTTAGTTCGGAAAATGCGAGCCTCGATCATGGTATTAGGTCCCCTATTAGCTCGGGCGGGGCATGCCGAAGTTTCACTGCCCGGTGGCTGTGCGATTGGGGAGCGTCCAATCGATATTCATTTGAAAGGTCTTGCTGCCCTCGGAGCCGAAATCAAACTGGAAGCTGGATATGTGCATGCGCGAGCGGGGCGCTTGAGGGGTGCTAAGATTGATTTGGGATTTCCGACAGTAACAGGAACTCTCAACATCGTGATGGCAGCGAGTTTGGCCGAAGGGGAAACTCACCTTGAAAATTGTGCACGCGAACCGGAAGTTGTCGAATGTATTCAAGTCTTGCGCAAAATGGGCGCGGATATCGAAGGAGAGGGAACTTCCAATATTCGAATTCGAGGCAAGACCTCGCTTTCAGGAGTTAAATGGAAAGTTCAATCGGATCGAATCCAATTCCTGACTTATATGGCGGCAGGAGCCATTACAAAGGGTGAGGTAACTTGCTACCCTTATCGTGATGGAAGTTTAGATCTAGTTTTTGAAAAATTTAGAGAAATGGGTTGTGAGATTGAACAGACTGGCGATCGGATACGATTGAAGTCTGATATGGCATTTAAACCCGTCGAAATTGAAACGGCGCCATTTCCTGGCTTTCCAACAGATGGACAAGCTCAGTTTATGGCCTGCCTAAGTTTGGGATCGAGAGATGTTGGGCGATCCCATATTCGAGAAAATGTTTTTGAAAATCGCTTTCAGCACGTGAGTGAACTTCGACGAATGGGTGCGAATATCCGTCTCAGAAATAATCTGGCAAGTATTCAAGCCGTTGAATACTTGAGTGGGGCTTCGGTGATGGCTTCCGATCTTCGGGCGTCAGCCTCACTTGTTTTGGCTGGGTTAGTGGCGCGAGGAAAAACTGAAGTCTTGCGCGTTTATCATCTTGATCGAGGTTACGAAGCGATGGAGAGTAAGTTGAAAGCCTTGGGAGCGAAAGTCTGGAGGGCGGAACAGTAATGAAAATTGTAAAAATGGGCACGGAACAATTTTTAAAGAGGCAAGGCGACTTGCTCAGCCGGCGGGAGACAATTTTTGATCGCTATGAAAATGAAGTTAAAGTCATCCTTCGAAAGTATCGAGAAATTTCCGAAGCGGCTTTGTTAGATTACGCAAAGGATTTTGATCATCTTGAATTGAAGGAAGATCAGCTGTGGATTGATCCGGATTTAATTCGTAACTCTCATAAGCTTTTGAAGCCTCAGATTAGAGAGGGTATTGAATTAGTCGTGGAGAGAGTAAAGAGGTTTCAAAATGAAATGCGGCTTTCGGCTTTTCAAACGCAGGAAGAATCTGGTGTGTATTGGGGGCAGGAACTTCGAGCCTACCAGCGGGTGGGTGTATATGTTCCTAAAAACTATTTTTTAACCTTGATTCTTTGCGCCGTGCCGGCGCGTATCGCTGGTGTTGAAGAGATTATCGTGGCTACTCCACCCGAGACGCATCTAGGTGCGCCTTATGTCGATCCCAGCATTTTTTATGTTTGTAAATTATTGGGCATAGAAAAGATTCTTGTGTCTGGGGGTGTTGGTGCACTTGCGGCCTTGGCCTATGGTTCGGCAAGTAGTTTGCCGGTGGAAAAGATTGTTGGACCGACAAATCATCGTGGCATGGTGGCTAAGTTTCTTTTGTCTCGCGATATTGGAATTGATGGCTTTACCGGGCCAGCCGAAATTACATTTCTTACGGATCATCAGACGAACCCAAGAATGGTAGCGGCCGATATTGTTGCGGTGTCGGATCACAACCCCGATGCGCAAGTGGTGGTTTTGAACAACAAGCAGGAGTGGATGGAATCTTTGATGGATGAGCTTGTCCAGACAACTGAGAAGTTGAAAGATGTTGGAAGTAGACACGGCGCACGTAGTTGTTTGGAAGGGCATACGGATTTAATCGTCTACGAAAAATTGGAAGAGGCCATTCGATTTTGCAATGTCACGGCTCCCGCGCAGCTTTCCATTCTAATTAAGGATCCCGCAGAGATATTACCGAAGATCCATCGCTGTGGATCAGTCGTGCTTGGGGCCTTTACACCTGGGGTTTCTTTAGACATCGTCGGGGGTGCCACCGGGCTCGTTTCGACCCTTGGAAGTGCAGCTTTTTGGCCCGCCACCACGGTGCGGAGTTTTTTGGGAGTATTTAATGTAGTTCAGATAGAAAAGGCGGCCCTTAGCCGTTTGCAGGCCTCATCAGTAGCCTTGGCACAGGTGGAGGGTTTTACGACGCATCCAGACATCTTTACGACTAGAATTTAGGCTTATTTGGCCGTTAAAACCCGATATTTCATTTGACCATAGAGAGGGGCTTTTTTAGAAGATCGGAATGACTTCAGTACGAGTTAAAGATGGAGAATCATTTGAAGGTGCTCTCCGACGTTTCAAAAAAATTGTTGAAAAGGCCGGAATTCTGACCGAGCTTCGTAAGCGAGAGTATTATGAAAAGCCCTCTCAAAAGCGTAAGCGAAAAATGATTGCTGCCGTGAAGAGAAATCAGCGCAAAGCCATGGGTTTTAAAGAACGTTAAAGCGTTCTTTATATGATTTAGATGGGTGCATTCGACACTCAAATAGCCGAACAAATAAAAGATGCAATGCGATCGAAAGATCAACTGCGCTTGGATACCTTGAGGGCTCTCAAATCCGCACTGAAATATAAACTCATTGAACTCAAAAAACCTGAGCTTACTCAAGATGAATACCTTCAGGTTTTTCGAGCCCTGATCAAACAACGTCAAGAGGCTGCAGATCAATTTGATAAGGCCGGAGCAAAAGACAGGGCCGAAAAAGAACGTGCAGAGCTTGCGATCGTTCAAAAGTTTTTGCCTGAACCTCTTTCGGCCTTGGAATTGGAAAGTCTTGTTTTGACCGTCATCAAAGACCTTGGCGCATCTTCCATCAAGGAAATGGGCGCCGTCATGAAAGAGGCCAACGTGCGGGCTCAGGGCCGAGCTGATGGCAGAAGTTTAAGCGAACTCGTAAAACAAAAGCTGTCGGCGTAAGGCGGCTTCACTGGTTCTAATTGGGGGAAAGATTCGATGGATCAGGCCACGATAGAAGAGCTCCGTCAGTCTATAGACATTGTCCCGATTATTTCGGAAGTTGTAAGTCTTCAAAGGCGGGGCCAAAATTATTTTGGTCTCTGTCCCTTTCATCAAGAAAAATCTCCTTCGTTTTCCGTGAGTTCGCAGAAACAATTGTTTCATTGCTTTGGCTGTAAGGCTGGTGGTGATGTTATCAAGTTCTATCAGCTTTATCATCGAATGGACTTTACTCAAGCTGTTGAGGAGCTCGCTCGCCGTGCGGGTATGACCATCCGATCGCTTCATCGCGATGAAACTTGGAATGAGTCTCTAGAAATACTGGAAGCGGTTACGGGTTTTTTTGAAGAGACACTGGCCCATCCTCAAAGAGGTGAAAAGGCGCGTCAGTATCTGAAGCTTCGAAAGATTCCGGAGAGGCTTTGGCAGGAGTTTCGCTTGGGAGCCCATCCCGGGGGACCGGAGGACGTGTCAGAGTTTCTAAAATCAAAGGGACTTTCGCGAGACATTGCCGCCCAGTTGGGGATTTTAGGCCGCAGTGAAAATGCCCAGCTTTATGATAAATTTCGAGGTCGATTAATCTTTAGTATTGCTGACGATCAGGGAAAAACTCGTGGATTTGGTTCAAGAAACTTGGGGGATTCTGGGGCCAAATACATCAACAGTCCTAGCTCCAAGATCTTTAATAAAAAGACCCTTCTGTATGGCATGCATCTTGCGAATGAGGCCATCCGCCGGAATTCCTACGCCATCCTGGTCGAGGGTTATCTCGATGTGATGGCCTTGCATGAATTCGGAGTAAGGAATGCCGTCGGGAGTATGGGGACAGCTTTGAACCAAGATCAGATTAGAAAAATTAAGAGATGGACCAGTCGCGTCTTGTCTCTTTACGACGCCGATGAGGCGGGTGTAGCGGCTACGGAGCGCAACCTAGAGCAATTTATGATGGAAGGTATCGAAGTCAAAGTGGCCGTCATTCCAGACGCGAAGGATCCTGATGGCCTTCTTCATGATGAGTCCGTAAGTCGAGAGCTTCGTGAGAAGTCTTTGAAAACTCTGATTAGATCGGCAAAACCCGCCTTAGATTTTTTGATTGAGAGTCGAATTGGAAGCCAAAAGGACAGTATAAAAAGGGCTCATGCCACACGAGAGCTTGTCGCGCTTTTGGATAAAATTCCAGATGCCTTGGAAGCGGCGGTATTGAAAAAGGAAGTAGCTAGGAAATTTGGACTCCCTTTGGAACTCTTTGGCCTGGACCCGGCCCAAGCTCCGACGCCGAACAGGCCGTCTCAGAGGGTCCCAAAAGCCTTAAAAAAGGCTACAGACTGGGAGGCGGAGGTGTTGAAATTCCTAGTAGTTTGGGGTAATAAGCTGGAGCTTAGCCTCATGGCGATTCTCCCTTATTTAGACAACTCGAGCAAATGGTCGAAAGTATTGAAAGATTTAATGCACTTGGGACTTGAACCAAAGGAAATCGCGGGCTTGAATTGGTTGGGCGAGCAACCCGAGGATATTCAGCAAGAAGTTCGAGAGTGGATCATCAATCAGGAGGAAGTCCAGAGTCTGGTTCAAGAAGTGGATCTAAACGAAATTTGGCTGGATCTTGTAAGTAGGTTGAGAAATGCATTTTTCAAAAGTGAAAACCACAGGCTTCAATTTGAGATTGAGGCCGCGGAATCAAACAAAGATGACGAGCGTATGCGGCAACTGTTGATCGAGAAAAAAGATCTTATAGAACTGTTGAAAAACCAAAGCGCGGAGACGAGTTTGTAGAAATATTTAGGAGAGTAATGAATATGGCCAAGAAAAAGTTTATTGCAAAAGCAAAGAAATCCAAAACAGCTAAAAAAGTTTCTAAACTCGCAGCCAAGAAAGTATCAAAGAAGGTGTTAAAAGTGTCAAAAGCTCAGAAAAAGGTAACGATGACCCCTAAAAAGAAAGCCACGTCGGTCTCTAATGTTGTTGGAAGCATTAATATGGAAAAGGCTGGAACAATTTTAGTTGAAAAGTTTTTTCTACCAAAAGGCATAAATATTGCTCTCGAGACAGAAACAAGCACGACAGTCGTGACGACGAAGCGAATTAAGAAAGTTAAATCTGCTGAAGCTGGAGTTGAAACGAAGGGCGTGGGTCGAGGGCGGAAGCGCCAAAAAGACACCAAGGAAGTGAAGCAATTAATTCAGGCGGGTAAAGAAAAGGGGTTCTTAACTTTTGAAGAAGTAAACGAAGCTTTACCGGAGGATTTTAACGGCGAAACGGAAATTGATGACGTGATGTTGATGCTTGATGAGATGGACATCGAGGTCGTTGATGAAGCCGAAGATTTTAAGCCAAAAGAAACACCTCAAGCTAAAGCTGTGGCGGCAGCCCATGCCATCGAAGAAGATGAAGATGATGCGGATGATGCTCTCAGCCGAAGCAATGATCCTATTCGAATGTATTTGCGAAAAATGGGTCAAGTTTCCCTATTGACTCGTGATGGTGAAGTCGAAATCGCCAAGAGAATTGAAGAGGGTGAAAGTGAAGTCTTAAGCGTCGTTTTACGATCGGATTTTGGTATCAAAGAAATTTTGATGTTAGAAGATCGTCTCAAGAGAAAGACGATCCGTGTTAATGATATCATTCGGGGCTACGACGAAAACGTTGATTCTACAGCTGAGACGGCGGAGGTTGCCGATGGCGCCGAAGCTGTTGCGCCGGTTGGGAAAGATCATACTGATCGCGTCTTAAAGCTTATTGCTAAGGCTCGTCGAAAATATAACGAGATTAATACATTGCGAGAAAAGATTGCTGGATTGGCCAAGAAGGCTGCCGCAGAATCCGAAGCGCGAATTGAAAAGCTTCGAGATGATATCTTTGAAATTTTGAAAGAGATTGATCTCAATCGAAAATTTATCAACAAAATTTCGGCCAAGTTGAAAAATCTCGTCACTCGAATTGAGAAAAGCCAGCATGTGGTCACATCTTGTGAGCAACGCTTGGGCTTGAAAGAAGAGGCCGTTAAAGATTTAGTCGTGACGCTCGACAAAGGAAAAGAGGACCCTAAAAAAGTTGCTCAGAAATTAGGTCTTGAGCCTGAACAATTGGCCGAAGCCATTGAGATGTATAAAGCGGCTGCTCGACGAGTGGAAGCTATTGAAAAGGAAGTTCATTTATTTGCTGGAGATGTTAAACGGATTCACACTCAGGTTCGAAGTGGAGAGCTTAAGACTGAGCTTGCGAAGAATGAATTAGTTGAAGCCAACCTTCGATTGGTTGTGAGTATTGCCAAAAAATATACCAACCGAGGTTTGCAATTCTTGGATCTTATTCAAGAAGGAAATATCGGTTTAATGAAGGCCGTTGATAAGTTTGAATACCGTCGAGGTTATAAATTTTCAACTTACGCCACGTGGTGGATTCGTCAGGCGATCACTCGAGCGATTGCGGATCAAGCGCGAACGATTCGAATTCCCGTCCATATGATTGAAACCATCAACAAGCTTATTCGCACCTCGCGGCATTTAGTTCAGGAGTTGGGTAGAGAGCCAACACCTGAGGAAATTGCAGAGAAAATGGAAATGCCTCTTTCAAAAGTCCGCAAGGTTTTGAAAATCGCCAAAGAGCCTATTTCTTTGGATACGCCGATTGGCGAGGAAGAAGACAGCCATCTAGGGGATTTTATCGAGGATGCTAATGCCGTTTCTCCAACGGAGGCTGTGGTAAATTACAATCTTTCGGCCCAAACTCGAAAAGTTTTGGCGACACTGGCACCTCGGGAAGAGAAAGTTTTGCGGATGCGTTTTGGAATCGGCGAGAAATCTGACCATACTTTGGAAGAGGTCGGTCAGGACTTTGAAGTAACTCGTGAGCGTATTCGTCAGATTGAAGCAAAAGCCCTTCGTAAGCTTCGACACCCTTCGAGGGCCAAGAAGTTAAAGACTTTCATAGGCGGCGAAAACAGCAGCAGCGGCAACGGTGGTGGCAGCGCTCAATAGTTTTTTTGTGGGGGCCCATAGCTCAGTGTTGCGCCATCGGCGCACATTAGACAGAGAGCAGGCTCTAACCACACTGATGGAAATACTTTAAAAAGAGTCGCAT
>PCXB01000095.1 GCA_002787535.1 Deltaproteobacteria bacterium CG11_big_fil_rev_8_21_14_0_20_45_16
CGCGATGCGCGTTTCTTGGGGGGTCGAATTGATGAGAATTTGTTTTGCCACAGCTTAAACCTTTCTTGTCGAGACAAGGAGCATTCCAAAGTAAAAGGAAGCTTTCTTGCGCTCGGTGAATTTTTTCTCCTAAGAATTTCTTCTTTAAGAACTTGTAGGGTGGTGAATTTGAAATTGAATCTGTCCTCGGAACTATTGAGTTAGAATAGCCAGATGCTAGAGGTTCTAATTGGAGCCACCCCAAAAATTGAAGCAATCTGACAAATAACAAATGCATCTTAATCTCGCTACCTAACCTATTTAACTTACCTAAGAAGCCGGATATGGGTCAATATTCCAACTGATTAAGCGGATTTTGTCTCTGGCTCTTCGGTTTTGGCCGTTTCTGGGGGATTGGAAGCCGGAGCTTCTTCCAGTGACTTTACTTTCAACTGTAATTCCACAATTTCGGTGTTTTGCTGTTCGATTGTTCGTTCAAGATCCGCACGCTGCTTTTCGAGGCGATCGTAATCTTCTTCGACGGGAGCCTTTTTAGCTTGCTGGATACTCCTTGCCAGCATGATCAAGGCATTGAACAGAAAAATCGAAACCAGAACAAAAAGTATATAAAGAGCGCTTAGACTCATCCTTTTTTGATTTTAACCTAATTTGTTGCGATTGGCTGAATGCGTCGCAACATTCCGCAGGCTGCAAAAATGTCATTTCCACGGTTTTTTCGAATGAAAACAGGAACTTCGGCCTTCAACATCATTTGATGAAAGTTCAACACAGCCTGGTCGGAAGGACGTTTAAATTCCGTAAACTCACTTTCGTTGTAGGGAATTAGGTTCAGTTTACAGCGAAGTGCACCGATCAAGGATATCAGTCGTTTGGCGTCCTCGGGCTGGTCCGTCAGGCCCGCCATCAAAATATATTCGAAGGTAATCCATTTATTTGTTCGCTGGGAATAATCATGGCAGGCACGCATCAGCTCTTTGAGGGGCCACCGCCGATTGACGGGCATCAATCGGCTCCTCATTTCATCGGTGCTGGAATTGAGCGACACGGCTAACCGAAAAGGGTCATCCTTTGTCAGAGAATCAATCTTATCAACCAAGCCGACCGTTGAGACCGTAACTTTGCGGGCACTTAAATTAAGGCCTCGCGGGTGAGTGAGAATCCGTGTGGCGCGACGGACTTCATCGATATTGTCAAATGATTCACCCATGCCCATAAAAACCACGTTGGTTATGGGGCGGGTTTCGGGATCGATATTGACGCTATAGACCTGGGCCACAATCTGGGCTGCTGTTAAGCTTTCTTTATATCCAAGCTGAGCCGTCAGGCAAAACTGGCAGGCCATCTTGCAGCCGACCTGCGAGCTTACGCACAAAGTTACGCGCTCCTCGTCTGGAATATAAACTGATTCTATCTCCTGAGGCCCTTTGGAAGTTTGTATCTCGAAGAGAAACTTGATAGTGCCATCCCGAGAAACCAGACGGCTTTTAATAGCAAGAGGCGCAAAATCAACCAGGTCTTTGAGATTTTCGCGGACTTCTTTTGAAAGACTTAGCATCTGATCGAGAGAGCTTTTGTGATGTTTGTAAACAAAGTTAACGAAAGATCGCCCATGATAGGCTTTTCCAGCTAGAGAGCCGACAAGACTTTCGGCTTCTTCAATTTCGAGCCCAAAAAACGCCAAGGGAAAACTATGCTGCTTTCCCTTGCTTGATGTTTCGTACTCGACTGCCATTCATGGGCCTATTTTCTTAGCTCAGGCAACTCAGAGGAGTTGAAAAAATATCGAATTTCAAATGCCGCAGTTTCGGGGGCATCGCTACCATGGACCGTATTGGCTTCAATACTGTCAGCAAAATCTGCCCGAATTGTTCCGGCGGCAGCTTCTTTAGGATTCGTAGCACCCATTAGATCTCGGTTAAGTTTGATGGCGTTTTCGCCTTCCAATACGGAGACGACGACGGGGCCACTTGTCATGAATTCGACCAAAGAATTAAAGAAAGGACGTTGTCGATGAACAGCATAAAAGCCCTCAGCCTGCTCTCGGCTCAATTGAAGTCTCTTGATTGCGGTAATTCTTAGCCCAGCCTTTTCGAAGCGGGCCAAAATTTGGCCGACAATGTTTTTCTTAACTCCATCTGGTTTTACAATACTCAATGTCCGTTCCATGATAATTTGAGGCTCCTTCATCTGGTTGCTGCGTATATAAATATACGCAGGTTATGTATGTCCATATTATGCCGCTAGGGCTGCTTTCATCGTCTTACCCAAGTCTGCGGGGTTGTCTACCACACGAACGCCTGCTTTGCGAAGGGCTTCCATCTTTCCTTGGGCGGTCCCTTTGCCCCCCGAAATAATGGCTCCTGCATGCCCCATTCGCTTACCTTCGGGCGCTGTGGCTCCGGCGATAAAGCTGACGACAGGCTTTTTGAAATTCTTCGAAATCCACTCAGCGGCCTCTTCTTCTTCGGAGCCGCCAATTTCGCCAATCATCACTACTCCCTGAGTGTCTGGGTCATCTTTGAAGCGGTTTAAAATATCAATAAAGTTAGCGCCATGAATCGGATCGCCACCGATGCCAACGCAGGTTGTGGCCCCAAGCCCTTGTTCGGAAACCTGATGAACGGCCTCATAGGTAAGCGTTCCCGAGCGAGAGAGAATGCCGACTCTTCCTTTTTTTCCAACATTGCCTGGTTGGATACCAATTCGACATTCCCCCATAGTCGTGACGCCAGGGCAATTGGGCCCAATCAGAAAACTTGTGCGGGATCGTGCTAACTGTTGTTTTACCGAGATCATATCATTGATCGGGATGCCTTCTGTGATCGTTACGATCAGTTCAATTCCCGCGGCCTCCGCTTCTAGGATGGCATCCGGAGCAAAAGCTGGGGGAACAAAAATCACCGTCGCATTGGCCCCGGTTTTCAAGGCAGCTTCTTTTACGCTATTAAAGACAGGAACCTTATAGTTCCCTTCTTCCATTAAGCTTCCTCCTTTACCCGGCGTAACGCCCCCGACAACCTGGGTTCCATAATCGAGGGAATACTTGGCATGGAACCATCCTGTTTTGCCGGTGATTCCTTGGACAATGAGTTTTGTATTCTTGTTGGCTAAGATAGACATAGTTTATTCCTTAAAAATTATGCGGCTTGTTTTCTTGAAGCTTCGACGACTTTTCTAGCCGCTTCATCTATCGTGTCAGCTGTCATCAAATTGAGACCTGATTCCGTTAAGAGTTTTAAACCTTCTTTGGCATGAGTCCCTTGCAAGCGAACGACGAGCGGAAGTTTGAGCTGAGTTGCTTTGGCGGCACCGATGATACCTCGAGCAATAATATCGCACTTCATAATCCCGCCAAAAATATTGACTAATATCGCTTTAACTTTCTTGTCCTTCAAAATAATTTTGAAAGCTTCCGTGACGGCTTCTTCCGATGCGCTTCCACCGACGTCCAAAAAGTTGGCAGGTTCAGAACCTGCTAACTTTATCACATCCATCGTCGCCATCGCTAGGCCTGCTCCATTGACCATGCAGCCGATCTGGCCACTAAGAGAAATATAATTGAGCCCAAATTGGCTGGCTTCCATTTCGAGAGAATCTTCCTCCGTCATATCGCGAAGATTCTGGAAATTCGAATGCCGAAACAAAGCATTGTCATCAAAAGTGACTTTAGCATCTAGGGCCAAGAGTTTCTTTTGTCTGGTTACAACAAGCGGATTGATTTCGACCAAGCTAGCATCTGTCGCGATATAAGCGACGACCAAATTTTGGCAAAAAATATTCAATTGAGAATGCAGGCTAGAATCCAAACCGAGCGCCTCGCCAAGTTCTCTGGCTTGATAGCTTCTAAAGCCAATCATGGGATTGACTTCTATTTGAGTGATCTTTTCGGGATGAGTTTTGGCAAGCTCTTCAATCTCGGTTCCTCCCTCAGCGCTAGCCACAAACATCATGGTCGAACTTTCTCGGTTCAGCAGCAAAGCAAGATAGAATTCTTTTTCGATTTCGGCGCCCGCCTCAATATATAGACGGAGGACCTTTTTCCCTTCAGGACCTGTCTGTGGTGTGATGAGAGTTTTGCCTAAAATTTCTTTTGCCTGGGCCTCACATTCTTCAGAGGATTTAGCAATTTTTACGCCACCGGCTTTTCCACGTCCTCCCGCATGAATCTGCGCCTTTACGGCCACCACGGAGGACCCCAGTTTTTGATAGGCCTCTCTAGCTTGTTCCGCTTTTTCGATCATGATGCCGCTTGAAACCGGAATGCCATATTCTCTTAAAATTGCTTTAGCTTGGTACTCATGAATTTTCATAGACTCTATAAGTATCAAGGCCCCAAGAAAGGGTCGATAGAAAAACCAATATTGTTTTTCAGATCTGAGTTGTTAAAACCAACGGCTAACATCTTCAATCTTGGTACGCGGAGTCTCGGGGCTTTCGCCAGCCGAATAGCCTAGCCAGACGGAAGCGACAGGTTTTTCCGAATCCGAAATCTTTAAGTACTCTAAGCAGAGTGGATGGAAAACCGCTTTGCCTGTACTCCAAAAGGACGCAAGCTTGAGTGCCGTAGCTCCCAATAAAATATGTTCCACGGCCGCGCAAGCCGCGGCGTAATTTTCTTGGTTTATCGTGGGGTTCTCATCCTTAAGAACCGTAACAAAAATCATCGCTCCAGCTAAGGTGAGTCGGTCATAAGATTTTTGGAAGGCGGATCTTTCGGCATCCTCGAGTATGGCATTCATATGAGAAATGAGTCTTGGGATCGCTTCTTGGGTGAGAATTCGAAATCTCCAGGGTTCGTTGAGCCGATGGTTTGGAGCGCGAACGGCCAATTCCAATAAGCTCTCCAATTGGGCTCGTGCAATAGCCTTGCCAGTATAATTTTTTTGAGTGTGACGATTTTTGACAATCTCTTTAAAGGCTTCAAACGCAGGCGCATCTAGCATTGGCTTATTAGGCGCGCACTTGCTGGCTCTTGTCAAATTGATGACATGTAAACTTTTGTTCCAGGGATTGAACTCTATGACGCGTTGAGTGATAAAATCGAAGCGTAATGAGAGTGCGAGTGAGTGGCGAGCTATTTGGCTTTAGCTTTATGGAGATTATGGTTGCGGGTCTTGTGTCTGCTTTCTTGATGGTGGGCACGCTCAAGATCATGAGCACGCTTAATTCCAAGGCTAAAGTTGCCGAAGTTTCCGCCGACTTGGCGCTTCGTGCTTCGCAAGTGAATGTGCTTCTCTCTCAGGATATTGATAAGGCAGTGTTTTTTTCAGGTGGAACCGTTGCCGGAACTCATTTCGAAGGGACTCCTACTTTTGGCATAAGTCGTTTTCCCTTTCAGGACATAAATAGTGATACAAGTGATGGAATCAAACTTTTTGTTTTAAACTCGGGCGCTTCCTTGCAATCTAGCAATCGAGTAACAGCTTTAGCTATTAACGCGGGTAAATCAACGATCACTGTGGAGGGAGATTTCACACCTGTTAAAGCAATGGATGAAGATTTATTTTTGATGCGATGCGGGGATTCTTATGAACTCTTTACGGTGGAGTCGAGCATTGTTTATACGCCAGGCACTCCGGGAAGCTCACAGTTTGTCGCTACGGAGGATGGAACAGATTTCTTAACCTATATTAACAATCCTCTTACCTATGGCTTGCCCGAAATTGTTAGGGTCTCTCGAAAAATTTATCAAATTGGTCATGGCGTCGCAACGTCGGGTTTGTTTGCCTATGAAAATGGTCTCTATCGTTTAATTGATAGAAATATTCAGAGTATGCAAATCAAATTTCAGTTGCGAAGTCGTGACGAGCAAGCTGTGTCGGATTGCGCAGCAAAAAATGATTCGCGGTATTTTGTTAATGGAAGTGTGGATACCGAATGTGATTGGAATGATATTGTCGGGCTGAAATGGGAAATGATATTTGTTAGCTCCAAAGACGTGGATGGAGCTGAATCAGAAAATTCCCATACCGGCGTTGTCGATAGCAAAGTAAAGTTTCTAAGCGTTCTTAGTAAGTCGCCGTATTACTATACGGCAGAGTTGACGAACTAAGGTTTTATATAGAGGGAGTGGAGGCTTTTTTATGATAGCCAAAAGAAAAAATCACAAAGGGGCGGGGCCGATTATCTTGCTTGCGGCATTAATTTCGGTGGTCGGGATTGCACTGGTTCTTACTTATATGACCAAAGTAAATTCTGAACTTAAGATCGCGAATCTTTCGGTAACAAAAACTCAAACCATGAACAATGCGGAGTTAGGCTTTCAGAAGTTGTTGATCCTCATTGCTGATGGCTTCAACGATGAAAATTTTGAGGTAGGTTATTTTAATGGCGAGGCTGTAACGGCTGTCCCCTGCGAAGATATTGGGGGACTCGAAATAGATACGGGTTGCTGGAGATTAACGGGCAGCATTGAACTCGATCCTACCGGCGGTTTACAACATTACGCTGAATATAATATTACCTGTCGAGGCGCGCCTTGTTCAGGCGATTTTGAATCGGGCGGGGCGGCCACGATCAAAGGTGGTCTGGTGACGATCGTGGGGGCCGGGAGTACGGCAGCTAACTTTGTGGTGATGGCAGGAAAGAATACTTATTTTAATTTTGGTTTCGCTTCGGGAGGTGATGGAGCTGGAGGGCCTGGAAACACTGGAGGTCCTGGATTTCATATTACCGGAAAGCTGAGCAAAGCACTGATTCAAGGCCTTGAGGCACAGTGTGTAAACGGTGAAACAGCTTATACGAACTATTTAGAAAAATACTTTAATGCCTATGTTTGTACTTCTGGCCAAGTGCCACAGCCTAAGACGCAGATTATTACAACTGTGAGCAATCTTGCGCCTGTTTCATATAATTTTAGTACTCATCTATCTAAGTCCTGGTTACTTCAGCAGGGACTTATCTCCTCGGGACTTACGAACATTAACGAACTGTTTGGCTATTTTCAAACTTGTTACCCGGCCATGCCTTTTGCCGACGCCAGTGCTTTATGGACCTATTTGAGGCAGCTGTCCGACGTTGAATATGCCCGTGACGTCTATTCGGTTCTTTCTCCTATGGGATGTAAGATGGGCAATATAGCTGAAGCGCACGTAGAGTGGGATGGTGCACTAGGCTATTATGTTCCAAACTATCCAGCGGGTTATGCTTATATTGGCACAATGGAAGCCGCTGACACTTATTATAATACTGGCATTACACCGACAACTCAGACAGCGAGTCTTAAGCGATCGATTCCAGATAGTAAGTACTTCGAACATTTGAAATATGAGAACTTCTGCCCGCAAGGCAATAATCCTCCAAAGACAAAATTAAGAAGTCTGCCTGCTATGGCAACACCACTATCGACATTTGTGAACGCTCATAAGACGGCGGCGGAATCAGCAGCACCTAACAATCATTTAATGAGCTGTAGTACTGGAAGTTGCAAAGTGACAATTAGTTGTTCGGGCGGATCAAACGTTGTTACGTCAACGCCAGTCACACCAATTAGTCTTCTCACTAATACCTTTACCGTCACTGAAAACAATACGGTCATTTCCTTCACAAATCTTGGAGCCACGAGTCATTTAGAAGTAGGAAATTCTACCTATTGTCCGGGAGGGAAAACATTCACGCTTTCAACTTCTTCACCTGTCATTATAACTGGTGATATTGTTCCCTATGGACTTTACTCAAAATCCTATACATCTGCGGAAAGTTTTATTACAGATTTTGATGCTCTAAATCAGGCGCCAATGATCGGAATCGTTACGACGAAGGCTCTAAGTTTTGATGCGGCGAAGATACCAGCCTTCTATCAAAACCAAAAATCAGAAATTCTTCAGGGCGTGGCTTTAGCTTATTCAAATAAAGCCACCGTACCTACCGCCAACGCAGCTCCCGAAGATCCTCCTTCGGAACCTATAGCGGCCTATTTGCCGCCGATTAGTATTCCAGTTGTCGGAAATATCGGAGGCGTTGTGGCGGGAGTGGCTCTTGCCTCGGACTCCTTCGAAGTTATAAACGGAGCGAACTATAATCGAATGGATTTAACGATAGTGGGGGCTACGGCCTCGGACAAAGGCTTCGTCAATAAAGCCTATGGCGTGGTAGCGGACCCCGTGGGTGGTTGCCAAATCAATGGCTCGATGCCTAGATTCCATAGTACGCCCAATTCTGGCTCAGGGCCCGCAGGTCCCGAAGCATTGGGATTCGGTATTAACGTAGTCTATTATGAAGTAGGAGCGGGTAGTGGAAATTGATTGGTTAGGCGCTGTCCCTGTTGTCCTGTCCGCGCAGGGGTGACCTAAATCAGGTCGTTTGAGAAGTTATGTTTTTTGCGGACATCATGGTCTGTTTCCAGAATTCTCTTCGCT
>PCXB01000041.1 GCA_002787535.1 Deltaproteobacteria bacterium CG11_big_fil_rev_8_21_14_0_20_45_16
CGCCTTTTAAGTGGCCCTACGCCACCCCAAATACATAACTTATTTCACCCCTCAAAGTAGGTCGAACGAGCGCGGACAGGACACAGTAATAAACACTCAAATCCAGAAGGAGGAATCCCAGCACGCCCTCTAACCAGAGGGGCCAGTTTAGCCAGGGGATAAGACCAAAATTCCATTCTTCAATCAAAGTAAAAGAGCCTTTGATGGTTGGGCGAACGAGAAAGAACGCAACAATAACGAGGCTAGCGGTAAAGACCCCATTGATGATGAGATGCCCAAAGGGCCGCGCCTTCGATCGCAAAGGAAAGAGGCGCTCTAAAATGAAAAGAGCTACAAAGAATGAAAGAACAAATACAACAATTGATGGCTCATTCATTAATTTTTATTTTATAGGGAAATCTTAGAAAACACATCACTTCAGCGGCGCCACCTTCGTAAGTTGTTTTCCAAGGATTTCAGGATTTGAGGTCGGCAATTGACAGATTCCTTTTTCGCAGACATAAGCCGTGGAATTCCCCTGCATCGGATACTTGCCTTTGAGAAGCGGAATCACTTTACTCTGAGACTTCAACTCATTTCCGGCGCGAACAATTCCAATCACACGATTGGGAAGAAAAGCTTTTCGAAGTTTGGCTATTAGAGCGATATCATCGTCTCTTGCTTTATCTTCGGGAAGTACCAGCATAATTTCCTTCGGAAGGTCATAGTAGAAATCCAAGGCCAAAAGCATTTCGGATAAGCTCATGGGGGCTCTGCTGAGAGCTCCCGAAAAAGCCGTTAAGGATTTCTCGGCTCGCTTTCTATAGGTATCGCGCGTGGTCAATTCACCGAGTCTTAAAAGATTCAAAAGAGCGACAGAGTTTCCAGAAGGTTCGGCCCCATCGTAAGCGGGTTTTTCTCGCGCTAACAGTTTTTCATGATCGGTGCTGGTCATGAAAAAGCCCCCCGATTTTTTATCTTCGAAATGCTTCTCAAGAACTTGGTCGAGAGAGATGGCTGCGGTGAGCCATTTCAAATCACTTGTTGTTTCATACAAATCAAAAAGAGCCGCTATCAAAAAAGCATGGTCGTCTAGATAGGCATTAAATTTCGCATGACCGTCTTTATAGCTTCTATAAAGGCGCTCCTTTTTATAGAGATTCTCCAAAACAAAAGAGGCGGCGCGAATCGCTGCCGCTGTATACCGACTATCATTTAAAACAAACCCGACCGTTGCAAAAGCTGAGATCATAAGGCCATTCCATGCCGTTAGAATTTTCTCATCTCGAATCGGATGGGGTCGCTTATTTCGCTCTAGGTAAAGTTTTTCGCGAGCCTTATTAATCACCTGTCTGGCTTCAACTTCTGAAAGCCTTAAGCGTTTTGAAATCTCGGACAAAGGCTTGGGAGTATGAAGAATATTTCTTCCCTCAAAATTGCCTTCTCTTATCACTCCATAATAGGCCTTCACTAACTCGGCTTCATTTTTGGTAAGAATTTGATCGAGTTCTTTTGGAGTCCAAGTAAAAAAGTATCCTTCCTCGCGGTGACCACCGGGCGTAAGACTATCGGCGTCCGTTGCCGAATAAAAAGCACCTTCAGGAGAGGTCATATTTCGAAGCACATAATCGAGGATTTCATGAACCACGCGGGAATACTCTTCGTTGCCGGTGAGTTGAAAAGCCTCGAGATAGGCAACCGCTAAGAGTGCATTGTCATAGAGCATCTTTTCAAAATGAGGCACAAGCCACTTTTCGTCCGTGGAATAACGGTGGAATCCTCCACCAATGTGATCATAGATCCCGCCAGAAGCCATCTCGCTTAAAGTTTTTTCAGCCATCTGTAGAAAAGATTTGTCTTGAGTGCGTCGATAATACCGAAGCAGAAATCGCACAGGCATACTGCTCGGAAATTTCGGAGCTCCTGAAAGTCCACCATTTTTGGAATCAAAGCGCTGTTTGTAAAAATTTGCCGCAGATTTAAGAGATTCCGTTCCCGGAAGGTCACTAGCTTCCGCCGGCCTCAGGCGTTCAGAAATAATTTTCGCGAGGGCTTCGCTCGACTCCGCCACTTTGTCCGATTGGCCATCATAAACTTCTCTTAATTTCTTTACTAAGGTCAGAAATCCCACTTGCACACCGCGATCTCCATCACGAGCTGGAAAGTAAGTGCCACCGTAAAATGGCTTTCGATCGGAGGTGAGCCAAACGGTCATCGGCCATCCACCGCTTCCTGTCATGGCCTGAACAGCTGACATATAAATGGCATCAATGTCCGGTTGTTCTTCTCGATCGACTTTGATCGTAATATAATTTTCATTCATCGCCTTTGCGATCTCGATATCTTCAAAGGATTCTTCTTCCATCACGTGGCACCAATGGCAGGTGGAGTACCCAATACTTAACAGAACAGGGCGATTGAGCTCTTTTGCCTTTTGAAAAGCTTCATCGCCCCACGGATACCAATTCACAGGATTATGTGCATGTTGAAGAAGGTAAGGACTCGATTCTAAAAATAATCGATTGGTAAACTGTGCCCAGCCATTCTTATCCAAATGTCGAGTGCGTGGCGCGTAGCTTTGCCCTCGTTTTTTTCTCGTTTCTTCAAATTGCTTTACGAGGGTTGTCTCAAATGGTCCCAGGCCTGGAAGAGATCCGCTTGAAAGTTCTACTTCTACTTGAGACGGCACAAATTCACTTTTACTTTTAGGTCTATTTTTTTCACAGGCGAAAAGGGTTAAAGCAAACAAAATGAAAGTCAGCTTCCGATAATCTTTCCTTAAAAATCTCAAATCATCTGCTCCTACCTTGTCTCAGATTCCATAAATGATTTCTTTCGAGATGAGGTGGTGAAGAGTCTTGGATAAATTTTCAGCCGTCATCACGTTTTTGTCGAGTGCTTCTCCAAGGGTGAATCCTGTTTTAAGCAAAGTTAAAAACTCGAATGAGTTTTTTTCGACGATTTCGACAATAACCGCATCACGATCACGAAAAATTAAGGAATACTCCTTTCTGTTTTTGAGCACAGGCCTTGAATTTCTCCCTTTCCAAGTTTCAGCCGCATTCCACTTGGACTCAAAAAGAAACATGGAATCTTGAAATAAAAATCGTGTGCCCATATCGATGTGGGCCAAATCGTCCGAACGAAGCGTTGATTCTTTTTGATAGGCATGAAAAGAATGCCAAATCTTCAATTCAAAATTCGCCACGACGATCCAGCGATGAGCAACTTCCATTTGACTTAGAAATTCCGGAAAACTTTCACCGATATGATTCAGTGAATAACTTGTTGAGGGTCGCAGGCGAACATAAGCCCCGCCTAAGTGATGCCATTCTTTTTCGCCAAGCAGTTTAGGCAAAAGTTCAAAAACCTCTTCCATTGCAGTTTGTGTACGAAGCGGATAACCGTTCGCGTAGATAGAGAATTTTTCTTTGAGATCCCCTCTGTGCGGCGGTCTTAAAAAATCAAGTGCGTCGTCTGGGAAATTGGAGATCGCGTGATCAAAATAGTTCAGATCAGATCGCATATTCTTTCTCCGCTCTCAGCCCCTTGGTCATCTCGTTCGCCTTTTCCACTTCCTGAACAAGTCGCTCAAATTCAGGGATCTTGTCATCCCATTCGATGAGAAATGGGCGGGCACCGATTTTATTCCAGGTAAACTGAAAGAGATCCCAAACCGGATCGCTGACTTCCGCGTCATGGGTATCAAAGAGAAAATCTCCCTTATCTGTGTGACCAGCCAGATGATATTGGACGACTCGATCAGCAGGCATTTTTTTAAGGTATTCATATGGATCAAAATTATGATTCACCGAGTTTACAAAGACATTATTAACATCGAGAAGAAGATCACAATCCGCGCGCTCGACAACCAAACGAATGAAATCGGCTTCATCGAGTTCATCGGATTGAAATCGAACATAAGTCGAAATATTTTCAAGGGCGATGCGGCGCCCTAAAGTTTCTTGCACCTGATCGATGCGAGAAACTAGGGAATCGACAGTGCTCTCATTCATGGGAAGTGGTAGAAGGTCATGCCAGTTTCTTTTTTCGATCCCCGTCCAACATAAATGATCTGAAACAATAAAAGGTTCGATTCCCTCAACAAGAAGTTTGAGATTCTTAAGATAATCTCGATTCAGCACATCCGAACTTCCAATATTGAGAGATACGCCGTGAAGAGCAATCGGAAGCATCTCCCGTACTTTGAGCAGCGTGGAAAGCGGTCGGCCTCCAGTATCCATATAATTTTCGGAGATAACTTCACACCAATCCACGGATGATGGATTGGAAAGAATGTCCTTATAATGTGGGGGCCTGAGCCCAACGCCTTTATGTCCGAATGATTTCATACAAGATAAAGCCGGAAAGACTTTTGATTCCTTCCGGCTTTCCCCAAATTATTTTGCGGCCTCAAATTTAATTTTTGGATTATTTGCCGCGAGTTTGTCGCAGTCTGCTTTCGTAAGGTCTAAAAATCCTTTTCCTTTACAGGAATTTTTTCCAGCGCATTCATGCCCCTTACCACCGCAAGCGCCTTTGCCTTTACAAGAATTGGCACCGACACAATGACCTTTCGCATTGGCGGCATTATCAGCTGCCAGAACGGGTGCGCTCATCGTGAGGCTCATCAGTCCTGCCACCGCCGTTGAAATTAACATGTCTTTGGTTTTCGATTTCATTTTAGCTTTCTCCTTCAAGTTCGTTGGTTTACTGAGCTTGGAAACATTCCCTCACCCAAATTCATTTTTTAGATTTTACAGACTTCTTTGCTGGAGTTGCAGAGACTTCTACTGCTTCCTCTTCTTTTACATTCCCTTCGGCAGCCACTTCAATTTTGACGTCTTCGCCCACGGCGACTCCTCCCGCTTCGATGACTTTGTTCCATTTCAAATCATAGTCCCTACGATTAATGGTCAATTTCGCTTCAAACGCTGCCTTCTCATTTCCGTAAGCATCTTTGACCGTTCCTCCGTAATCAATCTCAACCTCCACAGGCCTAGTGACTCCTCGAATAGTCAGTTTTCCAGGTGCTTTTCCTGATTTGCCTTTCTCAATTTTGAAGGCGTCCGCAATGAATTCTAAAGTTTCATGTCCCTTCGTAGCGACATCAAAAAAATCTGCAGATCGAAGATGTTTATCGCGATCGGGTTCATTCGTATTGATGCTTTTCGCTTCAACGGTCGCATGAATCGCAGTCAACGCCCCCGTTTTATCGTCCACTTCGAAGGTGCCTTTAAATGTATCGAAACGACCATAGACTGTACTGATGACGAGATGCTTTACACGAAACCCAACCGTCGTATGGGAGCCATCGAGCTCGAAGGTTTTAGCCCAGAGCGTTGAAGTTTCTAAAATCCCTAAAATGCAAAATACGACCAGTCTCATCATTAAAAATTCCTCCAGCTGCTACTTCTGGATTCGCTGAAACCACGAGAAAAGTTACAAACAGTCCTCCGAAGGCTTTAAAATGTGGGAAAGCCATGTCTAAAGTCCGTCAAATCCAATAAAGTAGGGCCTTGTAACTTTTTGAACTATGGAAACGAATACTCAAATGAAGGTTAGAATATCGGCCGATAAATGGACCGTGAGAGCCGAGCGAGACGAGCGCTGGTCTAAGCTTATGATTCAAGCGCAAGAGGGCGACAAAGGAGCGTATCAAAATTTATTGAGAGAAGTGGCTGGTTTTCTGAACCCTTATTTTCTTCGAAAAATCGGCTCCGCCTTTGACGTCGATGATCTGACTCAGGAGGTATTGATCGGAATGCATCACGCTCTTCAGACTTATGATCGAACTCGATCATTTACAAATTGGATGCTGGCCATTGCGCGATATAAAAGTGTCGATCATTTTCGACGCCTTCAAAGACGTCTCGAAATAACCGTCGACACCGAGGAGCTTGCTCAATTTGAAGCCAAAGAAACTGCCGAAGATTCTATCAGCGACCAACTCGGGGAGGTCGTGGCAGCCCTTCCAGAAAAGCAGAGAAGGCTCATTGAGCTTGTAAAACTTAACGGGTTTTCGATGCGAAAGGCTGCCGATATGCTTGGCATGACTGAAGGGGCTGCAAAGGTAGCCGCCCACAGAGCCTATCGAACGCTAAGAGAAAGATTACAAGAATCAGAAGAATGAAAACAGATGAACTCATCGATAAACTCAGCCACTCGTTGAGACCCCAATCTCACCGGCCTCTTTGGCACGATTATATCAGATGGGTTGTGATATCTATTCTTGCGATTGCGATGGGCGTCTCTTTAATGGGATTAAGAGATGACCTCGGGCACGCTGTTCTTGATGGATGGTTTCAATATGAAAGCCTCTTTTTTCTGAGCTTCGGTTTGGTCTGTGCCTGGATTGCCATCATGGCCGGGCGACCCGATCAACGGTTTGGTCCTCTCTCAAAGAGTTTTTTAATCCTTGGAATTTTCGGATGGGGTGCGTTTTTAGTGAGGGCATTCAAGGGAGAACCTTTCGATTTTGCTGCAGCGGCACCTGGTTGGAGTTGTTTTATGGCGGTCATCCTCTTTTCGATGATCCCCACGATCTTCCTCTTTCGTAAACTAAGGCAAATGGCTCCGACTTCTCTAGCTCAGACCGGACTTTGGGCCACGTCATCCGTGGGAATTTTAAGCGCACTTGGAGTTAATCTGATTTGCTCGAATTCTGACGGTGAACATCTTCTAATTTGGCATTTTGCTCCCGTGTTGATGATTTCTTTAGTTGGATTTGCGCTGGGGCGATTCATGCTTAAATGGTGATGGGATCATCCGGCTCACATCCTTCTATGGAACTTTGTCCCTTTACTCATTTTAGGCATCCTTGGAATGGGATTCGCTCGATTTTTCTTGAAAAAAATTTAGAGTTCCGAACTCCGGCGTCTATTCAAAGGTATCATGTGACCCAAGCGCAATTTGTATCAGTCTCGGCACATATGTCACGAGAATGATGATTTCAAAGATAGAACTGATCAGAATCACAGCCAACAATACAAAGCTCGGGAAAAAATCGAGAGTCGGAAAAAATCTCAGCACGACAAAACTTACTAACAGAACTTCGGGTAATGCTGAGCCCCATTTAGCGAAGAGCTTAGGTTTGACATAGAAAGGACGTTTCAGCCACCAAACGAGAATCGGAATGGAAAGGAGTTGAGCAAAATTTCGAACGACAACTATTACCATATACCACTCAGGCAAATCTCCCAGCCATGCGAAAAATGGAATATAAAAAAGCGTACTGATCTTGTCCGCAATGGGATCAAAAATGGCGCCAAAACGAGTCTCTTGAGAAAGAGCGCGAGCCACTCTTCCGTCAAAAAAGTCTGAAAGAAATCCCAAGATCATAAGAATCATTGAATGATCTTTAAAATCAAACAGCCAAAGCATCAGGAAAATGGGAATGCTTAGGACCCGAAAAAGTGTGAGACAATTTGGAATATTTAAAATCGTTTCGCGCAAACACACCTCTTGATCAGCCGAGTAACTCCGCGTGGGCCATCAAAAAAAAACTACCCGTACTCGCTCAATGCAAGCTTACAATTTCTTGTTCTCTCTTAATCGCTGACCTTCACTCTTCTTATAATCAAAATGAGCGTCGCGACTTAGCCCAAGGCTTGACCCCGAACTTGGGTCCACGTACTAAGGTTATGCTACCATAGCAATTCCTTTTTTTGAGTTGGGTAAAATGGCTACTGGCGTAGGCGGGTTATATCCCAGAGAGCTATGCGGTCTTACGGTGTTGTAATGGACTCTCCAACGCTCCACTAAGATTTGAGCTTCTTTCAAGGTGTAGAATAATTCTTGATTCAACAGCTCATCTCGAAGTTTAGAATTGAAAGATTCATTGTAGCCATTTTCCCAGGGACTTCCTGGTTCAATAAACAATGTTTTCACGCCGATTTGATTCAGCCATTTCCTCACAAAATAACTCGTAAACTCAGGGCCATTGTCACTTCGTATATAATCGGGAACGCCTTTAAAGATAAACAAATCAGCTAAGGTTTCAACAACGTCTTTGCTCGTCAGTCGTCTTGCGGTTCTGATAGCCAAAGATTCTCGTGAATGTTCATCGATCACCGTCAGCATTTTAATCTTTCGGCCATCGTCAGTTTGATCAGAAACAAAATCAAGTGCCATAGCGCTCTTGCAACAAACTCACTGCTTGGCGCTTCCTCGTCGGGCTTAGAAGTTTCCCGAAGCGACTTCCTTCAACATCGCATTGTCTAAACTCAAATCCGCTACGAGCTTCTTGAGCCGAGCATTTTCTCGTTCCAGCTCTTTATAGCGCCTGGCTTGATCAATCTGCATCCCACCATACTTCCTTTTCCAGCGGTAATACATCCCAGGTCGAATCTCGATCGCCCGACAAGACTCCTCAAGAGATCGCCCTTGCCCGACCATCACTTCGATCTGCCGAAGCTTCGTAATAATCTGCTCTTCACTGTACTTCTTTCTCGGCATCTCAATGCCCCCTTTCTATCACAATTTCCCAGCCACCACTTCTCTTAGCAACTGGTTTAGTTAAAGGGGGTCAGGCCAAATTAAGTTCGTTTTAAGGGAAGATGATGACGGCCCTACTGCCAGCGATGACGGTAGGGTCTGTTCCCATTGCATGATGGACAACGTTTTTTGCACGTGCCTAAAAATGGTGGGCAGTATAGGGGTCGAACCTATGACATCCACCTTGTAAGGGTGGCGCTCTACCAACTGAGCTAACTGCCCCTGAACGAACTATCGCCCTTTAAACACCGTCTTGACCACGCAGGTCACGCGAATTTTTTGCAAAATTGTAGGAAGCCCCTTGGAGGGATTAGGAGTTCTCCGGCGGGACTATTTTGCAGGCGAGTGTTCTAACTTGGTCCTTAAAAATAATATCTACGCGATCAGGAGGAATAAGCTTCAAAACAACGCCTCTTCCAAACACTTTGTGCTGAACGGGATCTCCTAAGGCCGGCGAAATATCGATTCGATAAGGAATATCCGTACGTGTTGCCGCTTCTTTTAGTTTTTGATGATAAAATTCTTCGTTTTGGCGGCCCGAAAGCTTGGGCCGTGGTGCGGAGCTTGCTCTGACCCTTGGATTAGGGTCCGCAGGAGGTTTGGCACGGCGATAATTACGCTCGGAATAGCAAGTATTGCAACGGACCCTTGCCGGTTCGTTTCCCATCATGGCCACAATTCTATGACCAAGCTCCAATTTGCACTTTGAGCAATGGTAAACAATATCTGATCCAACCGATATTTTGGGAAGGGGCATAGATCATACTTGACCGATCCGAAGGGAAACTCAAGCTTGCTTTAAAGGCTTTTGGGATGGGTTTGAGAAGTTTTAGATCGATGGATTTCCGTAAAAAATATCATTAGCTTAAAGCCGTGCCGCTAGCTTTTCCTTTTAGACCTGCTGTCGCTTATCTTCGTCGGAGCTCGCTTCGGCACAATTTGAAGACAATTCGAGCTCAGCTTGTTCGTTCCAGCCCTCTCCATTCGCCGCGAACTAAGATTATGGGGGTCGTAAAAGCCGACGCTTATGGGCATTTTGCCACGCAAATGCTTCCACAGCTGGAGCGTGAGGGGATTACACAGTTTTGTGTGGCTTCCTTGGAGGAGGCCGTGGAGATTAGAAAAATTAGCAAGAGCTCGCGGGTGCTTGTACTTGGGGGGATACTTCACTGGTCGCGTAAAGCTATTGATATTGTTTCCAAGTCTAGGCTCGAAGTCGGTATCAATGATATGGCGTCATTAAAACTTTTCTTGCCCCACAAGAATATCAAAATTCATCTTAAGCTCGACACCGGTATGAATCGACTAGGTATCAAATCCGATGAGTGGTCGGAAGTATTGGGGCTCATTAAAAAATCTGGGCGAGAGCTGGAGGGCCTATACACTCACTACGCAAGCTTTGAGGGGGCGAGTTTTCGCAACCAAGTTCTGCTCTTTGAGGAAGCGGTGAGATGGTTTGAAAATGAAAGAATTTCTGTTCGCTGGATTCATAGCGAGAATTCGGCCGCACTTTTTTCAAAAGCTAAACTTAGGAAGGGGATTTTATCCGAAAGGGGCAATCTGGTGCGACCGGGGATTTCGATGTATGGCTATATGCCGTCGAACTTCAAAACATCAGTCAACTTGAGGCCGGTTTTGCAATTGGTTGCCGAAATTGATTTGGTCAAAAGAGTCCATACAGGAGAGGGGATGAGCTATGATCACCTCTATCGCGCCAAGAACACCCATGACTATGGTGTGATTCCTGTTGGCTACGCGGATGGCGTAGCGAAAAGCTATGCTTCTAGATTGATGCCACTTTGGCTTGATCGAAAGGGCAAAAAGAAAGGACAGTTAAGTATCTGCGGAGCGATCTGTATGGATATGCTGATGCTTAGGGCTTCTCGAGGGAAGTTGCAGATCAAAGATCAGGTGGTGCTTTGGGGGCAGGGTGTGGATCAACTTGTCAAAACAAAGGTGGCTGATCCTTACGAATTAAACTTACGAATTGCGAAACGGATACCCAGAATTTGGACCGAATGATCAAAATTGTAAATCTGATCGAAAGTTGGGTCGTCAGCTTTGTTCTTGAGCTTGGTGGTTTTGTTACTATGTTAAAGGACGGTGTTTTTGCGCTTACCAAAACGCCGGTGCGTTGGAAGTTAATCTTTAAGCAGCTGGAATTTATTGGGGTCAACTCCAGTCTCATCATCATATTGACGGGTTACTTCACGGGAGCGGTACTGGCTTTGCAGGCAGGAAAGGCTTTTCGTCTTTTTAATGCTGAGGGCGCCACGGGGTCTTTGGTCGTGATCTCACTCTTGAGAGAGCTGTCTCCAGTTTTGACTTCATTGATGTTGGCAGCACGATGTGGTTCCGCGATGGCGGCGGAAATTGGAACCATGCGCGTGACTCAGCAGATCGATGCTCTTCAGGTCATGTCGGTTGATCCGGTTTCGTATTTGATTACGCCTCGAATAGTCGCGAGTTTTATTATGGCTCCTCTACTTTCGATCGTATTTTCGGTGGTCGGTACTTTTGGGGGGTTTTCGGTAGCCGTTGGAGTTCTCAATGTTAACAATGCAATTTATTGGGATAAGATTCAGCAATATGTCGATATGGAGGATTTGTGGAATGGCCTGGCCAAGGCCTTAGTATTCGGGCTGATCATTGCCGTTGTAGGTTGTCGAAAAGGTTATACGACTAGTGGTGGGGCTGAAGGCGTGGGACGAGCTACGACCCAGGCCGTAGTGATTGCCTCGGTTAGTATTTTAGTGGCCGATTATTTTTTAACTGCTTTTATGTTTTGATGAGAACTTAAGAATGCTTGAAATTCGCAATTTAAAAAAGAGTTTCGGGGACCACGAGGTTCTAAAGGGTCTTAGTTTAAATATCCCATCGGGAAAGATCACAGTCATCATTGGCGGTAGCGGGACTGGAAAGAGTGTGCTGCTCAAGCACATCATTGGTCTCATTGAGCCCGATGAGGGGCAAATACTTTTGGATGGGGAAAGCCTTTACGAAATGACATCGGAGACATTGAAAAAACAAAGAATGAGATTTGGAATGTTGTTTCAAGATGCGGCTTTGTTTGATTCGATGACCGTCTATGAGAACATTGCGTTTCCACTTATCGAGCATACCGATTGGTCCGAAGCTGAGGTGACCCGGGTGGTCAAACATAAGTTGGAGCAAATTCGACTTCCGGGAATTGAGGAGAAGTTTCCCTCAGAGCTTTCGGGTGGTATGCGAAAACGAGTTGGACTAGCGAGAGCTACGGCTTTGGAGCCAGAAATTGTATTGTATGATGAGCCTACAACGGGACTCGATCCAGTGACCTCTAAGGCTATCGATGATCTGATTGTTCAGACGCAGAATAATTTAAAAAATGCCACGAGTATCATTATTAGCCACGATATTCCATCTACCTTAAGAATTGCCAATCAGGTGGCGATGCTTCACGATGGAAGAATCGTGGAAGTGGGAAGTCCCAAGGATATTCTTCATAGCAAGAATCCAATTGTTAGAGAATTCCTGGATCCAGTTATCGATCAAATAGGAGTTGCGTAAGCGCGTGGCTACAAACGGCAAAAAGAAATTTGGACCTGAACTGAAAGTTGGCCTTTTTGTCATTGTCGTGATTTTTGGTCTTAGTTATCTGACGACGCGAATTAATCAAGACGGATTCAGCTTTAAGCCGCTGGATTACTACGATGTCTATTTTAAAAACGTTTCGGGGCTTTTACCACGAACCCCAGTCGAATACGCGGGAGTTCGGGTGGGGCACGTTGAAGAAATCGCAATGGGCGAGGGTGCGGTGCGAGTTCGGATTCGGGTTTCTCCCGATGTCCATATATATGAGGATACGTATGTCGGTCTTCAAACAAGGGGGCTGTTGGGCGAGAAGATTATCTTAATTCAGGGCGGTGGACAGGCTGCGCAGATCCCTTCCGGCGGCGTGATTCGTGATACCCATGGATCGGCAGGTTTTGAGGATGCCATGGCGCGATTTAACGAAGTCGCTGAAGCGGTTAGAGATTTTGTCAAAGGTGGCCAGGGCAAGCCTTCCCTTCAGGATATGGTTAGTAATGCCACGGATATAACGGAAGATGTGAAGAAACTGATGAAAGATCGAAGCAAAGATATCGATCAAATTATTTTAAATATGCGTGAAGTTACGGACTCGATGAAAGTTTTTATGCGCAAAGGTGAGCCAGGTACTCAATCAGCACTTGAGAAATTTGAAGGCACCATGGACAAATTGGATCAAGCGGCGACCAGTCTTCAGCAGATTATGTCGAAAATTGAGCGTGGTGAAGGCTCAGTTGGCAAATTGTTAAGTGATGATACGACCGTTACTAAGATGAACGATGCGTTGGATGGTATTAATGAATTTGTGGGCCAAGTGAAGCAGCTCGAAATCGCGGTGGGCTTCCGTGGCGAATATATGGGAAGCGAGCGAGAGCCGATTGCCGTTACTTCGTTTAGATTTAGACCAGCGGTTGATAAATATTTCTTATTGGAATTTACGGATGGGCCCCTGGCCTTTGCTAAGCGTTCTCGAAAAATCACGACCACCGAAACTGATCCGCCCGGAACAAGCGTTCAAAAAACTGAAACAACAAGAAGTGATAGCTTTAGTATTACCGCGATTTTTGCCAGACGGTTTTATGATTTAACCCTGAAGGCGGGAATCTTTCGGTCGAGTGGTTACTTTGGCGCTGAATACCATTTGTTCGAGGATCATTTAAATCTTGGTATTGATGCCTTTAACTTTAATCGCGATGAGAATGCTCAATTACGCTTGTTCGCCAAGATTAACTTCTTGAAGATATTTTATTTGGATGGCGGTGTGGATGATATGATTCACGAAAATGGTCGTCGCAACTTTTTTGCTGGGCTCGGATTTATGCTCACAGACGACGATATCAAAAAGCTTTTTGGCGTTGCACCGCTACTTCAATAAGTTCGGCGACCTTAGGGAGTCTGCTGTGAGGACTTAATAAGTTCTATAAAATCATTATTGCAAAGGCTTGCGGTTGGTCCGCTTGATAGCGCGAGGTGGGCTTCGAGATTTAAGTTGTCGGCAATTTCGAGGCCGGGATCTTCAACTAAGGGAGGTTGAGTTTCAACAATGAGATGCTTGAGGGCCGGAATTTTTTCCATCGCAGCTGGTCCAAGATGTGATACGACCCAACCGACATAGAGTCCGTATAAAATATTAAGAGGTACTTGCTTTAAAGACAGAAAGCTTCGACTAAAAGGATGGTTAATTCCAGCTGTCATTCTCCAAGTCTGACTCCAAAGATAGTAGGGCACAGACAAGAAACTAAAGCTGGCATTAGCGGCAGCAGTTACAGCCGAAGCAACGCCTACCGAAAAGGCTGAAATTTTTATAGCCTGCCAACTTACCGAAGGCTCGAGTACATAAGTCAAAAGAGCATTCATAGGAATAATAAGTAGCGACGAGTAGAGGGCTCCGGCAAGGGCGGTGGGAATGGCTTGATCGATCTTGGGACCAGCTTGGAGCCTAATTTTCTTATAAGGAAGGGACCAAAAGTTCCGTCGAAGCCTCTGGAGAAAACTTAAATTGGGATCATTTATAAAACCAACCGTCAATGTTTCCACGGGTCGAGTATTGAGCACCAGGCCTTCCGAAATTCGAATAATATTATTGACCGTCATCGCCGTATGAAAAGGTACCATGCCAGACATGAAGACTAGATCGGAAGAGCCGGGCGGAATTTTGGCAAGCATACCCGGGGCAACTTGAACACTTATCGGAACCCGATCAAAGATTTGGCCTGATCCGTGATCTCCTAGATTAACTAACGCGCGATTGACAAGATTCTGGGGCGTTCTTCCGAGGATCCAAGCTCTATCATGTACTCGATAGTTCATCGTCTGAAGGCTGGATTGTAATGCCCGAATAGGTCGATTATAAAAATCACTGTGATCAACCGAAGCTTTTTGAACAGCTGAGATAATTTTTGATTTGGCAACCACCGTCATTTGATTGATTCGTTCTTCGATTGCCAGGCTTTCTCCTTCGGTGAGCTTTTCCACTTCAGATTTAAGTTCCGCAACGAAAGCCTCATTGTTGGCAAAGCCTATTAGCATTTGTCCAAAATGAATAAGATCGGAGCGTTGAGCTTTGCTTAATTTGGGGTGATTCTCGAGTTCTGCGACTATTCGATCGAGCCAGGTCTTTCCATGAGCACTCAAATTCGTTTCGACCACATGAATGGCCGCTACAGCTTCAAACTCTACTCCCAAATCTAATGCATGAGCGGCTTCGAGCTGAGCCACCGCTCGTCCTAGCGCCGCTTGGGCAATCGAATAGCTCTCGATGTATTGGGCGCGCTTTGCCAAGCGTTGATCCCATATCTGATCGGGCTTTACGCCTTCAACGACACCCCCAACCATATAGCTTGCAAGCCGCCAACCCTGAATAATGGGAAGTGGCATAAGGCCCCAGTCTTGCAGGACTGTTCGAAAGCTCGCTCGCCCGCCTGTTTCTTTGACATTTATATATTGAGGAAAGCTTATCTGCAAAACGATCCGAGGAATGCTGGGGTGAGTAAGCTTGTAAATAACGCCAGACTGTCCAAACAACCATGAATACAAATCCAGCTCAACTGCAGGCTGTTTGCCGCCTTTGGTCAGGCGGTTTACTCTCTAGGCGAGCCGATCTCTGTTTTTTTCTACTGTATAAGGACCTGTGTAGGCGTCGACTACTAGTTTCCTGAGACGCAGCAAATTCTTTCGAGGCGAAACTCGAGAACGCAAACTTTGCCAAAAGCCGAGACTTTGATTCGACTCTTCGTTGTTAGGGGGTGCCGATATGGTTCTTTCAATTCGTTGAGATTCGGTTAATAGTATTTCAGTGTTTTCCGTATCCAAAGCTGAATTATCCATCAGCAGATTTAAGGCGTGTGCGTCGCGGATATTAATGTTCCGAAAATAAAGCATCGTTTTGATGCCAAGCAAAGTTAAGCCAGTCATGCCTCCAACGGCTGAGCAATTCATAAAAAGTCGCATTCCGTCCTGTTCAAAAAGCGGAACGACAAATGTGCTTAAAAGTAGCCATGGAGTCGCGGATATTCCTAGGGAGATGAGTCGCCCAGCAGATTTTCCTTTCCACCAAGATTCAGCCTTGGCCACAGAATTTCCGGGATGCTTAGGATCGTCGGGAAGTTTGTTGATCCGAACAAAATTTTGGAAGCCTGATTCCTCTGCGCGAAGCCGATAGAGTGATGGCCCTTCGGAGTCGAGTTCGCGGACCGCCTCCTGAAAGTTAGTGATGAGTTCTCGATAGAGAATATTTCGCGCGGGCTGGTCGGTTTCGCGATTTTTCCTTTTCAGTTGCTGCGATACCCATTTGCCTAGTTCGCCAATTTTGTTGGAAGCTCTCTCAACTCCTCTTGTCATTCGAGCAGCCCATCCCGAGACGCTCATATTTCGCACCCGAGCTCGATTGCTTTCGGGAATATAGCTCGGCTCAATCATGGGGCCTGATAAAAGAACTTGTGCCGCCGGATTGAGATCTCCATTCCATTGCATATTATCGTAGGAGTTCCCTATGGTTGCTTCCATTAACTCGTTCATAGTGCTTCGGAGTTCCTGGATGTTTCGGCTATTGGCAAATCCGAGATCGATGAAAAAGGCATCCAATGCTTGCTGATAATAGGACTGTAGATTTGCTAGGCTGAGGCTCAAGTAGCGTTGATTTTCTCCTTCCGGAATGGATTCCTTTTTTAATGGGATATGGAGACCGGCTTCTAGAATCTGACTGGGCTGCCGAAGGCGATTAGCATTTTCCAGGGCTTCCTCGGCGGTGATAAATATCGCACGGTCAAAGTCAAAGTCGGAAAGATCAAATTCGCCCAAATCTTTTCTTGGAAGACCAAAAGGGATGAGAGGAATTTTTTCGCCAACTGCCCATTCGAATCTTTCGGGCATAAATAAAATCCAAAAATAGTCCGAAATATTAAGGCCCGTGGCTTCAAAATCTTTGGCAATTCCTGATGAATCAGGAAGCCCGTCCATAAATGCCATATGGAATATTTCTTCACGCCTCATTGGTAGAGCCTCGGCAGTGTGAAATCGATTACGTATATATCCTGGGCGTCGATTAGTTTGAACCACCCCAGCAGCCTGAAAAGCTGACCAAGTGTGAACGATATTGTAAGCTCGAAACGCGAGAGTCCCATCACTTCGAAGGTAAAACAATGGATCGTGAGACCGTCTAAATGCCTGCGTAAATATGGTTCGGCTCGTCGAATAGCGGTTCAGGTGAATAGGGTGGCTACCATCTTCGAGAAGATTTTGCTTCGCTAGATGCTTAAATGCCTCAAGATTGTCTTCATCCGTAAGAACAGCGATTGTTTGTATCCCGAAGCCATAACGATCTCTTTCGAGTATTGGTCGAGGGTTGGCAGAGTCTCGAAGCCTTTCTGAAACACTGCGGGGACCTTCTTGCCCCCATGTCAAAGACGGGCTTCCGGCCAAAATAACCGCAAAGAAAGCTAGTTTTAACCAACTCTTAATTATCACCCAACAACCCGCCTCAAAGTCTCCGGCGTTTTTACCTATGATGTCCGCGGTAAATATCCGGAATAGGCTGATTAATAGAAAGAGATTGTCTCTTTGTCGACACCAAAAGCAAATGTAGTTGCCATAAGCCACACTTTGGCTTCAAATATTCTAAGTATATGAGATTTCGAGCCTTTCCTTTATTTCTAGGATTTTGTTTGTCTCTAAACGCTTGCGTTCCAAAGGCGCAATATCAGGAGCAAGAGGATGAACTTCAGGATACAAAGGCCCAGTTAAAGTCATTAGAGCAGACGCAGACTGAATGTGACCCAGATACTTTCCTTCAATTAAAGGAGCAGGCGCAGTCCTTGGATATCCTTCAACAGGAGCTTTTGGACCGAAATACGGAACTCTCGGAAGAAGTGGCCCGTCTTCGTGTCTACGAAGCCCAAGCTAAAAGTCAGGATATGAGCTGCGGAAAGAAACTTGAGGATCAAGCCTCTGAATATGAAGCGCAGATATCTCGAACCAAAGAAACTTATGACGATCTTATCAAGGATTTAAGAAGCCAAATTAGAGATAAGGATGGCGAAATTGCCGCATATCGCCGCCAGCTCACGACCGAGAAAGCCAAGCCCGCGGAGCCGAGTAAGGCCACATCAGGCGCCAAATCTAAGTCTGCGGTCCCTGCGCCGAAAAAAGATGCTCCTTCATCGAGCAAAGATTCCAAAAAGAAGGACAAATAGGGAGGGCCCTGAGGCCACCTTGAGCTTTGACACGAAAAGTCCTAGCATCTGTCTTTGACAGTAAATTTGGGCATCGGGTAGCTCTATCTGTAAAATTTGGACGCATGCCGCCCAAGCATGCTGTTCAAGGGTGCGTATTTAAATAACTACAGAACCGGAATTTGGATTGGAGTAGAGAGTAACAGAATGAATTTGGCAGAACCTCAGAGCTCAGCAACTAGTCAGGTGTCCATTAGGGAATTGATGGAAGTGGGTGCCCACTTTGGTCATCAGACCGCAAAATGGAACCCAAAAATGCGTCGTTATATTCATACATCGAGAAACGGCGTTTATATTATTAATCTTCAAAAAACTGTTGGCTATTTTAAGGATGCCCTTGAAATGGTTAAGCGAATCGCCGCTAGCGGACAGAAGGTGTTGTTCGTTGGGACAAAAAGACAGGCACGTGAAGTGATTAAAGAGGAGGCGGATCGCTGTGGGCAACCTTACGTCACGGAACGATGGATTGGCGGCTGTCTTACTAACTTTCATACGATCAAGCGATCGATCAGCGTGATGAAGAATCTTCAAAAGATGGAAGAAGAGAAGACCTACGGTAATCGAAAAAAGAAGGAAATTTTGATGTTGAACAAGCATCGAGAGAAATTGGAGCTGTATTACTCCGGAGTTAAAGATTTGGGTGATGTACCAGGTGCGGTCTTTATCATTGATCCTAATCGCGAGTATATTGCTGTGAACGAAGCTTCGACTTTGAACATTCCAATTATTGCGACACTGGATACGAATTGTGATCCAGATATGATTGACTATCCAATCCCCGGCAACGACGACTCTATGCGAGCGATTAAACTCTATGCTTCCAAGATTGCTGATGCGGTCCTGGAGGGTGCTAAGCAACGAGCTGCTCATGTTCAGACCTTGAGTCCTCGGACCGATGCCGCTCCTCAGGGAGAGCTTGAAAGAATGTCCCGAAAGCCTAAATCGGCTAAGAAAACTGAGGCAGGTGCTGCGCCGACGGTCAGTGCTGATGATATTGTTATCGAACGAGTTGCGGCGACACCAACACCTACCGAAGGGGAAGAGGCTTAATGGCTGCAGATATTTCAGCGGCCGTTGTTCAGGATCTTCGTCAAAGGACGGGGGCCGGAATGATGGACTGCAAAAAAGCCCTTGTGGAAACGGGCGGCGATCTAGACAAAGCTGTGGATTTCCTTCGAAAGAAGGGAATTGCCTCAGCAGAGAAGAAAGCGGGTCGCGAAGCCAAACAGGGCGCGGTGACATCTTATATTCACGGCGGGGGCCGAATCGGTGTAATGCTCGAAGTTAATTGTGAGACTGACTTTGTTGCGCGAAACGAAAGCTTTCAGGAATTCAGTAGAGATGTGGCCATGCACGTTGCTGCTACAAATCCTCAGTTCTTGAAAAAGGAAGACGTTCCTGTTGCTGTTCTCGAAAAGGAAAAAGAGATTCTGCTCGAGCAGATGAAGTCTCAGGGCAAGCCAGAAGCGGTCATGAATAAAATCATCGAGGGTAAGTTGGCCAAGTATTACGAGGAAAATTGTTTAATGCATCAATCCTTCGTAAAAGATCCGGAAAAGACGATCGAGGACTACCTCAAAGAGACGATCGCCAAGATTGGTGAGAATATTGTAATTCGGCGCTTCGTTCGCTTTGAGTTGGGACAATCGGAATCGTGAGTAAATCAACTGATGTCTCCAAAAAGCCCAAGAAATTAAAGTGGAAACGAGTTCTTCTTAAACTCTCGGGTGAGGCCTTTATGGGTGAGAAGGCCTATGGCATTGACCCAAAGGTTCTCGAAAGACTTTCACATGAATTGAAGGGTGTCGTCGCTGCAGGCGTTGAGTTGGCCGTTGTTATTGGCGGTGGAAATATTTTTCGTGGAATTTCGGGGGCATCCGCTGGAATGGATCGTGCGAGCGCCGATTATATGGGGATGCTAGCGACGGTTATGAATAGTTTGGCGCTTCAAGATCATCTTGAAAAAATTGGGGTCTACACGCGAGTCCTCTCGGCCTTGCCAATGGATGCGGTAGCTGAGCGTTACATTCGAAGGCGAGCGATCCGACATCTAGAAAAAGGTCGTGTGATTATTTTTGCAGCTGGTACCGGAAATCCCTATTTTTCTACGGATACAGCGGCCAGTCTTCGTGCCATGGAAATCGAGGCCGAAGTCGTATTGAAAGCCACGCGAGTGGATGGCGTATACGACAAAGATCCTTTTAAGTATAAAGATGCCGTTCGCATGGATAGATTGAGTTATATTGAGGTTTTGCAAAAGGGACTTCAGGTGATGGATGCGACCGCTGTTAGTCTCTGTATGGATCATCGATTGCCTATTATTGTTTTTGATATGACCAAAAAGGGAAATATCGAAAAGGCTATTCTGAATGGGAACCTTGGAACGGTTGTCTGTGATGAGGCAAAGCCGGCCAAAAAAGCCTAGATATTTCCTCGTAAGGATTGGAGGATCTTAAAAATGTCGAATATAGATGGAATTTTGAAATCTATTAATGAAAATAATTCCAAGACGATTGAAGTCTTAGGCAAAGACTTGAGCCGTGTTCGCGCAGGCAAAGCATCTGTCTCCTTATTGGAAGGTATTCGCGTAAACGCTTACGGCAATCAGTCTCCTTTGAATCAAATGAGCAGCGTTAGTGCGCCGGACGCTCGCACGATCATGATCAATCCTTGGGACAAGAGTTTGATTGGGGAAATCGAAAAGGCCATTAATGCTTCGGACCTGGGTTTGAATCCTCAAAATGATGGAAAAGTTGTTCGATTGAGTATTCCCGCTTTAACCGAAGAGCGTCGCAAGGAGCTAGTTAAAGTTGTTACGAAACAAGGTGAAGAAAGCAAAGTATCGCTTCGACAGCATCGTAAAGACGCGAATGAAAAAATCAAGAATTTAGAAAAGGGCAAGGAACTTTCCGAAGACGACGCGAAAAGACATTTGGATCAGATTCAAAAGATTACTGACGAAGCGGTTAAGAAGGTTGATGAAGTAATTGATAAGAAGACCAAGGATATAATGACGATCTAAACTCCTCTAGGACGGATCGACGGATGTTCATACGATGGCCCAACTGCCGAAACATATTGGAATTATCATGGATGGCAACGGCCGATGGGCGGCGCAACGCGCGCTTCCGCGGGCAGAAGGGCATCGCCAAGGAGTGGGTGCTCTAAAGAGAATCGTTAGGGAATGCGGGCGTCTGGGCATCAAGATTCTTACGGTCTATGCCTTTTCATCTGAAAATTGGAAACGACCGAGAAAAGAAATCGAATTCTTGATGGGCCTGTTGCGATTCTTCGCCGCTAAGGAACGAAACGAGCTTCACAGGGAGAATGTACGACTTACGAGTATTGGTGACTTGAGCGCCCTTCCCCCAATTGCCATAGCTGAGCTTCAAAAATCCTTTGAGCTAACGGCAAGCAATACTGGGCTTACTCTTCAGTTGGCCTTGAACTATTCGGGACGCAACGAAATTTGCCGAGCGGTTCAGCGTATGCTTAGTGATTTTGAGACGGGATCGTTGCGAAGGGAAGATGTCTCCGAAGAAAAAATTTCAAGTTATTTGGATACAGCAAATCAGCCTGAGCCGGATTTGATTATTCGTACGAGTGGTGAATATCGCGTTTCTAATTTTATGATATGGCAGGCCGCGTATGCAGAGTATTTTTTTACGAACCGACTCTGGCCTGATTTTAACGAAAGAGACTTGCGGGAAGCATTAGAAGCCTATGCTCATCGAGAAAGACGCTATGGTGGATTGAGTTCCGATGACTCGCTGGAAGTAAATAGCTTTTCTGACTCAGAAACAAACTCGAGTAGACTTGAGTCTGCGAAATGACAAATCTTCAGATTCGAATTTTAACGGCGCTTATTTATTTTCCCCTATTGCTGTTGTCAGCCTATAGCCCGGAAACCTTCACTTGGATGATGTTGCTTCTGACGGCATTGGCTTGGCATGAATATTTAGAGTTTCGAGTAAAGCCAAAGGAACAGATGGAATGGAGTCGGCATATTTGCATGGTGTTTCTTGGGAGCCTTCCGATTTTTGTCATGGCCATCTATGGAGATCTAATGGTTGGACTGATTGCGTTGGGGATTTCTTTGCAGCTTAGCATTTTGACTGCGATGGTTCGCGGGCGAAACCTGGAGGAGCTTTGGGCCCAGCTTCAATTTTATGTTTTTGGTGTTTTGTATATTACAGGACTTTTTCTAAGTTTGGTTCTTCTTCAGCGGGAGCAGGGAGGACGTGAAGCTGTCTGGTTCTTATTCTTTGTCGTTGGAGCGACCGATACCATTGCCTATTTTACAGGAAAAAATTTGGGGCATACTCCCTTTTTTCAGTGGATTAGCCCTTCAAAAACGCGAGAAGGATTTTGGGGAGGCTTGCTAGGCGGAGTTTTGAGTGCTGTGATTTTTTATTTTGTTTTCAAATATTTTGATTTTAGTGTCCCTGAAATCGGAATTTTATTAGGGTTAGCTGGCATTGTCTCTTTGGCAAGTACCTGGGGCGATTTGTTCGAATCGCTTTTAAAGCGCCATTATAAGCTAAAGGAATCGGGTAGAAGTATTCCGGGGCATGGAGGTGTACTGGATCGCTTCGATGGGGTCCTTTTCGCTGGGCTCCCGCTTTTGTTTTTAGTACTGCTTTTAGGCGGCTTTAAGACTGTATTTCACTGAGATTAGGAGATCATGGCGACGAGAATCAAAAGAAAAGTGTGCATACTGGGGTCTACTGGAAGTGTCGGCAAGAATGCATTGGAGATAGTTCGTCAACAGCCTGATCGATTTGAGATTGTAGGTTTGGCATGCGGTTCTTCTGTGGATCATTTGCTAGCTCAGATTGAAGAGTTCCAGCCTTCTTTTGTTAGCCTAGGAAGCGAAAAGTTAGCTGGTGAGATTCGTGAAAAATTGCCGCGTGGTGTTGAGATTTTTTATGGCTCCATGGGACATCGAGACCTTGTGGAACAATGTCGAGCCGACGTTGTCATGGCCTCCATGAGTGGTACGCATGGACTTTTAGCTACTTTGCAGGCCATTCGCCAAAATGTTTCGGTACTTGGAATTGCGAATAAAGAAATCTTGGTAATGGCCGGGGCCTATATCAACGAGGCTTTGGAGGAATCACAGACTAAATTAGTTCCGGTCGATTCGGAACATTCTGCCATTTTTCAGGCCTTGATGGGAAACTCACGGGCAGAAGTTAGCAGAATTATTTTGACCGCCAGCGGGGGGCCGTTTCGAAGTTTGGATAAGTCCGCATTTTCAAAAATTACAAAAGCACAGGCCCTTCAACATCCTAATTGGGTGATGGGTTCAAAGATTACGATTGATTCGGCGACTATGATGAACAAGGGTTTGGAGTATATTGAAGCGATTCGTTTATTTCAATTAAGGCCTGAACAAATTGAAATTGTCGTTCATCCACAAAGTATCATTCACTCCATGGTAGAGTACCAAGATCATTCCGTAATGGCCCAGCTTGGTATTTCCGATATGCGGATACCAATTTCCTTGGCACTAGCCTATCCGCACCGCCTTTCGATTGACCTGGGTCAAAAAATTAACTTTGCGTCGATAGCTCAGCTGAATTTTGAAAAGCCAGACTACGAAAGATTTCCTTGTCTGAGCCTCGCAATCGAAGCTCAAAAATTGGGCGATCAGGGGCCCGTAATTTTGAATGCCAGCAACGAAATCGCAGTTGAAGCCTTCTTAAATGATCAAATTTCCTTTGTCGAAATCCCCCAATTGATCGAGAATGCGCTGCAGTATTTTGCCGATCGAAAAGCTGATAGTCTTGATTCTGTTCTTGTTCTTGATGAAGAGGTAAGATCATGGAGCATTCAGATGGTCGATAATAGCTTAAATTCAGAATGGGGAAACAAGCATCATGAATTGGTTAACTGACGTAAGTTTATTCGCATTACTATTTTTTCTGCTCGTATTTTTTCATGAACTTGGCCATTTCTTGATGGCCAAGTGGGTTGGAATCAAAGTCGAGAAGTTTTCGATTGGCATGGGTCCTGCGATATTTTCTTTTCGAAAGGGTGAAACCGAGTATCGCTTGGCGATACTTCCTCTCGGAGGCTACGTCAAAATGGCGGGAGATGATCCGTCGAAGGAACTTTCGGAGGAAGAGCGGAAGCGTGGTTTTCTAGCGCAGCGTCCACCAGCCAAATTGTTGGTGGTGTTTGGTGGCCCAGGATTCAACTTGATTTTGCCAATGTTTATCTATGCGATCATGCTCGCGGTGGGCATTCCGTTTGTTAAGCCCGTTGTAGGATCGTTAGAAAAAGAAATGCCGGGTTATCTCTCTGGTTTGCGTTCTGGAGATGAAATTGTTTCGATTGACGGAAGCAAGATCGATCGATGGAAACAAGTCGAGGAGCGAGTTCGAGAAGCAGCTAATCAAGATTTAAAAGTCGTCGTTGATCGAGTTGACCTGACTAGCGGGTCGGTTCGCTCCGTTGAGCTAAGTTTAAAGCCACAGTTGGCCGAAGGCCGATCAAAGTTTGGCGAAATAGTTGAAGTGGGAAAGATCGGTGTCTCGCCAGCTTATCCCCTGCCCTTGGTTTATTATGAGAGTGCGTCGAGTCCATTGGGTCGAGCTCAAGTTCAAAATTTTGATCGAGTTCTTTCCGTAGATGGGATTTCGATTCTAAGCCTCGATCAGTGGAACGAGATTTTAGATACCCAAACAAAATCTCAGTTGGCTCTTCGATTAAAGCGAGGAGATAAGACTATCGACGCGAAACTTGAATTGGCCGGAAAGGCCGTACTTCGCAAGGAACTGGAAATTTTGCCGATTGAATTGGTGATTGCGGAAGTGACACCTGATGGTCGAGCGGCAAAAGGTGGTATTGAAGCGGGGGATCGCTTGGTGGCGATCGGTTCCAAAGTTTTAAGATCTTGGGAAGAAGTTCCAGAAATAGTTCGTGCCTCGGAAGGACGCCCCCTTAAATTCACTTGGGCGCATAACGGCCAGGAAAGGTCGGCTGAGATTGCGGCTGAAGAGACTGTTGTTGATGATCCACTTCTTGGAAAAGACAATCCTATGGCCACTGACAAAATCTATCGAATTGGCATTGCGCCACGTTTGGAGTCGGATACGAGTTTTGGAGAGGATCAGTCCTGGAGTCCCCTTGCATGGATCAAAATGGGTGTCGATCAAACATGGGGACTGGCATCGATGACGGTTATTGCTCTTTCGAAATTAGTGACGGGAGAGATTTCTTTAAAACTCTTAGGTAGTCCTATTATGATTTACAAAGTAGCTGGCAACACCTACCGAATGGCCGGCGGCGGACATCATGGATGGATCGCCTTTCTTACGAATCTGGCGCTGCTTTCGATTACTCTAGGTTTGGTCAATTTACTGCCCGTCCCTGTTTTGGATGGGGGCCACGCTGTATTTTTTACAATAGAATGGATTCGGGGCCGTCCAGTAAGTTTGAAGGTGATGGAAGTTGCAACTCAAATTGGTTTGGTGATGTTGATCGGATTGTTTGCGCTAGTCTTATACAATGACTTTAATCGCTATGGTTTTTTAGATCCGATTATTAAACTTTTTCAATGAGTAGTTATTTGTGACTCCGATGAAGCTGGTTCTTGATACGTCAACGAAGAATGTGTCGATGGGCATAGCGAATGAGAAGCAAGAATGGCTCCTTGAGCTCAATCATTTTGAAGAAAAGCATCAACAGTCTCGTATCATTTTTGAGTTAATGGAAAAGCTTTTTAGGGAAACCGGATGTTCTCCTGATGAAATTAGGGCTCTTGTGGTTGGGATTGGTCCAGGTTCCTATACCGGCCTTAGGGTGGGACTGAGTTTTGCCAAGACTTGGTCTTTTGCGCGCCATTTACCTTTGTTTACATTTGATTCGCTGGAGCTACTAAAATTGACCGAGGCAGCAGAAGGTTTGGGGAGCCTGCCAAAAGTCAAATACTTGCCTCTTCATTCTGCAAAAGCTGTGGAAAATCTTGATCAGCTGCAGCCAATCTATTTAAATGACCACTTCGCGGAAGGCTGAATATTAATTGATAGAAGAAATTTCAAAGGTTAGGGATTTTAAGAAGCTTCGGCGAACAGGTGTATTTCTTTTACCTTCTATTTTGACATCATTAGCTCTCTTCTCCGGTTTCTTTTCGATCATGCACACGATTCGTGTTATGGCGGGGCAAGAATCAAGTTTCTGGTTATCTGGCATCGCCATTCTTATAGCAGCATTCTTGGATGGGATGGATGGTCGAATTGCGAGATTGATGAATGCCGAGTCCGAATTTGGTTTTCAGTTTGATTCGATTGCAGATGTTGTTTCCTTTGGCGTCGCGCCTGCGGTTTTAGTTTATGCGGGCTTTCTTAATCATTTGGGGCGGCTAGGCTGGTTTGGAGCTTTTTTATTTGTGGCCTGTGCAAGTATTCGGTTGGCCAGATTCAATGTGATCTCGGCTCAAAGTTCTGAAAAAAAATATTTCAAGGGTTTGTCATCGCCGGTGGCTGCCGGTGGAATTACGCTTTTGGTTTTAATTGAACATTCCCTTTCGGGGCGTGTCTTTGAACTGTTGGTTTTAGGCTATACAGTTTTTTTGGCAGTCTTGATGGTTTCGAATGTTCGTTTTCGATCATTTAAAAAGATTGAAAGGAAGAAATCGAAGCCCGTTCGATCTTTAATGATTCTCACTCTGATTCTAGCGCTCGTTGTCAGTTTTCAAGAAGTCGCTCTTGCCGTGTTTTTCTTGACCTATTTATTTTGGGGACTAACCGAAGAAGTTTTACTGTTTCGTCGCCGTCGTCGATCGGATCCGAGCGTTCCCTTTGTTCCCTTCGGAGATCGATTAGACGATGAGGATTCGATTGTCTAAATTGTCAGGTCCAATGGTAAGCGCGTTCTAAAGATTCGATCATTGAGTTCGTATAAGATATCCACTTCAGCGCGCGAATCATCTTCTGGCCATTCGATGGACACAAATGATTTGGCATTCGCGAGAATTGCGAGCTGAACTTTTTCCATTTCAAGTTCTTGCTGAAACGGATCGACAACACTTTGGGTGCATAGAAACGAAGCTTCTTCGAGAATGTTATCAAGTCTTCGAGTTTCGTTTTTTTGATCAAACTCGGAAAGGGCCTCTATATTGCCATGTTCAGCACGAAAGAATTTGCGCTCCAAATTTTCGGGAAAATTCCAATCCAATTCTAAGGCGTCGACACTCGATATTTCCTGAGCCCCAGGGTTGATTCTCTCATTTGGTCGAAAGCGGGCTGTTATGATTTTCGGATCGATATCATTGGACGCCAAAAATACAAAAACTTTAGGTGTAGCTTCTTGATAACCAAAGTCTTCGGGTAGAAAGCCTTTGCAAACTTGAACTATTTGAATGGGATTGTCAGGAAGAACCCACTTGATCTGACGAGCGTCTTTATGAAAAGCGCCCAAAGTTGTGGAAGAAGAATTTATTTTATTCCGATCCGATTTGAAAAGATAATCGGAGAAAGTGGATTGAAATAATCCGATTCCGATCAGGAAAACAAAACAGATTAGAAACCCTAAGATGAATACCCCTATTCGACTCGACATGGCGTCGTCGGAAATGCAAAAGGCGCGCCATATTGATTCGCTGAAATTTCGATAGCTTAGCGATGGGTTTGAGAAGTTTGGGACGGAGATGGGTCAAATGGGCGGGACTTTGACTGGCCAAAGCCTACGACATAAGGTTAATCAAAGATTCTTTATGGCAGTTTCAAATTGGGAGTCGGGGACAATTCAGTGTCCGGCCAAAATAAATCTCATTTTAAGAATTGGACCTAGAAGGCGGGATTCTTATCACGACATCGCGAGCTTGATGCTCAAGCTTCAGTGGGGCGATCTACTAAGGATTAATGTTAGGCCGAGTGCCAATGTAGAAATTAAATTGGACTGTCCAGGTCTTTCGGATCTTGAACCTTCGAGAAATTTGGCTTATCGGGCTGCAGAATTGTTTTTAAAGAATTTTAAACTGAGCCTTCGTGTGGACCTTTCGATTGAGAAATGGACTCCAACAGAGGCGGGCTTGGGTGGGGGTAGTTCTGACGCGGCCTCGGTCTTAAGAGTTTTGAGAGATTTTCTTCTTCAAACTAGGCCCCATCTCTATTCAAAATCTGCCATTCGGAAAAGGCTATTGAACATGGCGTCGCAATTGGGTTCGGATGTTGCTTTTTTGGTACAAGAGGAAGCGGCAGCTTGGTGCCAGGGACGAGGTGACAAAATGACTCCTGTCCGTGTTTTGCCATCCTGGCCTTTAGTGTTGATCTTTCCCAAATCCAAGATTTCGACCGCATGGGCTTACCGCGAATTAGACCGTTTTCGTGGACCGAAATTTCGTCAGGATCTGCAATGGGAGATCATGCCAACATGGTTGAAGAACTCAAAAGGAATTTGCCCCATTCCCGCCGTAGAGAATGATTTTTTGAACTTGGCCTTAAGGGCCTATGAGGAGCTTCAGCTTTGTTTGGAAGCTCTGACGGGTTCAGGTGCGCTGGCTGGAGGTATGACAGGCTCTGGTTCTTGCTTCTTTGGTATCTATAGAGACCAGGCGGAAGCTGAAGATTCTGCCGTTCGCCTTCGTGCTTCAGGCTGGGAAGCCATCGCCACCCAAACTGAAGCCGGGGCTAAAAAATAGACAAGAAATCTGAAATTCATTAGCTTGTTTTTGGCTTTGGGGCGTCGACAAGTGGTAAGTCACCAGATTTTGATTCTGGCATCCCTAGGTTCGAATCCTAGCGCCCCAGCCAATTTCAGGCTCTCCACCATTAAGTGGGGCAGGCCAGTTTCTGGATATCTGGCTACCATCTTCTGAATAGACCATCGCACCCAACCCGGCAGTTTCAACTAGCATTTTTCACATAAAAAATTTGTATATAAAGTATATTAACTAAATAAAATCAAATATTTATCTAATAAAATAGCCAGCATTTTAAACACGCAATAATTGTGATAATCTATCTTAATGTTACCCGTCGTTCCACAGTTAAATACCAAACTGGCCAATTCAACCAACCCAAATCTTTGAGCATGTGATGGCACTGGTACATTTTGCCATAGCGATTATCGATTGGACTGGCCACCACATTGAAGCCGCCAAAGCAGAGGATCGACGACAAAATAAAAATGCGGCTGCCTAGAAAATTTCTCTGACCCTCACCCACCCATCTCAACTTTAAGCTGCACGGGGACTTAAGTGTCAATATTTATCGTCTGGAGCAGGAGATCTTTAAGCTTAAGGGACCAGAGCTTAATTTCGGCCAACATCTGTGCGTAGTGGTGAACAAGTACATTGGTATAGTTGGCGTCGTTGACGCAGGCGGAGGCGGCTTTGTTTTTCGCAACTTCAATTTGAAATAACAGGGGTGTCATGATGATCAATAGAAGTTTTTTAAAATGACGATCGTTGTTCACAAGCTTCAAAATCATCGTCTCTAGGGCTCGCGCAAGGGCAAGGTTGGCTTGCGCATTTGAGGCCTGAGTTAGTCCCGTATCCAGCAACTTTTGCAGTCGATCGATCCATCTCACATCTTCTTTTAGGCCGTTGATCCAATCTGTTTTTCTGATTCGCTCTCGAGTGGATGTCAGAGAAGTAAATTTATTTTCGAATGAAGCACGATCCCATTTGGTAGAAAGATTATCCAAAACACTTTGAAGGGACCCAACCGAACAGTATTTTATTTTAGCACCTTTAAGTGAGCAATTGATGATCGTTCGATCATCAATTTTCGCAAATAAGTTTTCGAACCACGCTCGAAACATAGCCAACGCATGGTTGGTCAAAACTTTTTTGCCATGATTTCCATCTACCCAAAAATACTCTTGTTTGTTCAATAATTCTTCCGGATTATTCGGTTTATCACGATCCGCAAATCCTGTTCCTCGTACATGGGAGCGAAAGTTTTCCGGATCATAACTAAGATCTTGTCCCACGAGAACAAGCGGTGAGCATCCTAACATGTGAGCGAATTGAAACGATAAGTGAGTGCAACTTGGCCCAATCATTTGCATTTCGGTTTCACTAACTCCAAACATTTCAAAATACGGATAATCGCGAAAAGCCATTACTTTAGGACCGGCATAGCTCCGGTAGGCTTCGGGATATAGTACGGGCAAAGACACAAGAGTTGTCTGCTTGGTAGCCACACCCCGAAAGAAGACAGCGACTTCGGGAACGCGTTCCAGCGCTGTTACAAAATCTGGAACGATACCATGGTCCAAAAGTGGGCGGAGGGCGGAATCGGCACAGATGATCACTCCCTCGTCGCGAGCTAATTTGAGGCGCTCAAACTCTTGTTCGAGAGATGGGCCACTTGCGATGAGAAAGGCTGGCACGTCAGGGAGGCGATTTCTAAACTGTATCCAGCTCGGACTTTTTCGAATCCAATCTCCATTGAGTAAAGAATTTTGCAAACCAAGCAGAGCATCGTCTGGCGAGTTTCCAAAAGCGTTCGAGGCATCTTTCATGGCTTCGTTACAGAAGGCTTCAATGTTTCGAAAATACTCTTCGTTCTCTTTGGCAATTTCGGGGTGTGCGACTATTTGAATAGCGCTCCAGTAGGCCGCTCGATTGTTTTCATTAAAGTACGTGATGCTGTTCAACTGCGTTTGGGCGCCGGTAAGTCCTAGCCATACTTGAACTCGTGGGGATTGAAGCCAAGTGCTAAGATCGATATTTTCAAGCAATCTAGCAAAAGTCTCCGGCTGCCTTTCAATCAAAAGCGTTTCAAGTTCGGGGCGTTGCGTAAATTCCTTCATATAATTTTCAAGACCTGCTCCCGTTCCAAGCCCAAAAAAAATGACGAGGCGTGTGTGGGGCCAGATCCTTATGGATGGTAGTGAACTAAAGTCATCAGACTCATAGTTTTTCTGTGCCGAAGGCCTGTTCGAGAGCAATTCTGCGTACTCGGGCCAGCGGGTCCGCAGGTATTTAAGGTTTGACTCGAAAAAACTTGGCACAATACCTATAAATTAACGTTAGCAAGTCTAAAGAGCTAGTGGCATTCGCCCTTGAGAAGAGCTATCTTTTTGGGATGGGTTTAGCAGGAGGCATGGCGGAGGCGCCAATTTTGGTCGTTGATGACGAAGAGGAAGTCCTTCAAGTCATTCAAGAATATTTAAAAGAATCTGGTTACTCGGTCGTAATTGCTCGCGACTTGAGTGAGGCACTTGCGAAGATTTCTTCGGATGAACTTCAGACGGTAATCTCGGATTTGTTGTTGGGTGCGGATAGATTGGGAGGAATTGAAGTTCTACGTGAATCTGCGAAAAAATCTATTCCATGCATTTTGATTTCTGGCAACGCTAACTTGGAAGCCTTGAAAGAAGCGATTAATTTGGGGGCCTCACATTTTCTGGATAAACCTTTTGAACTAGCGGACTTGCTGACGATTATTAAAAAAACCAAAGCTAAGCCTCAGGCGATTCAGGATAAGTCTGAGCAGCTAATTCAAAGTTCGGGATTGACCCACAGAGAGTCTGAGATTTTTCATTTAATTGCCAAAGGCTTATCGAATCGTGATATCGCTGAAGCAACCGGGACATCTGAGAGAACTGTGAAAGCACATATCTCTTCAATTTTCCGGAAGCTTGAAGTTTCAAGTCGAGCAGAGCTCCTAAGCAAGCTTATTGTTTAATTTTCGGATTGATTGAAATCTCTCGATAGTCCTGTGCGTCTTTAACGTAATTGGCTGCGCTAAGTTTTAAGAACCTCAGTTCTTCCTCAGTCAAAGCTCTGATAGCTTTGGCAGGGCTTCCTAGGATCAATTGGCCCCTGGAAAAGCATTTTCCTTCAGTAATCAAGCTTCCCGCCCCCACAATGCAGTCGTCTTCAATCCTAGCTTGATCCATAATGACGGCGCCCATTCCTATTAGAACGCGATTCTGAATATGGCAGCCGTGAAGCATGACTTTGTGGCCTATCGTTACATCATCGCCAATTTTTAAATCAGCCTTCGCCCTGGTTACGTGGAGGCATGACTGATCTTGGATATTTGTTCGGCATCCAATAGACACCCGGTTAACGTCACCTCGGATCAAGACTTGAAACCATATATTCGAGTCCTCGCCTATATTTACGTCACCGATCACGTCGGCTGAAGGTGCCACAAACACGCTGGGGTGGAGGCTTGGAAAAACCTTCTTATAGGCTAGGATCATAGCGGCTCGCATTTAAGCCTATTCGGCGTGAGCTGCAAAGTTTCTTTGCGACTTTCGGCTTTTACTTTCGAATTAAAAGCGTTAAAAAAAGTTCGTTCTTATGAATTCACGTCATCTCAAGATCTTTTGTGGCAATGCCGTCCCTGAACTTGGAAAGTTGATAGCGGAGTCGCTTCATGTTTCAGTAGGAAACTGTGAGATTAAACGTTTTTCGGATGGAGAAATATTTGTTCGAATCCATGAAAATGTTCGTGGTGCGGATGTGTTTATCGTTCAATCTACGTCGAGTCCAGCCAATGATCATTTGATGGAGTTGCTAATCATGATCGACGCTTTGAAGCGCGCCTCCGCTGGGAGAATCACGGCGGTGATTCCGTACTATGGCTATGCTCGACAAGATCGAAAAGATGCGCCGCGGACACCGATTACGGCTCGACTCGTGGCTGATTTAATTGAATCGGCTGGAGCTGATCGGGTCTTTTCTCTCGATCTTCATGCCGCACAGATTCAAGGTTTTTTTAAGATTCCAGTTGATCACCTTTTTGCGGCGCCCGTTCTGTTGAAGGCCATGAAGGAAATAATTCGAGATCGCGAGGATATCGTTCTGGTTTCGCCGGATGCGGGTAGTGTGGAAAGAACGAGAGCCTACGCCAAACGTTTGGAATGTGGAATTGCCGTAGCGGACAAACGTCGTTCAGCCCCAGGTCTTGTGGCCGAGGTGAAGATTATCGGGGAAGTCGCCGGCAAAGAAGCCATCATTATCGATGACCTTGTAGATACAGCTGGCACCATGACAGAGGTCGCAAAGGTTTTGATGGAAAAGGAGGCTTGTTTGAAGGTGTGGGCCGTGGCCACTCACCCTGTGCTGTCAGGGCCGGCTATCCAGAGACTCAATGACAGCCCTATTGAGAGCCTATTTGTGACGGATACCATCCCATTGGGCGCCAAAGGGGGGCAAACCTCCAAAATTAAGCAACTTTCAGTGGCGGGCTTGCTGGCCGATGGAATTGCCCGAATCCATAACGAGGACTCAGTTAGCGAGCTTTTTGTTTGATCTTATAGCCATTCAATAATAATTGAGGATTGATATGAAAACAGCCGAATTACAGGTCGCCGTCCGTGATACGACCAAAAAAACAACGAATCGAAAACTTCGCAAAGAAGGCTTTGTGCCAGCCAATGTGTATGGCCCTGGCATTAAGAACGCATACTGTGCATTTGATGATCGAGAGTTTCGTAAAGCTTATAAGGGACATTCCAGCGCGAGTCTAATTCTCACGTTGAAGTCCGCCGACCAAAACCTTGAGGGTCGAAAAGTTATTCTAAAATCTATCGAGCGAGATCCTGCGACCTGGGAAACAGTCCATGTTGATTTTTATCAAATCGATATGAATCGAGCGTTAACGGTCAGCGTACCTTTGGAATTTCAAGGGACACCAGTTGGAGTTAAAATCGGTGGCGGTATCACACAAATCATTCGTCGATCGGTTATGATCAAGGCATTGCCTGGCGATCTTCCCGAGAGCATTGTCGTTGATATTTCAGGCGTAGAATTGAACCACAGTCTGCACGTCAGCGATTTAAAGATTTCGGATAAAATTCAGGTTATGGACGAAGCTGAATATACGTTGATGTCGGTTGTTGAGCCTGAGAAGGAAGAAGTTAAGGCCGTTGAGGCTGTTGTCGCTCCTGATGGAACAGGTGACGTAGCAACTGCAGCGACGGGCGAGCCTGCAGCCGCAGCAGCGGGGGCAAAGCCCGCCGCGAAATCGGATAAGAAGTAAGCTCGAGAGCTTTTCTTTTTGGGCGGCTTAATAATAGGCTGGATTGCGTGAAAGCTTTTCTATTCGTCGGTCTTGGTAATCCAGGGCCTCGATATAATCATACTCGACACAATATTGGTTTTTCTTGGATCGATCGAGTGTGCGAGCTTTTTCCTAATGTCGGATGGCAGGAAAGATTTGAGGCGCATTGGCTTCATGTTCCATTTGGAGATATCGAAGTTCATTTGCTCAAACCCATGACGTTTATGAATATTAGCGGAAAATCCGTTTTAGCCTGGAAAAAGAAGTTTCAAGCGGACTCTCGAACGCTCGTCGTTATGGACGACCTTGATCTTGGGCTGGGAACGCTTCGATTGAGGCCCTCGGGGGGGGATGGAGGACATAAGGGACTTCGCTCCATAATGGAGTGCCTTGGCACTGAGAATATAGCTCGATTAAGACTTGGCGTGGGGCGACCTCAAACGGAAGCAAAGGACTATGTGCTCGAAAAATTTTCGCCGAAAGAAAGGGAAATCGTCGAAGAGCTGATGGATGCCGTGCCGGAACACTTCGAAATTTTATGTCGAGAATCATTTGATTCTGCGATGAACAAAATCAATGCTTGGAGAAGTAAGCTAGCCAAGGCCGATGCAGAGCTTCAGAAAGATAATGAGTAATGAGTTTAGAATGTGGAATTGTTGGACTTCCAAACGTAGGTAAGTCGACTCTGTTTAATACCTTAACGTCCTTGCAGGTAGCAGCCGAAAATTTTCCCTTTTGTACCGTGGATCCAAACAAAGGGATCGTCGATGTTCCTGATTTAAGGATGAATAAAATCTGCGAAATCGCCAAACCAAAAGGTATCGTTCCAGCGAATGTCAGTTTTTTGGATATTGCGGGCCTCGTCAAGGGAGCTTCCCAAGGAGAAGGTTTGGGTAATCAATTTTTATCACACATTCGATCGGTGGATGCGGTGGCGCATGTCGTGAGGTGCTTTGAAGACAGCAATGTTGTTCATTTGATGGGTTCGGTCGATCCTGAGCGTGATGTTGAAATTATCGACCTAGAGCTTTGTCTCTCGGACTCTGAAAGAGCTCAAAAGCGAATGGAAAAAATAGAAAAATTGGCTAAGTCAGGGAACAAAAAGGAAAAGGATGAGTTTGATCGAATTAAAATGCTTCGAGATCGATTAGGACAGGGTTTGCCGATCCGACGGTTTGTGAACGAGCTTGAAGGTTTGGACCTTTCCGATTTTTTGACCGTTAAACCGCTCATGTATGTCGCTAATTTGGCAGAGACTGAGCTAAAGTCCCCAAGTCCGAAGGTCAAAGACTGGCTGGCCCGATTAGCCGAAATTGCTGCTAAAGATAATGCTCCTGTTGTCCCCCTTTCAATCGCCCTCGAATACCAAATTAGCCAATTGGAAGGGCAGGAGGATCGAGCCATGTTCTTGCAGGAATATGGGCTTAGCGAGCCAGGTCTGAATCGCTTTATTCAGGATGCTTACAGCCTATTGGGCTTAATTACGTTTTTTACAGCTGGCGAAAAAGAGGTTCGTGCGTGGACTGTTTCTAGGGGGCAAACTGCGGTTGATGCGGCCGGTAAAATTCATTCGGACTTTGCTAAAGGTTTCATTCGGGCTGAAGTCATTCACTATGAGGATTTTATACGCCTGGGAGGTGAAAAAGCGGCCCGCGATAAGGGGCTGCAAAGGTCCGAAGGCAAGGAGTATATCGTTGAGGACGGGGATATTATCTTATTTCGATTTAACGTTTGATCTCTTTGCGAAAGTGATTAATAAAGGCATCTAAACGCAAAAAGGAGCGAAAACCGTGGCAGAGCTTGCAATCGACACAACTGGGAATAAAGAGGCAGTGGAGCCTTTAATTGATCGCACATCTATTTTAGCGGCACGACGTCGAGATTATGAGATTATTTTTATTCTATCTCCTTCTGTGGATGCGAGCCGAGAAACGGATCTGTTGACCCGAGTAAAGACGGCATTGACGGAGTCCGGGGGCGAATTTTTGAGATTGGATGATTGGGGTAAGCTTCGAATGGCTTACGAAATCAACAAGCATCTTCAGGGGCATTATTTTTATTTGAGATTTCTTGGAAATGGTAATGTCGTGAAAGCGGTTGAGCGGATTATGAAGCTTGATCCAGACTATTTGCGGTTTCAAAGTGTTCGATTGTCGGATGACTTGTCGGAGGCTGAAATGGCGCAACTTCGTCAGAAAGTTCCCACGGATAAAGTAACGCCTCCACATGTAGAGCCGGAATACGAAAGTGATTTCGTTCCCGGTTTTCGGTCCTAAGGCAACTCAAGTTTTACGTGGGTCGGAAATCATTTAGAAAAAAATCCTTCTTCCGCAAATTTGATGGAAGTTTAATCCTCAGTCTTTTGATCCTAGGGAGCGCGAGCTTCTTCAGTCTCCCGTGGATGTTTCTTCCGGCTGCCGGCTATGTGGTGCTTCGCAGAAATGAATTGTGGGGCAGCGTCCTTCTGCTGGCTTCTGCCTTACTGGCTTGCCAAGTATTGTCGGAGCGTTCGGGGCTTGGGCTTGATATTCTCAGTTTAGTATTGTTTTTTTCTGCCGCACCCATTCTCTATTTTGGTCGGAAGGCCAAGCATTGGGGCACTGAAAAACTTTTGTATGGCTATGTTGGCCTTGGTCTGCTGGCATTTTTGGGATTGAGCCTCGGCCATTGGGCTCATGGCAGCATTATGAATTGGTTTAATACCGAAATGAACGCAGATCTTGTTAAGTCCTTTTTTGGAATGGATCAATGGCCGGCAGACCTTCGGACAAGGCTTGAAAAGATCATCTTTCCGTTCGTGCGACTCACTTTAGTCGCTTGGTTTGGTGTTATGCTGGCCTCTATTTTCTTGTTTAACGCTTTTTTACTTCGCTTGAGCTCTCGAAGGAATCCCCTTAAATTTTGGGTTCATTTCAGCTCTTGGCGACCCAAGGATTGGGTGTTGATTGTCGTGGTTATAGGACTGGGGATTTTGGCCGCCAGCCCGGGCCCTTTGATTCCAGACACCATCGAGTTGTTGCCTTGGCTAGGCTGGAATTTAGCGATTTTAGGTTCCTTTCCCATTGTTTTGGGGGGGCTTAGTTTCTTGAGTTATATGACTCCAAGATTGCCTTTCTTTCTTTCGATTCTTGTCCTATTAGTGTTGTTTAGTAATCCACCGCCGGTTCTCCTTTTGACGGGCCTTGCAGATATGTGGTTTGACTTCCGGAAGCGTTGGAAGTCTCAAGCCGAGCAAAGCAAAGACGAGGACGACAAACCCTGGATCTAGATTAAGGGTCTGTTGGCGTGTGAGCGAAGCAAGAAAGGTAGTTTATGGAAATTATTCTTAAAAAAGATGTGCCTAATGTCGGAAGAATCGGTGAGTTGGTAAATGTTCGAAACGGCTACGCCAGGAATTTTTTGCTTCCTCGATCCTTAGCGGTTGTTGCAGTGAAGGGAAACAAAACTGCCCTCGATCATCAGCTCAAGCTAGTTGAGACAGACAAAAAGAAACTCCGAGAAGAGTCTGAAGAAGCTTCGAAAGAATTTGCGAAGATTAAAATTTCTTTGCAAAAACGCTTTAACGATCAGAATAAAATGTTCGGCACAATCTCGTCGACGGAGCTTGTTGAAGAGTTGAAATCGAGGGGTTATGTCGTAGATCGTCGAGATCTTGAGATTCCAGAAATATCTGGTGAAGGAAGTTTCGAAATCAAAGTAAGATTGCCAGGGGATGTTTTTACAAGTTTTCAGCTAAAAATCGAGGCCATCAAAGAAAAAGAGAAGAAATCAGGAGCTAAAAAGCGGGCACCTAAAGTAGCAAAGGCCGAGGCAGCTGCTGAGGATGCGGATAGCACTGAAACCGGTGGCGAAGCTGCAGAAACAACCGATACAACTACCGAAGCAAAGTCCGAAGACTAAGATAGGCTGGGGGATTAGGCTTCCATGGATGGGGATACCGAAATCTGGGAAGAGGGTCCTGTAGGGGCAAGTGCGCGGGCGTCCACCAAGTCGATTTTTAAACTTCCACCACAAAATCTAGAAGCCGAGAAACAAGTTCTTGGCAGTATGCTTATTGATGCCGAAGCGATCGAAAAGGTCCTCGAGCATATTGAAGCCAGCGATTTTTATACCAAAGCCCATCAGATCATTTTCAATGCCGTTTTAGAAATTAGCCGTCAAGGTGGTGGGGCTGATCTTTTGACGGTATCGGACTATCTTCAGGCTCAGAACCTTTTGGAAGCTGCTGGAGGCACCAGCCAGTTGGCTTCGCTTGTCGATACCATTGCCAGCAGTGCCAATGTCGAGGCTTACGCAAAACTTATTCGAGAAAAAGCCGTCCTGAGACGATTGATTCAGGTGGGGACCGGAATTGTTGAAGAGTCCTATCAAGGGGCTTCGAGCATTTCGGACCTTATCGATAAAGTTGAGCGAGAGGTTTTTCAGATTTCCGAGAGAAGTTTGACCCGTGGTTCATTTGCCATTCGGGATATGGTCAAAGACGCCTTCAAGCGCATTCAAGATCGCTTTGAGAAAAAGTCAGCCATTACTGGAATTCCCACAAGCTATGATAGCCTGGACCGGCTAACTTCGGGCTTTCAAAATTCGGATTTAGTGATTTTGGCTGCACGTCCCTCGGTCGGAAAGACCGCGCTCTGTCTTAATATGGTTTCGAATATTGCGATGCGGGAGCAAATTCCTTGTGTGGTTTTTTCATTAGAAATGTCCAAGGAGCAGCTTGTGCAGCGACTCCTTTGTATGGAGTCTCGGGTGGATGGCTCCCGATTGCGGGGAGGCTATCTAACTGATGAAGACTGGCCCCGCCTTACTCATGCGGCGAGTGCTTTATCCGAGGCACCGATTTTTATCGACGATACGCCTGGCATGACAACTTTTGAGTTACGAGCTAAATGCCGACGATTGGCTAAATCGCATGGTCTTGGTTTTATTGTGATCGATTACTTGCAACTTATGCGAGTCAAAGGAAAGGTCGAAAGCCGCGAGCGAGAAATTGCCGAAATTTCTAGATCGTTAAAAGCCTTGGCCAAAGAACTGAATGTTCCGGTTTTGGCGCTGTCGCAGCTCAATCGATCCTTGGAAGCTCGGCAAGATAAGCGACCCGTACTTTCGGATTTGCGTGAGTCCGGTGCAATCGAGCAGGATGCAGATATCATCATGTTCCTTTATCGTGACGAAGTTTACAATCCGGATACGGAACATCCCGGGATAGCCGAACTTATCATCAGCAAGCATCGTAATGGTCCAACAGGACTAGTCAAAATGGCCTTTCTTAATGAATACACACGATTTGAGAATTTGGCTGAAGACGACGGGATGATGTAGTCTTCGAATTAGCGATGTCATTGAGCTTTTTCTTGTTACTTATTTTTTCCTATTTATTAGGCGCGGTTCCTTTTGGCCTCTTGTGGGGTCGAGTTTTTGCGGATGTTGATATTCGAGAGTTTGGCTCAGGCAATATTGGCGCCACTAATATGAATCGTGTCTTGGGGCGGAAACTGGGTGCGGCCACATTGGCGAGTGATATTCTAAAAGCCATTGTTCCGGTGGGAATGGCTCAATTGTTTTTGCAAAATGATTTTCAAGTTGCCTGTGTGGGTGTAGCCGCGGTCTTAGGCCATTGCTATCCGATTTATCTTAAGTTCATGGGTGGTAAAGGCGTAGCAAGTTCTTTTGGAATTATGCTTTGGATCGCACCTTTTTCGGCCTTAGTGGCGTTAGCTCTTTGGCTTCTTACGTATCGCTTTACAAAGATTTCCTCACTGAGTGCGATCATCGCCACTTCGTGCTTGCCGCTGGTGGTATTTTTCGAAAAATCGTCGGATGTCGCCTTGGTCGTTTTGGTTCTCTGCCTTCTGGTGGTATTCCGCCACCGTGAAAATATTGAGCGTCTTCGCCAGGGAAAAGAGAAATAGTTCTAAGGCAAAAAAGAAAGGCCCCCTTTAGGAGGCCTTTCGAAAGCTTCTTTTGTAGGTCATTTGGATCAGGCCTTAATCTAAAGGCATCGGTTGAGCATCGCGGTCGTTTCTTACATAATTTCGGCTCTTGACCACAGGCTGAGGGAAATAAGTATTTTCCAATTTCTTGATTTCTTGTTTCGTTTCAGAAATTTCATCTTGGCAGTCAGCTAACCACTCTCGGAGTTCCGCGCGTTTGTTCGATTGCAGATCGCCAAAACTAAGTTGAGCATCCATATCAATCGGATACATATTCCAAATACTGGGTCCGCTATTTTTAAACAGATCGTTGATTTCCTCAATTTGCGTTCGATACTCATTCGCCTCTTCCACTAAGAGAGTAATTTTATCACTAAGCGCAGGAATTAAAAGCCTCGCGGTATCTTGAGCTTCTCGCCAACAGATTGTATAGGCGCTCAACTCCACATCATCCAGGCTCATCTGGTGGGCATAAGGCCTCTTATAACAATTCTCTTCTCGCTGAAGATCTATTCGAAGACGATCGACTTCACTCATTCCACCACCTATATCTTCTGGGCCGGCAAATAAATTTGCTGAGGTGAAACTTAAAATAGTAAGGGTCAATAGACCGCTTAAGGCTTGTTTACTAATCATACTAATTACTCCTTATCCCTGAATTTGTCCTTAATCAGACTCTTAGCGCAGAAGTACAAAGTTCGCAAGGCGGGTGGGCTAAGGTCAGGGTAAATGGGGGCAATGGGCTTGTATGAACGGCTTGGCTGGTCTAGAAGGGGACTTTATTTTTGGGCATTCGAGAAACCGTCAGTTTTTAGAAGAGAAGGGCATATTCATGAAAATGCGAATTTTAAAACTAGTTAAAATATTAGGTGTTCTATCTTTGGGCGTCTTCCTTAGCGCCTGTGAACTTGATAAGCGGGGTAGTCATGTTTTTTCAAAGCTTGGCCCAAGTGTAACGACCGATCCCGATGGGAAGCCGAGTCAGACTGGACCCAGCGAAATGGAGGAGCCTTTAGTTGAGATCCCAGGCGGCGATGAGACGGCAACTCCGGCCGCGGATACGAAAATTCCACGTAAGGAAATGACTTATATTCAGATATTTCCTGAGCTCAGCTCATTTCATGGTTATGAACTTATGGTTCCAAATTTTAATCTGCACAAAAAAGAAATTTCTCAAGTTGTTACCAGCGCTCTGCTGGCAGCTCAAAAGGCGACCAGCATTATATCGAGTCTGGATAAATCACAGATTACTTATGACACGACTTTTGGCGCCCTGGATATTACCTACGCGGAACTCTTTAGTGTCATCAACCCCATTGAAGTTATTGGCTCTACCGCCGTTGATAAGGCGGATCGTGATGTGGCGAGTGCAACCGTTGTTCGAGTCTATGAATGGTTAGAAGAAATCATGGTCGACAAAGTTCTATATTCGGTTTTGCTTGAAGCCTCTCAAAATCCAGGACGTGAATTGAGTGACGAAGAGCTTAAGTTCGTGCGAGAAACTTTGGCTGACTTTAGACGAAGTGGTGTGGGACTGGACGGAATAGAGCTCGAGAAATTGGCGGCCTTAAAGAGTCAGCTTATCTATTTGTCGAGTAAATTCGCTCAAAATATTAGGGAATCCCAGGCTGCGGTCATTCTTCGAGAAGATGAGCTTGTCATGGTGTCGGACGATGTCAAAAAGCGTTGGTTACAAGATGGTGGTGGCTATTTAGTGAACGTCAATATTACGGGTGAGTTCATAGATGCTGAGGAAAATATCATTGTTGAGTCAGCCAGAAAAAAAGTGGAGTTGGCTCGAGATTCATTAGCCAAAGAAGAGAATTTGCCGATTCTTCAGCAAATGGTCGATACTCGTTATCAAATTGCTAGAATCTTAGGCTTTGGTTCATGGACCGACTATCGAGTGGAAGATCGAATGGCAGGATCTCGAAAGGCGGCTTTGAATTTTGTGGAAGGCTTAATTGATGCCTTTGATACAAAGTTTAAGGATGAAGTAGCCGAACTTCAGGTTTTGAAGGCGCAAGATCGTGCGCGATTTCCTGATTTGGTGGACGATGACGAAATCCACCTATGGGACTTTCGCTATTATCAAAGTATTTTGAAGAAGACGAAATACAATATTGATACTAGCGAACTCCGCAACTACTTCGAAATGAGTCGGGTGCGCGAAGCCGCTTTTGAAACCTTTTCTAATTTGTTTGGATTAGAGTTCATCCAGCTTACACCTCCCTACAAATGGGTTGAGGATTTGGAATTTTTTATGGTTCTGGATAGAGAAACCAGAGAACCTTTAGGATCCTTTTATTTGGACCTTTATCCTCGCGACGGGAAATATCAGCACTTTGCCCATTTCGGAATCATGCCCGGTTATCGAAAAGCTGACGGATCTTGGCGGCGTCCTGTAAGCGCTTTGATCTGTAACTTTCCGAAGGCGTCTTCGGATGAGCCATCACTTTTGTCACCAGACGAAGTGGGAACCTTTTTTCATGAGTTTGGGCATTTGATGCATTCAATGATTAGTAAGGTTCGCCTTTCTCGATACTCCGGTACGGGCGTAGAGAGGGATTTCGTTGAGGCGCCGTCTCAAGTCTTTGAAGCTTGGGCTTGGGATCAAAAGGTTTTGGATAGTTTTGCCCAGCACTATCAAGATCCGACCAAGAAAATCAGTGCCGAAACTTTGCAAAAAATGAAAGAGGCGGATTTGGCGACCAAAGGTATTTGGTATCGTCGGCAATTAACTTTTGCTTGGCTTGATCTTCAGTTTCATGGGTCCGATGACGTTCGAGATGTTGAAGAATTAACGAATGAGGCCTTCGATAAGATTATGTTCGCTCAGCCAGAAGGGGCTTTTTTCGCAGCCAACTGGGGGCATATGGACGGGTATGACGGTGGCTATTATGGTTACGCCTGGGCGGATGTGATTGCTCAAGACATGATATCAGCCTTTAAGAATTCCCTAGGAGGAATGTTAGATCCTGAACTCGGGCTTCGAATGAAGGAAGAGATTTACGAAGTTGGCGGAAGCCGGTCGGCATATGATTCGATCCGAAGTTTCTTGGGCCGTGATTATAATCGTGAGGCCTTTGATCGAGAAAACGGATTGACTCCTTAGGCTTTTTTAAAAATTGAGATTTTAGACGCGATCAATTTTAAGGTATTTGCCTTGAACGAGCTTGCGGAGAATTTCGATTGTTCGGTTTTTGCTGAAGGGACTTTTTTCTAATACGCTTCGCACTTTTTTGAGTTTCCAGGCGAGTTGAAAAACTTGTAACTCATCCGAATTGAGACCGGTTAGTGAGTTGTCAGGCAAGGCTTGAAGATTATCTGACTCTTTCAATGCCTCAGCCTTAGCTCGTTTTTCGTCTAAGCGACGTAGGCCATCCAAAAGCAAGGCTTCGACGGGCAAATCAATGCGATCACTCAGGACGATCTGCGGAAGGGCATAAAGTGCAAAATAACCATCTTCAATCGAAAGACTTTCGTAAAAAGCTTCGATGGGGGAGAGATCTTGGAAGCTGGCGCTCAAGATGACGCCACCTTCAATGTATAAATAAGCCTGTTCAAGAGGCGGTTGATCCAGGCGAATCGGCCCACCAATTTTTTCGTTCGAAACAACTAACAACCCAGTTTTTCGAGTTGTTGCTAACATTTGTAATAGATCAGGCAGAGAGATTTCGCTTAGCTTCCCTAGAATCAGGTGACCTCCTGTGGTGTCTGGCTCTTCGTCTTCATCTATTATCTTTCGTTGTGCACCAGATTCGATAAGCTCCTCATAAACATTTTCGGCCTTTTGAGCGTTGCTGAGGTCAGAATTTAAATTGAAAGCTTCGAGTTCTTGCTGTGATAAATCGGTCATGGGATTGGCGAGCTCAATAAAGCTGTCCATTTCCATCTCTTCTTGTTTGGCGACGCCCCGCGCTTGAAGGGCCCTTTCGTTAAACTCAACTTTCATCAGAAAAGATCCGATTCGAATTTGATCTTGATCATGAAGCTCTACTTTAGAGTTAATTTGATGTGCGTTGACGCAAGTGCCGTTTAAAGACTCAAGATCTTCAAGGGTAATTAGATTCAACTCGTCATTCCAAGTAATTTTGGAGTGTTTTCTCGAAATTTTTCTCTCGGGCAGTGGAATGTCCGCACGAGTATCTCGTCCTATTGTAAGGGACTGGCCTTTGATCAGGTCAAATTTTTGGCCGGCTATTTCTCCATTTAAAATTGTAATTCGGCATTTCACAATAAAATCAAACTGAAACGATTTGAACTTTAAAAACAGACTGACCGATCTGAATCAAATCGCCAGCTTTTAGTTCTTGATAGCTAATCTTACTACCGTTCACAAAAGTTCCGTTGGTGCTCGCTAAGTCTCGAACGAAAGCCTTCGTGCCACCGACAATCTCGATAGCGGCATGCTTTCGAGAAAGGTCGAGATCGTTTAGACGAACGTCGACATCCTTACGGCCGATCGTAGTAAGCTTCCCGACACAGTTAACCTGGCTAACACCCTCTGGAGCTTTGCGGGCTACGAGAACGACTTGAATTTTTGGGATACCACCCGTGGCTTCATTGGTGTCTCCCATGGCGGGATGATCCCATTTAGAGAAGGCCGACATCTCGTCGTTGATCAGATTGTCAATTCTCTGAATCCCCGTATCGCGATATTCAGCCCCTTCGGGGGGCAGGTCTGTGTCGACGGGTCTTGGAGCCGCCTCTATGGGTGTCGTTTTAGATTTTGCAGGACTTTCCTGAGCGCTCGGTTTGGCGATTGTCTCAACTTCAGAAATCGGCGTGTTTGCCTTTTTGAAATCTGAAAGCTGCTCGACAATACTAACACTTAGTCGGCTTAAGCCAACCGTCACGACATCCAAGTTGTTGAGCTCAATGCGCTCTGCAACCTTTTGGCTGCCCAGAAAAGTGCCATTCGTAGAGCGTAAATCTTCCAGATATACGCTCTCTCCATCGATAACAAACTGACAGTGTTGGCCGGAAATTTTCTTATCTGACAGGCGAATTTCTCCACGGCTGCGGCCGACCAAAACCTTCCCTTCGTCAAACTCGACGCTCTTGCCCTTTTCAGGACCATCAATAACCGTGATGGCGACTTTTACACCCACATTGGACTCCTACTTGGACGATTCTTCTATAGAAAATTCTATCATGGTTTCGCCTACTTGAATGATATCTCCCGATTTTAATCGTATCGAGCTGACTTTTTTGGAGTTTACAGAAGTGCCATTCGTGGAGCCGAGATCTCTCAAAAATATATTTGAAGGGCTTAGAACTTCGACCATCGCGTGCTTTCTTGACGCATCAAGGTCAAGAATAACAATATCAGCTTCGCCGCGGCCTAACAGAATATGGGGTTTCTGAAGGCGATATTCTTTTTGCTTTAGCTCACCTTTGAGCCATTTAAAAACCACTGTCGGCTGAACTATAGTTTGCGTGCTGGTTCGGAGATTTTCAATATCAACGGTTTGAGTGATGGGTTTTGTTTTCGTGCTAACAGTTACTTCTTCAACTTGCCCATGGAAATCTCGAATATCCGCAAAGAAGCAAAGCGTCGTCATTCCAAACTCGATCACGTCTTGATCAACAAGAGTGATTTCTTTGGCGGCGCGTCGATTAACAAAACTGCCATTGGTACTACCAAGATCCTTAAATACAAAATTGTTTCCGTTTCGGTGAATCTCAGCGTGGAGGCTGGAAACTTTAGGATCATCCAGAATTATGTCAGCCTGCTTTCTTCCAATACTTGTAATTTCCTTTTGTAAAGGGATCATAACCTGCGTTTGGTTTCGAATAAGCAGTAATCCTGCTTGTGAATGATGGAGCTTCGCCACAGTTCATTGTACAATTTATCTCGAGCTGAGTTCACTGTAATTTGTAAAGAGGCTAGGAGTTTCGTGTCAGGATCTTGGAAAAGCAAATGGCTTAAGTATATGGGGATAAGCAGCCTTTTTGGTATGGCGCTTTGCTTCACCGGTGGTTTTGGTTTTTTATTGTTTGTCAATAAAGACCTGCCTTCGATCGATAGTCTCCAGGTTTATGAGCCTAAAGAACTTAGTGTCGTCCTTTCCGACAATGAAGAAGTGATTGGGGAATTTTTCGACGAGAAGCGAATTGTTACGAAAGAGATCCCAGATGTTATCAAGAAGGCGTTTATCGCGGCGGAAGATACAAAATTTTATAGTCATCAGGGGCTAGATTTTTTAGGAATCATTCGAGCCGCCTGGGTTAACTTTAGAAGTGGAAGCCGTCGGCAGGGGGCGAGTACGATCACGCAACAAGTGGCTCGAGCCTTTTTGCTGAGTCCCGAAAAAACTATTACTCGAAAGATCAAAGAAGCCATTTTGGCTTGGCAAATTGAACAGAGTTTAAACAAAGAGCAGATCCTTCACCTCTATCTCAATCATATTTACTTAGGTCATGGAGCCTACGGGGTGACCGCCGCAGCTGATGTTTATTTTGGGAAAAAGCTGCATGAAGTAACGCTGGCGGAAGCGGCGATTCTTGGGGGACTTCCACAGGCGCCAAGTCGCTATTCACCTTCGAAGAATCCTGATCGAGTTAAGCGAAGGCAGTTGTATGTTTTGAGAAGGATGAAAGAAGCTGGCTTTATTAGCGAAGAAGAGCATGAGGCGGCCGCCAATCAAGAAGTTCTTATTGAAGCTCGTAGAGATCTCAACAAAACACTTGCGCCTTATTTTGTAGAATATGTTCGGCAATATGTGATGGGCAAATATGGATCGCGAATGGTTCTTCAAGATGGTCTCAAGATTTATACAACCCTCGATGTCGATATGCAACGCTACGGACAAAATGCGATCCGTAAGGGGTTGAGTGAGCTCGAAAAGCGCCAGGGTTATAGGGGTCCCTTGAAGAAACTAAAGAATGATGAAATTGATAAATATTTTGAAGGGCGAAAGTTTGAAGAGCAAGACGATGAGCGAGTCGTGGCAAATCAAGAGCTCGAAGTCGCTGTTGAAGAAGCTAAGGGTCGGGGCGAAATTAAGATGAAGCCAGCCCCTGCTTTGGAGGTTGGCGATTTCATCGAAGGGGTTGTCATCAAAGCGAACGATGAGGCGCAAGAAGCACTTGTTGAATATGAACCGAGCTATTTTGCTCGGATCGACTTTGAAGATATGAAATGGGCTCACGCCCGACAAAAGATTGATGACGAGGATGATCAGGTTGTTGCGGCCGTTCGTAAGGTTTCGGATGTTGTTTCAGTGGGAGACGTTGTTGTGATGAGTGTGAAGGCGCTTTCTGCAACGGCTTCCGAAATAGGTGGTGCGCCGATGATAGAGGCGAGCCTTGAGCAGGATACGGAAGTTGAGGGAGCTCTTTTGGCTGTAGATCCTCGTAATGGCTATATCCGATCGATGGTGGGCGGCTACGATTTTGGGAGATCGCAGTTTAATCGTGCGATCCAAGCCAAGCGACAACCCGGATCTTCTTTTAAGCCTGTAATTTATGCGGCAGCACTAGACCTCGGATTTACGCCAGCGAGTATATTGCAAGACAGTCCGATTGTTTTCGAAAACGACGTGGATCAGGATAAGTGGCGTCCCAATAATTACGATCAAAAATTTGTCGGCGACACTACTTTGCGCAGCAGTCTATTGACGTCCAGAAACATTACCACGATTAAGTTGCTCAACGAAGTTGGCTTGGACCAAGCTATTCAATACGCGCGAAGGCTGGGTATTGAAAGCGAATTGAATAGAAATTTTACTTTGGGTCTCGGTTCGTCGGTGGTCACTCTTAATGAAATCGTCAGGCCTTATATTGTTTTTGCGACGGGGGGATATCTCAAAAAACAAATATTCATTAAAAAGATAGTCGATCGCAATGGGGAGACTCTTGAAGAAAACGTCATTGAGGATTTTGACAACGCTCTTTTGTCGACAGTGGATAGATCCATTTCGGACTTAAAACAGGATATTTCTTCCGTAATATTTACAGAACAGCCTAAGGATGCGGCCGAAGATTCTGCGACTTTCTTAAAGGAGACGGCTAGAGATACAAATCAGCGCAAGCTGGAAAAGCACACGTCTGCCTTAAAGCCCGGCCAAGTTTTAAGTAGCGAAGCCAGTTTTTTGATGACGAATCTTTTGAAAGAAAACATTCTCTATGGCTCAGGACGAAGAGCGAGAGAGTTGAATCGACCGGCATCAGGGAAGACGGGAACGACGGATGAAAATCGAGATGCCTGGTTCGTGGGATTTACACCTCAGTTGGTAGCGGGAGTTTGGGTGGGCTACGATGATTTGAGAAAGTTGGGACGGTTTGAGACGGGTTCTCGTGCGGCTGTTCCTATTTGGTTGGATTTTATGGCGGCCTCGTCGGCGCCCTATCCGAAGGAAGATTTTTCGGTTCCGGATAATATTGAGTTTGCCAGGATCGATCCTCAGACAGGTAAGTTGGCAACGGCCAAGACCAAGGGGGCGGTCTTTGAAGCTTTTGTCAAAGGCACCGCTCCTACCGAGCTGAGTCAGGGTAAAAAACAAGATGCTGATTTTTATGGGAAAGATTTTTAGACGATGTTTGGGATGGGTTGGGGTGAAATTTTAGTTATTGGGATTATTGCGATGATTCTGATCGGTCCCAAGCAATTGCCTGGCGTAGTAAAGCAGGTGGCCAAGCTAGTTAAGGAATTGTCAAAAGCTCGTGAAGAATGGATGCAAGCGATTCGGAGCGATAAGTCCGTTCAGGAGATTCAGCGATCTTTCAATGAAATAAATGAGTCAGCACGAGACCCCATGAAGATGACCCGCGAAGAGGTCGAACGCGAGGCAAAAAAACTTAGCGACGCCATCGAGAAGGCGGTCGAGGAAAAGACGATTTCGGAGACGACGGAGGTTTATGCGAAGCATGAATCACCCGAAGTCACGACTGGAAAGATTCGCAAAAATCCAAATAAGCCAGAGGACGAGGCGTGAACAAAGAAACTGAGGGAATGAGTTTTCTCGAGCATTTTTCGGAGCTTCGCAAGAGATTAATTCGAGCGAGCTTAGGCGTTTTGATGGGCTTCTTCATTGCGTATCATTTTGCGGAAGAAATTTTTGACTGGTTGCTTCGCCCCCTTTGTGCAGCCTTTAAGAATTCTGAGTGTCGATTAATTACGATTGGAGTGGCTGAAGCTTTTTTAGTCTATTTAAAGACGGGTCTGTTGGGGGGTGTTTTTTTAGGAGCACCCTGGGTTTTTTATCAAATATGGAAGTTTGTCGCCCCGGGGCTGAAGCCAAACGAGCGAAAGTATGTTCTTCCGTTTGTGATTTCTACATCGATCATGTTTGTCGGAGGAGCTTTGTTTGGTTTTACTTATATTTTTCCTTTCGCCTTTGAATTTTTCTTTGGTGAGATTCGAGATCCGATTATTCCGATGCCTGCCATGTCGTATTACTTTAGCTTTGCCTCCGGATTGTTAATTGCCTTTGGAATTTTATTTGAGATTCCAGTCATCGTCGTCCTGTTCAATCTTATAGGCGTACTTTCTTCCAAAAGCCTGTGGAAAACCTGGAGGCATGCTATCATCGGTATATTTATTTTATCGGCCATTTTGACGCCAGCCGATCCTTTTACGATGCTGTTGTTAGGGGTTCCTTTGTCGGCACTCTATATAACGAGTCTGGTTATTTGCAGCTTAATAGACCGCTCAAGGGCCAAAAGCAGTGGCGTATAACTTGAACAATGTCTTGGTGGTCACTCGAACTTCATACTAAACTTAATGATATGAGACTTTTTCTTTGTGCCTTTGTTTTTGTTGTTAGCGCTAGCGTCATGGCGCAGGAAAATTTTAAAGATCAACTGGCTCAATATGATCGAGACGATATTCACTCGATACACAAACGCCTTTATTCCAAAGAAGGTCGCCATGAGGTTTTCATGATGACGGGAGGGATCTTTAATAACAATGGTTACGGTTTAGTCCAGGGGGGATATCAGTATCATTTTTTTGAAAGTCTAGGTTTTGAAGCGGTTGGTGGAGGCTTTGGATTTCAAACGGGTGATGACGACTCCTTGGCTTTTTATCAAGCTTCCATCACTTTTAGTCCAATTTATGGAAAAATCAGTTGGTTTACGTGGGCGGTTTTGAACTTTGATCTCTACACGGTCGGTGGGGCCGGGGTAGTCAATTACAAGGGTCAGGCTGATGGTAGCTCGTTTATGGGCAATGTCGGATTGGGTACTCGAGTCTTTATTAATGAGTGGCTGTCGGCCCGAATTGAGTTTCGAGACTATATTTACAATCGCACTTTGATCAATGATTCGGAGATCTCGCATAACTATGCATTGTCCGCGGGCTTGTCGATTTTCTTTCCGTTTTCACAGGATCTTTAGATCAGAAAGGCAGGGGGACATGAAAGCTAAACTAATATTGAGTCTCATCTGTTTGCCCTTTGGCTTGTTGGCCTCGGGCGGAGATCATATTCGCGGGCGGGCGCCCATGACGGCTTTGGTCTACGATCTTCAGGCGGGAAGCCTGGAGTCGATGGAGCGCGCCTATTTTAATAATGAAATAGATTTCTTCTTGGATTATCAAGGCGTGCAAAATACCGCGGCAAGGGAGCTATACGCCCTTCGTGAGGCGGGAAGGCTGGCAGCGATGTCCGACCTTGTGTCTGCTCGAAATTTTTTGAGGTCCGTTTCTAAATATTCGAACGAGAAACAGTATGTCGAAGGCGTAATTTTGGCTGCTGAAGGCCAGTACGAAAATGCGATGCGCCTATTTAAATCACTCATCAATAGACGTCGGGAAATTCCAAGGCCGCTTGCCGTCAAGGCTTTATTAGCGGCGGCTCGCGTGGCACATGAAGTGGCTGATTATTCGCAGGCGATTTTTTATTATTCGCGGATCCGCCAATTGGATCCCTTGTTTTTTGAAGCCGTCTTCGAAAAGGCTTGGTCGTTTTATTTGGACGGCGATATGAACGGAGCCCTTGGTGCGACACTTTCGTTTATGACTCCGTATTCGGACGGTATATTCTTTCCCGAGACATATATTGTTCGTTCGGCTTCCTTTTATCATCTTTGTTTATTTGATCGAGCTAGTTCGACAATTGAGGAGATGAAGAAAATTTTTATTCCCATTCATGCTCAGGTCAAAGAGCTTCAGAGGCGTCAGGTCAGCACTTGGCTGTTTGATGACAAAGTTTTAAACTCCGTAAACCCACGCATTCTTGGATTTATGATCGCGGACCCCCAGTTTCGTTCGTTGCAGCGAGCCTTTCAAAGTTTGGTTGATGAAGTAGGGCGTCTCAGCGGAGCTGAAGCGGCAAAAGCGAAGGAGGCCTTTAGTTTTGTGCGAAATAAATTGAGCCAGCGGGCTACATATCTTTTGAATAGAATGGACTCGGAGCTTCAGAAGAATTTGGAACAGGCCGACGGAATTCAAATTGAGATCCTGCAACTAGGTGTCAACGTGCTTACCGGGGCCCCCATTGAACTGCGGGATGACATCCGTATCATTTCGCTTGGAGACGTCGATTTTCATCCCCAGATACAGTTTTGGCCATTCCATGGGGAGTTTTGGGCAGATGAGCTAGGCTCCTATTACTATGGTCTAAAATCGCAATGCACCACTCAGGGCTAGCTGCGGAGCGTTATAAAAACTTATAGTTTTCAATAGTTTAGACGCTTGGTTTACCGATACATTATTGCGAAAGAGGAGTTCGAGTGTTGACACTCTCGGGGCCTCTGTTGAAGAGTCGTCATGTCCTGGGCGTTTTTCGTCAAGGCGCCTGAGACAAGAGTTAAACGAAAGTTTAACTAGAAATGTAAAACTGTTCATGAATGGAGAAACAAAAATGAAACTAATGTCAATCGCTCTAGGCTTAGGCCTTATCGGTGCTAGCTCTGCCTTCGCAGCTCCTATCTACGTAGGCGAGCAAGTAACCCCTGAAAATAATATCTCTCTTGGATTTCAAGATACGCCAATTAAAGAACAAGCTGGTGTTCGAACTGACACAGGAAATATTGCTGCTATCGAAGTGAAAGCTGACTACAGCCCAGTCGAACATGTGTCCTTGGGTGCTAGCCTTCCTTTTTATATGGCTTCTAAAAATGTTAGTGGAACTAGCCGAAACTCAATGGGTAACTTCGGTCTTACTGGCGGATGGAATATGGTTTTGAGCCAATCTTCTGATGACTTCCAGTGGGGTTATTCAGCAGCTTTGGATGCTTATCTTCCTACCTCTCGTAAAGCAGAGGGCGCGTTTGTTGCCAATGCAAACCCAACAACGGATCTTTTTGCCTATTCTCAAAAGGCAACGACGATTCATCCTCGTGTTGGTTTGTTCATTGATGGTGACCGATTCTATGGAAAAACCAATGTTGGATACGGCTTTACTTATTTGAGCTCACCAGCTGGTAGCAACGATAAGAACCGAAACACTATTACTTGGCAAACAGCGGCTACTTACAAGGCTATGGAAAACTTGAATGCCAACCTTGAGTACAACACCATGATTTTGGACAGCGAAACCGCTGGCTCTGGAAATGGAAAGTACAAGCATGCTTTGACGCCTTCTCTTTCTGGCGATTACAACAGAATCTTGGGTCAAGCTTTCGTGAACATTCCTCTTGATTCTGAAACTCGAGATGTTCAAAACGTTGCCATTGGCGCAAGTGTTGGATACCAATTCTAATCTAAGCTTTTTAAAGTTTAGTTTTGATTCGAAAGCCCCGTCCTAGGACGGGGCTTTCTTTTTGGGGTCAGGGCGGTTAAGTGCCAGGTTAACTAAAAATTTTACCTGGCACTTAACCGCCCTGACCCCCTACTATGACTTGTGGATAATGCTGCGAAACTAGGTCTTGTCTTGTCGGGCGGTGGATCGAGAGCCGCTTATCAGGCTGGCGTTTTGAAAGGTCTGGTTGAAATTAAACCCGACATCAAGATTCCTATTCTTACCGGCTTAAGTGCTGGTGCGATCAACGTTGGCTTCTTAGCTAGTGAAGCGGCTTCTATGCACAACGCGGCGCACAAACTCTGTGAGCTTTGGAGCCAATTGAGGACCGAGCAAGTTTTTCGAACAGACTTTGCGAGCCTCATGAAGACGGGTCTTCGGTTAATATTGGATTTAAGCTTTGGAGGGATTTACCGTCATACGTCTTCGAATTCATTGTTGAGAACTGATCCTCTGGAAAAATTACTCGAAGAAGTTATCCGTTTTGACAACATTCCTAAAAATCTCGAGCTTGGGCATATCGACGCGGTCTCGGTCGCAGCAACCGATTATGGTAATACCGAGTCTGTTAGTTTTTTTTCGGCGCGAGACTTAAGCCGAATGCCATGGACACGAAAGCGAAGGCGTTCCGAATCGCTGGAACTTCATGTCGAGCATATTATGGCTTCGTCATCTTTGCCTATTTTGTTTCCACCCATAAAAGTGGGAGATAGTTATTTCGGGGACGGAGTTCTAAGAAATGCGGCTCCCTTGAGTCCCGCTGTACATTTGGGGGCTACGAAATTGCTCATCGTTGGTGTACGAAAGCAGCGCGAGTTAATTGAGCGAGTACGTCTGACGAAGGAGCCGGCGCTTGGGAGAATCATGAGCGTGGTCATGAACGCAATACTTTTGGATACGGCTGATATGGATGTGGAGCGTTTGCAAAGAATTAATCAGACCCTTTCCCTTTTGAGCCCGGAAGGGCAGGCTAAGAGTCAATTGCATCCAATTGACTTCGTCTGGATCACTCCTTCCGAAGACTTGGGCGAAATCGCCAAGGCCCATATTTACAAACTCCCCAGGATTTTACGTTATCTTCTTCGGGGTACGGGTTCTAAATCGGAATACTCTGAAATCTCTAGTTATTTGCTGTTTGAGCCCGAATTTTGTACAAAGCTGATAGAATTAGGATATAAGGATTGTTTAAATCGCCGTCCGGATATCGAAAAACTCTTGAATTAAACAGGAGGTTCTATGAAATCAATCAAGTCGGCTTCGTCGGTTAAAGATGTTTTGAATCAAATATCGCATGGTAAGGATCAACGTCAGTTCCTTCTCGATCAGGTTGATGAATCTCCTTATAGCCTTCAAGAATGGGAAGAAAGTTTGAGATATTTTCAGGGTTGGCTTCAGAAGCAGGGGAGGACCGCCGAGCTTGAAACGATGGTAGGTTATATCAATTGCTGTATTGCTAGTATCCAGCAGACGCCAGGACTACCTAATCTAAAAGACACGCTTTCAGACATGCTTGAGCATCATGGCTTCGACGGGGGTCAGGGCGGTTAAGTGCCAGGTAAAATTTTTAGTTAACCTGGCACTTAACCGCCCTGACCCCTCATAAATTGGGGCGTAGCCAGCGTTCGGCCTCCTCGGCGCTTATGGCTTTTCGTTTAGCATAATCTTCCAACTGATCTTTTCCAATTTTGCCCACATTAAAATAATCTGCTTCGGGATGCGAAAAATAGTAACCAGAAATGGAACTCGGAGGATTCATCGCAAAGTTCTCCGTGAGCTCAATTCCAATTTTGCTTTTAACCTGAAGCAAGTCCCAGAGTTGGAGCTTCTCGCTATGATCGGGACAGGCCGGGTAACCTACGGCGGGCCGAATGCCGCGATACTTTTCTTTAAGTAGGTCCTGATGCGAAAGAGATTCAGTTTTGCCAAACCCAAGTTGATCGCGAATACGTTTGTGCAACCATTCCGCTCCAGCTTCGGCAAAACGGTCGCCAAGGGCTTGAATCATAATTGCCCCGTAGTCGTCGTTTTTGTCTTTGTAAGTTTTTGCGAATTCCTCGACCTCATGCCCTGCCGTGATGGCAAAACCTCCGCAATAGTCCGGACGATTTTCATTCATAGGTGCGACGAAGTCTGACAAGCAAAGATAAGCTTTTTCCGACTGAGATTTTTCCTTCTGTTGCCGTAGGAAATGAAACCTAGAAATCCTTTTTGATAAGGATTCATCCGAAAAAATTTCTACATCATCACCAACAGACCTCGCGGGCCAAAGGCCGAAGCTGGCGCGAAGATAAAATCGATGGGCGTGTACTATCTCTTGAAGCATCTTTTGAGCGTCTTCATAGAGTTCGCTCGCTTGAGTTCCGTGTTTGGGATGCTTCAAGATGCCCGGAAATACCCCCTTCAACTCCCAAGCCCAAAAAAACGGTGACCAGTCTATAAAATTCACAACTTCATCCAGCGGAATCGAATCAATAAATTGAAGGCCCAAAATTTGAGGTCTCGGGATATCCGTTTGCTTCCAATCTGAAATCAATTTTTTCTTTCGGACTCCCTCGATTTCAACAATCTTACCACCGCTGCTCTGTCCCTCTTCATAGCGCTTTTTTATTTTTAGTTGTTCACTATGATTCAACTGAATAAAACTATCTTTGGTTTCAGGATTTAGAAGTTTGTTGCAGACATCAGTAACCAGTGAAGCATCCAAAACATGGACCGTGGGTTCCGAGTAGCATGGGGCAATCTTAATGGCCGTATGAGATTTGCTCGTGGTTGCGCCACCAATCAGAAGCGGCGTCTTAAAATTTTGCCGCTTCATTTCATTGGCAACATAAATCATTTCATCCAAAGAAGGTGTGATCAAACCACTAAGGCCAATAATGTCAGCCTTCTCTTTTTTTGCTATTTCCAAAATTTTGTCACAAGAAATCATGACGCCCAGGTCCATGACGTCATAATTATTGCAAGCTAATACCACGCCAACTATATTCTTGCCGATATCATGTACGTCTCCTTTGACGGTTGCGAGAAGGACCTTGCCTTGCTTACTTCCCTCAGCTTTTTCCGCCTCCATAAAGGGGGTAAGGTAGGCGACGGCTTTCTTCATCACTCGTGCACTTTTAACAACTTGAGGCAAAAACATCTTACCTTCGCCAAACAACTTACCCACGATTTTCATACCGTCCATTAGCGGACCTTCGATCACCAAAAGGGGTCGGGGCAATTTTTGTCGAGCTTCTTCGGCATCCACTTCAATATAGTCCACGATACCTTTGACAAGGGCATGGGATAGCCGCTCTTCCACGGATTTGCTACGCCATTCCTCTGACTGTTGTGCGACCTGGGAGCCTTCAGTTTTGCTCTTAATTCCTTCGGCAAATTGAATTAGCCTTTCCGTCGCCTCGTCATGGCGGTTAAATAAAACATCTTCAATTAGTTTGCGCAGCTCTGGGCCAATTTCCTCATAAACCTCGAGCATTCCAGCATTGACGATGCCCATATCTAGGCCCGCCTCTATTGCATGGAATAGAAAAGCCGAATGCATTGCCTCTCGTACCGCGTTATTTCCTCTAAAAGAAAATGAAATATTACTAACGCCTCCGCTCGTCAGGGCTCCTGGGCAGCATTTTTTGATCTCGCGCACAGCTTCGATAAAATCAATCGCATAGGTATTGTGCTCTTCAATCCCCGTCGCAACCGTCAAAATATTTGGGTCAAAAATAATATCAGATGGCTCCAATCCAATTTCTCGAGTCAAAATCTGATAAGCCCGTTTACATATTTGGACCTTATGATCCTTCGTGGCAGCTTGACCATTTTCGTCAAAGGCCATCACAACGACGGCCGCGCCATAAGTTTTGGCTAGTCTTGCTTGTCGTTTGAAGCTCTCTTCTCCCTCCTTAAGGCTGATGGAGTTGACGATACCTTTGCCTTGCAAGTTCTTTAGGCCTGTTTCTAGGACGCTCCACTTGGAGCTGTCGATCATGATAGGGACTTTGCAAATATCGGGTTCCGAACCGATAAGACGCAAAAACTTTTGCATGCAAGCTTCACTGTCTAGAAGGCCTTCATCAAAATTGATATCAATAATATTGGCACCATTTTCGACTTGTTGGCGGGCTACTTTGAGCGCTTCATCATATTTATTCTCGGCAATTAATTTTCTAAATTTTGGCGAGCCAGTCACATTCGTGCGTTCGCCGACCATGACAAAATTAGATTTCCCTGAACGTAGATTGAAGGCCTCGAGGCCACTGAGGCGTAAGGCGGGCGAAAGCTTAGGAAGCTTTCGCGCGGGGTAGGACTTTGTTTGTTGGACAATCTGAGCGATGTGCTCTGGCGTGGTGCCGCAGCAGCCGCCGATAATGTTAATAAATCCCGATTTAGCAAAATCTTCCAACGCGGCCGCCGTAACGGCAGGTTCTTCGCTGTAACCGCTAGGACTCAAGGGATCGGGCAAACCCGCATTCGGATAACACGAGATATAACAGTCGGCGATTTTTGAAAGTTCCTCAATATAGGGGCGCAATTCTTTTGCTCCCAGAGCACAATTGATTCCGATGGCGAGTGGTTGGCAATGACGAATGGAATTCCAAAAGGCTTCAACAGTTTGGCCCGAAAGCGTCCGGCCTGAAGCGTCCGTAATTGTAAACGATATCATTAGAGGCCAGCTGCACTGACGTTCTTCAAATAGCTTTTGTGCTGCAAAAACTGCCGCTTTGGCGTTGAGGGTATCAAAAATTGTTTCGATCAATAAAATGTCCGCGCTTCCATCCACAAGGCCGGACATCTGCTCGTGATAGGCGTCCACAAGTTGGTCAAAGTCCACGGCACGATATTCAGGATGTGAAACATCCGGAGAAAGCGAGGAGGTGCGATTAGTCGGTCCAATCGAGCCCGCCAAATAGCACACACGTTCCGGATGCTTCTTAAGAAAATCCACAATTTCAGCCCGGGCAACAATCGCGGCGGACTTGTTGACCTCATAGCATATATCTTCAAGTCCATAATCAGATTGAGAAATGCGAGTAGAGTTAAAAGTGTTGGTTTGGATAATCTCGGCACCGGCTTCTAAGTACTGTCGGTGAATCTGCGCGAGCTTCTTAGGTTGAGTTAAACTGATGAGATCATTGTTTCCCTTTAGGTCTTTAGGGTGATTCTTAAATCTCTCACCTCGAAAGTCTTCTTCACTAAGTCTATAGTTCTGGATCATTGTGCCTAGCGGCCCTCCATAGTAAACAATGCGCTTAGATAGAATCTCGCGAAGTTCCTTTTCAATAGATAGAGAGGTCATAGACGTAGGCTAGCCCTAAAGCTGTGGGTTTTTCAATGATGGGGCAGGCTCTATTTGAGGCGCCAAAGCCATGCCGGGAGGAAAACAATGGCACTTAATAGGCAGCAGAAGAGCCCAATAACCGCTACATTTCCGATAGAATTGACGCCACCATGAGAGGCAAAGAGCATTCCCCCATAGCCCAAAATGGACGTGATGGTACAAGTAACAATTGAGGGAATCACGGAGTAGCTTGCCCAGCGTCCTGGATTGTCTTTTGATTTGGAGCGAAAATCCAAATAGCGGTGATAAAGATGGATGCTGTTATCGACCACCATAGAGCCCAGCGAAGCCAAGGCGACCATATTGTAAAAATTCACTTTAATGCCCAGTGAAGCGAGAACGGATCCTGCCATTAAGAACCCATAGATTACAGGAACCAGGGTTACAATCGCATCCTTGATATTTCTAAAATCCAGCCAACAACTTAAAAACACCAGCACAAACATGCCAAGAACCAACCACGGTCCTTCACTAACAACCCTTCTTACGACATCGGCAAAAATAATCTCGGGTCCTGATACGAGTGGCGCCAACTCGCTGTCATCCATGAACTGACTAACCGAAGCTGAGAACTTCATAGCCTTTCTACCATCTGTGTCGCCGCCAATGTCAAAAATATAGGTCATAACATCGCCTGATCCGTCCGATGCCATGAATGGTTCCTTTAGTTCCACGGGTACTTCATCCAGGCTGTACGGTTTATAATCATAGGCACGTTCTTGGATTTCTCTCATGACTCGTCTGATTTCAGGATCATCAAATTTTTTAATCCAATTGGGATCAACGCTATCGGCAATTTCTTGAAGCTTCCTGATTCGAGTTTCTTGATCGAGGGGGAAGAAAGTGGAAAGCCCGGTCATCAAAGCAATATCTGGATATTTTGATTCGTTCTTACGAAAATAATCCAAGAAACTAGCGGCCTCTTTCATATTATGAAAGACAGCAATCGCCGAAGGTTTTAGTCGTTCATTAAAAATTTTGCCAATGGCCCAGTAACTCTGAGGCTCATCCGTCAATTTGACGTCTTCATCGAACTTGTAATCGAATTTCAAAAAAGAAAGGCAAAGTACAGCAAGAATCGGAAGGGAGAAAACAAAAATTAAACGTAAGGCCTTGGCCACAATTCCTGCGCGAGGCGATTCAGGCTTGTTGACTCGTTCATAAATCAAGTCCGATAGACTTGGGCGCCACATTCTTCCTGATCGGAACCTTTCGGTGGCGATGAGCCAAGCCGGTGTAAAGATCAAAAAGGCTCCTGCCGTTGAGGCAAGTAGAACAATGGCAACTCGTCCAAACTGTGCAAAACCTTGAAATGAAGAAAGGGTAAGAAGGGCAAAGCCCACCAAGAGAGCGGCTGCGGAAGTAATAGTCGCGCGACCGGTGCTAGACCAAGTTTCTAATAGGCTCTCCCTTAATGAATTGAATTTTCTTTCCTGTAAGTAACGCGCGAACAAATGAATTCCAAACTCAATACCCACGCCGAATACAACAAGCACAAGAAAGACTGCAATGGTGTTGAGGCGCCCTTCCATAAACCTAACAATGCTCAAGCCCGTAAACAGTCCAGTCAATAGGGGGGGCACCAACACAAGAAGAGACCATGCTGTTTGAAAATAAATACTAACGACGAGCATGATTAAAAGAATCCCCCAACCCCCAAAGGACACATCCTTAACGATGGCACTGTAACGTTTGAGCTGCCGGTAAATGCTCCCATAAACATCGACTTTGATCTCTGGATCGAAGCGCTGAAAGTCAAAGAACTCAATCAGATTTTCCATTTGCTTTATGAGCATTCGATTCTTATTCATATCCAAGCTCTCGGCATTGGGGATGACTCGAATCGCAAGATACTTCCCGTCTTCGCTAGAATAAAGAGGGCGCATCGTATCAAGACGATTCAATAAATCCTTCGCTTTCTTCATTTTCTCTTCTGTATCGGCTTCTGACGTTGGGGGGATCTCAGCTTTCGTTTTATTTTCTTCCTCGATAACGCTCTCAAGACCTAAAGGGTCAGTAACTTCAGAATGTTCTTTCCTCTTTTTTTCAACCTCTTGAAGAAGTGAATCCAGAGCGTCAGTCGGGACAAAAACGTATTTGTGATTTTCGAAAAAATCCTTCGGAGTCCGATATCGAGCAGAACGAATGATGTCCGGGCGCGACAGCAAATATTTTGTAAACTCATCTGTGGCCACGAGGCGATTTTCTGGGCTGCCGCCATAAACCATCAATATCATGTCATTACTCGCACCAGCCTTGGGGCCAATAATATTCGAATTTTTTACGCTCTCAGCATTTTGAGGAAGTAGGCTTTTTAGGTCCGTATCAAGACCCAATTTTCGGGCAAACCAGAGCCCGCTAAAGCTTAAACATAGACTAAGCAAAATAATGAAAGGGTAGTGCTTTAGATTAAGGTCAATAAATCGAGTTAGCCGCACCGGATCAGCTTCACATGACTTTGCTTTCGTGACAACAAAAGAGGCCTCTTGTAGAAATTAGTTTATGAAGGAAATTAAGGCTTTTATTGGCCCTTTTTCAAAAGCAACTTACAAGAAACGACGAATCGATTTAGCGCGGGGCCTGGCCAAGCTTGATCCCAAAGGTCTTTGTATTATATGGAGCGGTTCGGAACAAGTGCGCAACTATGATTCCAATTTTCGTTTTCGAGCCCATTCAGACTTTATATATTTAACGGGGTTTTCTGAGCCCGACTCCATTCTTATTATAAGTTGGGATGCTGGCAAAATTAGATCCTATTTAGGCCTTCGACCGAGAGATCTTTCAACGGAAAGAGGTAGTGAGGTTTGGGATGGAGAGCGAGTTGGGGTAGAGCGGGCGTCAAAGATTTTAGGCGTCGACGAAGCCTTTGATATTCATCAGAAAGCCGAGTTTTTAAAAAAGCGCTTTAGAGAAACGACAGTCATCTATTGGCGATTTGGAGACTTTGAAAAACTAGATCGTGAATGGATTAAACTTGGCACTTCGATTCGTAACCAGAGGCGTAGTTCAGATGCGATTTTGGCCTGGAAAGACCCGGGGGTTGTTTTGCACGAGATGCGTAAGATTAAATCCAAAGAGGAAATTGAATGGATGCGAAAAAGCGCACAGATCGCCTCGCAGGGGCATATGCGAGCCATGGTTGCGGTTCGTCCCGGCCAATATGAATATCAAGTAGCCGCCGAGGCCGAAAAGGTTTTCTTTAAACAGGGATCGCAAGCTACGGCCTATACGACGATTTGTGCGGCTGGCGATCACGCATGCACGCTTCACTATATTCTTAACAATTCTATCATTCAAAAGGGTGATTTAATTTTGATGGATGCGGGAGCGGAGGTAGATGGTTATGCTTCCGATATCACTCGATGCTTTCCCGCAAGCGGGCGGTTTACTGAGGCTCAAAAGGAAGTCTACAATTGGGTCCTTAAGGCTCAAGTGGCCGCAGTGAAAGCCGTTCGACCGGGAGCTCCGTTTCGTAAGCCTCATGAAGTAGCCTGTAGAATTCTCTCGGAGGGCTTGTCCAAAATGAGAATCATCAAGAAATCGGGAGCCGAAATTTATAAAAAGGAACTCTACAAAAAGTATATGCCGCATGGAACCAGTCATTGGTTGGGACTCGACGTTCATGACTCGGGTATCTATTATGATGAGAATACGAAACCAGTGAAGCTTCGTCCTGGCCATGCTCTTACGATAGAGCCGGGGCTGTATTTTAGAAAAAATGATAAAAGTGTGCCGGCCAAATACAGAGGAATCGGCGTAAGAATCGAGGATGATGTCGTCGTGACAAGGTCGGCGCCAGATGTATTAACCAAGGATTGTCCAAAATCCATTCCGCAAATTGAAGCTTTGCGCGCTCCTAGGCTATGAAGCAAGATTTTCGTTATCAGTCTTTTCTGCGCGTGTATTCGTTTAAGGATTTAGTCAAACAAAAGCGAAGTAATGTTGTCTTACTTTGCTATCCGGATGATGAGGGCGTGAGAAATAATCATGGTCGTCCGGGAGCCGCTAAGGGGCCTGCTCAAATTTTGTACTATTTGGGAAAGCTCAATTCGCAGACGAAAGCGGCTCGATCAATTGCGGTGATGAAAGAGAAGCCTGTTGGAAAATCCATCGCCTTGCGGCACCGATGGGCTGAAGAAAAAGTTCATGCCTTGTTGAGAAAATCCTATCGGGTCATTACCTTGGGTGGCGGCCACGACTATGCCTTCCCCGATGCTTCTGCATTTTATCAAATATATAAGGGAAAGATTCTGAACATTGACGCGCATCTTGACGTTCGGTCTATGCTGAATTCGAAGATCAATTCCGGTACGGCATTTTCGCGCTTTTCAGAAAAATTTGGGGGCTCGTCGATTGTTCAGTGGGGTATTCAGCCTCAGGCAAACTCTCTTGAACTTTTTAGCTATGCTAAAAAAAACAAAATGAAAGTTCTAAGTGATTTAGATGCAATGCCAAGGATTAAGGGAAAGCTAGGTTTGTCCATTTGCTTAGATGCCGTGGCGACTATCAGAGGTGTATCGGCCCCCGCAATCCTTGGACTTGAGCCGCGGCAGATCGTCGAAGCCGTTGCGTACTATGCGAAGGTATCACCGTGGATGGGGATCTATGAGTCTGCGCCTTGTTATGACCCGGTCAATGAAGATTCAGCACGCCTTGGGGCATTGCTTATCTTCCATTATCTTCATCGCCTCGAGCTATGAACGCTTTGCATAGGTCTTGCCGGAATGCCTCGATCTAGGCCCTAGAGGGCCCTATTTTGTGGCATAGAAGTTGTAGTTTTCGGCACCAATGTCCTCGGAACCTAGTTTCAGTACAATCAGCGAAACTCTCACGGAGCGCGCCGCTCACCCCGTCGCGTTGTTCTTACTGGCTTGTGGTTTACAAAAGTCTCAGTTTCCGACGGTTAGACTCATCGTCGAGACGGGCGATACGTATCTGCAGCAGAATCCGGTATTCGTGCCACTTAGAATTCCAGGTAGATCCGGATTTGTTTACGAAACATATTTTAGGGTGATTCGGGTAGTCGAGGTTCCCCATCCTCAGGAATCGCAACATCGTAGATTTTACGAGATTGAATGGAAGATTCAAGAGGCCCCCCTTCTCGAAAGTGAGTACCACAAATTATTTTCTTTCATTTCAGGAGAAGTTGAGTGCCCTGATTGTCGATTGTTGTTCATACCGGATCCAGTCATGATTGACTCCGATGCGTTGCGCATAAGTTGTCCAAGCTGCTTGGAGAACTGGACACTCCAACTGAGTGCCAGCAAAAGACGTCAGCAAGCAAAGCTCATTACGGATTCTTATTATTCTGACCCCTCATCACTACGTAGGGCGATGGAACTTTGGGCCAGCCCTTTTGAAGTAAAGAGCGAGAACAACTATCAGGACTATTTTCCTTTGGAGTTCGAAGCCTGGGGTGAAGCAGGTTCACACGAATGGGTCTTTGGAGACAACCCTGGCTTCCGCCTAAAATTATCTTCCGAAGTGACGACATTGGAGAATGTAGCCAGATCTTTGATTAATCATTTTGCGCTCAAGTATTTTTCGAACCGATCTCATTTGAGACCCAGTTCAAAGCTCGAGACGACTGAAGTGCAGCGAAAGTCTCGCGTAGAAATAAAGACGAGAATGGAAGCGCAGTTTGCGCAGGATTTTTTGATTCCAGACGATGCTATCACGGTGGGGGCATCGACTGAAGCAGCTTCGAAAGAGGCTTCATCACTTGATGCACATACGATGTTCGAGCGCCAATCGACGATAGGCGTGCGGCAGCGTGATGAGACCTCTTCCGCGAAGGAAATTACGGTGATCACGGCCGTACCGATTTTGGATTCGCGACCCCTAAAAACGGCGCGCGTGCCCTCCCAACTTTTGATTCTAACTGTTTCTTTCTTTTTGAGCTTGAGTTTGATCGCGGGGATTTTATCCTATTTTATTGTTACGCGTTCGCCCCGCGAGGAATCCATGAAGGACAACTCAGCAACTCCAGTAAACGAACGGAAGGCTCAAAGTATCATTGAAGTAGCTCGGCCTACGGCGGCCGTTGACGAAGCCTTGAAGCCAGAAACCTCAACAGATGAGGCGGCCCAAGACGCGAAAGCTCAGGACTCGGTGGTTGTAGAAAGCCAAGTTCCGGCGAGACTGGAGGAAGAAGCTTTACCCACTCCCAAAATAATCGAGTCGGCTCCAGTGGCAGATTCCGTGATCGATTCAGTCGAGGTGGAGAAACCAAGTTCGCCAAATTTTGCAAAAATGGCCCTTATTGATGCAGGTTTTCGCCAAGCGATGCTTCACTTAAAGCTTCAGCAGTCCAAAGAAGCGATTGTTGAGTTTGAAAAGGTTATTGATCTAGATCCTCGTCACAAGACAGCCTTCCGAAATCTTGGAGTAGCCTATGTATACGAAAAAAGATTTCCAGAGGCTATCAAGACATTTGAGCGTTACTTAGCTTTAACGACTGGTTCTACGGATCCCGATCGCGAAGAAGTTCGAACGATCGTAAGTTCATTAAAAGAACGCATTCAAGATCATTAATTCATTGGTTTTTTAAGAGGTACTTCAGCATCAGCCGCGAAGCATGCGCGCGATGGGAGATCAAATTCTTTTCTTGCGGATCTAGCTCAGCAAAAGTCCGATTGTAAGAGTCCGGAACAAACAAGGGATCATAGCCAAATCCTTTGGCTCCACTTTCTTCAGTTGTAAGAGCTCCATCTACTTTTCCTGAAAAGCTCATGCAGGATAGCTCTTGTGGTAGATAGAGAGCGATCACGCAAACAAAGCGCGCTTTCCGGTTGGGCTCAGCCCCCAGTTTTTGAAGGATTCGTTGCCGAAGATCCTCGGGTCTTGATAGCCCCTCATAACGCGCTGAATGAATGCCGGGCTCGTTATTGAGAGCTTCGACTTCGAGGCCTGAATCATCTGCGAAGCAGAGTCGCTGTGTGTGAAGGCCTACGAATTCAGCTTTAAGGTGGGCGTTCTCAACGTAGGTTTTTCCACTCTCTTCTGGGAGCGGCAGCTTAAATTCTATATCGGAAAGACTGAGTATTTTAAAGGCTTCGCCTAGAATATCTTCAAATTCCTTTTTCTTATCGGGATTCGACGAGGCAAATATTAGTTCGATAGTTCCCATTGTCGTAAGGTCTCTTCTTGAATCTTAAATATTTTTTCGCAAGCTACCGTGGCCACATCAAGCAAACGGTTCCATTCATCTCTTGAAAAAGAACCTTTTTCGGCAGTGCCTTGAAGTTCAATAAACTGGCCGCGAGCGTTCATTACAATATTGGCGTCGAGTTCTGCTTTAGAGTCTTCAATATAATTTAAATCTACACAAATTTCTCCATTAACGCGGCCAACCGATACAGCGGCAACGGGGACAAATTCTGGAATCCGGGAAATAATTTTACGTTTCTTAAGATTTTCAAACGCCAGTCGAAGCGCGAGGTAAGTGCCTGTTATTGAGGCAACACGAGTGCCGCCGTCAGCTTGCATAACGTCACAGTCTATTAAGAAACTACGCGGCCCCAGGCTTTCGAGGGTAACACAAGCGCGAAGACTACGGCCAATGAGTCGCTGTATTTCTTGGGTGCGTCCGTTCGTTCGAACTCGATCACGCTGAATGCGACGATCAGAGCTCCCTGGAAGCATAGAATATTCTGCGGTAATCCACCCACGTCCTTCTGAGGAGCTCATCCAGGGAGGGAGTTTTTCCTCGACATTAACAGCGCAAATGACCTTTGTGTGGCCCCATTCAATAAGTACGCTGCCAGCCGGATCTCTTTGAGGGCTTTGATGAAATTGAATTGGTCTTAAATCTTCTAAGTTTCGTCCATCAGGTCGTGACATAGAGGACATCCTACGAATCTATGGCTATCGATGTCCATGGATGTCTGGCCAATGAGTCGATCTTTCTTATATAGAGTGTGACTATAAAATGTGATGTAATCTTTCTATGTTGTGGAACAGCCTAGTTGCCCTTTACTTAACATCCAGTTCTGTTTTTGCTCAGCCGGCCCAAGATTTTAAGTTAAAGATGAACCTTGAGGCCGTTAAAAAACGCCTCGTTGCCTATGGCCCCAATGTTGGATTCTCACTACGTGAGTTAGATGGGACCGAATTATTTGAGTACCAATCTAATCTGGCATTTCCTCCGGCCAGTGTGGCCAAGCTAATATCTACAGCATGCAGTCTCGAAGAGTTGGGCCCGGACTTTCAATTGACGACAGAGTTTAGCTACAGTGGTCAGATTCAAAATGGCGTGCTTAATGGAGACTTGGTCGTTGTGGCAGGTGGCGATTTCAGCTTTGTTGTCGAAGACCTAAAGATGCTTATTGAAAAAATTCGTTTTGTTCATCAGATCAAAGAAATTACCGGAAAAATAATTATCGACACTTCCTATCTAACGTCTCCGACCCTTTCTGGATTCAATGGTTTTGAGGGTGACAATGGTAGATCATTCTCGGCCAAACTTTCGGCGCTTCCTATTAATCACAATTCTTTTGAGATATGGATCGTTCCCTTAAGCGATAAAACGGCTCGAGTTGAAATTCAGCCATACGGAGCCGTGGATCTTAAAATTATTAATCAGCTTAAAGTCATCCCAGGTCGTTGGGGAGGAAGTCGAACAAATTTGGATTATCGTCCGAGCGAGAAGAAGCTTATTTTGACGGGACATATCGGTGAGGGAGACGAGCCTAAAGTTTATTATCGCGCTTTGGATGATCCGTATGATTCTTTCATTCGCTTGTTCAGTGTTAATTTTGCCGCCTTAGGTGGCAAGTGGGCGCCTCGATATGTGATAGCCGCGAAGCCAGCTGGATCTCGGCCGCTATTGACCCACCGTTCAAGGGCAGTTAGTCGACTGCTAATTGATATCAACAAGCTTTCCACAAATCTTGGTGCAGAAATGGTTTTGATGGCTGCAGCGGCTCATAAGTTTGGGAAGCCGACGAGTGAAGAAAAATCTCGAGCATTGCTTCAGGATTGTATTCGAAACTTCGGAATCGGCGCGGAAGACATTTTGTTGGAGAACGCGTCGGGACTTAGCCGTCTATCAAAAGTAAAACCTGGAGCCTTGTCGCGATTTCTGTCGAAAATGAGTATGAAAGTCTATTTTCCCGAACTTCTCGTGACGCTTTCGGTCTTGGGCCGGGATGGAACAACCCGCTCAAGATTAAAGGATTTGGAAGCTCGAGCCCGATTGAAGACCGGAAGTTTGTCAGACGTTCGAGCACTGGCAGGTTATGTCTCCCCAGCTCCTGGACGAGCTTGGAGTATGGTCCTTTTCTTTAATTGCAAATCCTGCGATTTGCAGAAGTGGCATGATGTAGAGGACGGTATTCTGAGGCTACTTATAGAGGGCAAGAGCTAAAGCAAAGCTTGCCTCGAGGCTTTCGTGCTCGGTATCATAACAATGTATTATGTCTTCTGTAGATATCTATAGCTATTTGAACTATCGAGATTTCTGTAGAGATTTTTATGTTTTTCGAAAAAAAACAGATTCTAATTTTTCTTATCGTTACTTTGCGCGCAAGGCTGAAGTCGCGCCCGCCTACCTCAAGCATGTGATTGATGGAAAACGTAACCTCTCGCCCGAGATGAGTGTGCGATTTGGTTATGGGATGGATTTGAGCGAGAAGGAAGTCGAATACTTCGAGAACTTGGTGCGATTTAATCAGGCGACAAGCCTAGAGGATAAAACAACTTACTTAGAGCGATTGAGAAGGAAGCGGACGCGAAGTTTGCGAAGCCTCAGCATGGCGGAAGCCGCTTTGCTCTTGAGCCATTGGTATGTCGTTGCGATTAAGGAATTGGTCGTCAATCTTAACACGATAGAAGTTGAAAGAATCCAAGCAGCTCTGAGAAGAAAACTTCCTGAAGGTCTCATCGAAAGAACGCTGGAAGATCTTATGACTATGGGATGGTTGGAGCAGGTTGATGGTCAGTGGCGATCGCAGGTTTCGCAGATTAAATTTCCGGATGAAGTTAAAAGTTATGTGGTACGATCCTTTCATCGTCAGATGTTAGAGCTTGCGCAAGAGGCTCTTGAGGATGAATTGGATCGCCGTGAGTTTGGCGCGGCTGTATTTAGTTTTCCGACTCATCGCTACCCTGAGCTCAAATCCAAAATCAAAGAACTACAAGCGGAGTTGGTCAGCTATGTTCAGGATATTACAGATTCTCATATTCGAGAGAACTCTGCAGATGTGCAGAAGATTTATTTCTTTGGTGTTCAATGTTTCAGCCTTCAAAATGAGGAGTCAAAATGAAAATTAAATTTTATTTATCAGCGTTATCTTTACTTTCTTTAGTTTCCGTTGGCTGTGTAGAAGAGCCGCAAAACCCTACGAAGCCCGAAGGAGATATTGTATGGGTGGGCAATGGGCTGTCCGGTTCTCAAGATTTGAAGTGGGCCTTTAACCAAGGTTTTGTCGTTGATCTCAAGAAGTCTGATGGCGTGGTTTACACGATGAGTTTGGGTGCCGATGGCGTGCACGAAGTCGTGACAAACACGAAGGATGAAGCCGTATTGGTTAGACTAGATTGGCTGACGAAGGGTGAAAACGACGAAGAGATTGTCAAACTACAGGTTCATAAAACTGCGGAGCAAAAGCCTTGTCGTCACTATGAATCAAAGGAAGATGGCATTCTGGTGTGCCGACAAGATCTTGAGAATCTCTCTATCCATCCTGACTTCGCCCCCGAATTTTTGGCGGATGGTAGCGTATTGTACGTGAACGATAGCAGGGACTTGCATTTGAAGGCTGAAGCTGGGGATCGACTTTTAGAAGCCTCCATTGGTTCCTATTTATTGGATGGATCTCAGAGGTTATTTGTTAAGAATCAATTTTCATCCAGTTGGCATTTGATAGATTGGAATTCCACTTCGAATAATGAGCCGGTAGTGACGGAGAATGATTTTGTGACCAAAGCTTCTCATTACTCCTTCGAGTTTACAGCCTTTAGAGTCTTTCTTGGTGAACAAAAGGAAATTATTGTGCTGATGTTGGGAGATATGCCTGGTTTATATAAATTGCAGGCAGAAAGTAATGCCTTCGATCTCGTTCAGGCTTGGCCCGAGAGCTTAGATTTAATCGAAGATGCAACCGATCAACGCCTCGAAGGAAACCCACTGGTATTGAAAGCTTTGGATAGGAGTCTTAAGCAGCCGAGCGAGAGCCTCTATCAAATTACTGAGAGCGGGATTGTCTTAGTTGTTGAAGAAGCCACTTCAACACCCATTAATGAGCCAGCCCTTGTTGAGAATACAAGCCTTAGTTCGGCTATCTCGACAATGGCCGTTCAGAGTAATGAATCGAGTCTTCTTTATATGGATGAAGTTGATGGAAGGAAATCCGTTCAATTTTGCGACCGCCAAATGAGCGACTCAGTTACTGAAGAATCGATGACTTTTGGCTCTAATAGGCAAGATGAGAGCTTGGCGATGAGTTGTCAGCCAGTTTTGATCGAAGATGATTTTTTGGTTGAAGAAGTTGTCTTGCTGGATAGAGGGCATTTTTTGGCGATTGGCCGTTTGGAAAATCAAGAGCCTTCTGAACTAGAAATTGATCCCACGACAGCTTCGGACTTCAGTGCAGATCCAATTGTGGCGGCTGACTCAACTACAGAAGCCGTTGAGTCTAGGCAAAGCGTAATTGTCTATTCTGTAGAACGAGCGAAGCGCGGCTTCGAACTTAAGGTTGTGTCGGTCTATGATCTTCCGGATAACATGCTTGGCTTCCGTTACGTTGAATTGTCAAAGAATGTGGAGCTAATTCCAGACGAGAGTCGAGCTCCAGAAGAAACTCCTAGCGCTCCATCGGAGGATCGGAAGCCTTCAAGTGAAAATCCTAAGGAGGAGCTTAAAACTGGTAACCAATCCCAACATTTGCCTCGATAGGTTCGATGTAGAGAGTTTGTTGCACAAACAGTCCTTCAAAGAGTGGCCAATATGACGAAACGCCGTTTCGAATGAATATATGGCTTTCGCTTGGATTCGTGTCGGTAAGTTGAGTATAACTTACTTGAAAAATATAGGAAATCTGTGCCCATAAAAGTCTATGATAAGCGCCAATCAATAGTGAGGATGTGAGGCCATACATGGCTGGACCATCGACAATGTAGTTGGCTCCGACATTAACACTCACCGCTGGAATCATGTCCGTATAAACGATATTTGCAAAATCCAAGATTTGAAAACCGAGATTTCCAAATACCGAAGAAGCGCTTAGAGAATTTAGAATATAGCTAAAACCACCATCGAGATAAAAGCCGTATGGGAAGCCAGCCCCCGCCTTAAGCGAAATTGATTTTAAAGAATCAGGCGCGAAGCGATCGGAAGTGGCCAGTGCCACTTGGCTATCATTCAAGTCAAAGATGTCGCCTTCGGTTTCAAAGAATAGTTTATAGGGTCCTGGTAGCTTGCTTCGGTTTAAGGGGCGATGAAGGCTAAACTGAAGCGCTTCCATCGTATAATTCATAATTTTTTCATAGGTATCGCGATTGCCCGTCTTGATGGCGGTAAGGCTTGAGTTATTAAAATCAAACTCATTCGCATAGACGAAAGACAACGAAAAGGGGCAGAATATTAAGAATAACAATAGCTTAGACTTCATGGGAGATTCCTCCTGTAACTTATGGTTTAAACCATAAGGTTCTCTGTTATACAGACTAGCGAAGGAGTCGCGAGTGAGAAACCAAAAAGTAAATATCGCTGTAGTTGGGGCGACGGGGATGGTCGGCCGAGAAATGCTTCGAGTTTTGGAAGATCGAGATTTTCCAATCGATCAGCTATTTGTTTTTGCTTCAGAGAGAAGCGAGGGCGAAATCGTCGCTTTTAACGGCAAGGACTATCGAATCGAGGCCTTGAAACCAGAGGCCTTTGAGGGCAAGTCCATTGATTTTGCTTTGTTTGCGACCGATGCGGCGATTTCGGCGGAGTATGCGCCTCGGGCGGCTGCTGCAGGCGCTGTCGTAATTGATAATTCGAGTCATTTTCGAATGCAAAACGACATTCCTCTTATTGTTCCCGAAGTGAATCCGGACGAGATTTCCAAAGCCGCTCAACATGGGATTATCGCCAATCCCAATTGCTCCACGATTCAGATGGTTGTTTGTTTGAAAGCACTTAATGATTCGGTACCGATCAAGCGAGTGGTGGTTTCCACTTACCAATCGGTTTCCGGAGCCGGTTTGGATGCTATGAATGAATTACAAACTCAGGTGGGCGAATTATTTGCTGGTCGCGACGTCAATGCCAAAATTTTTCCTCATCGTATTGCCTTTAATTGCATTCCTCATATTGATACCTTTTTGGAAAATGGCATGACTAAGGAAGAGATGAAGATGATCAATGAAACTCGAAAAATCTTAAATCTTCCCAACCTCCTGATTACGGCTACGGCCGTTCGAGTTCCGGTATTTATTGGTCATTGTGAGAGTCTGAATATAGAATTTAATTCAGATTTTAGCGCGGAAGAAGCGCGTGAAGTCTTGCATAATACACCGGGACTTGTCGTCATGGATGATCCAGGATCTCGCTTGTATCCAACGGCCTTTGATTCGGCCGGACAGGACGAAATTCTTGTGGGTCGAATTCGCAAAGATGAGTCAGTGCCTTTCGGACTTCATCTGTGGATCGCCGCTGACAACATCAGAAAAGGGGCCGCTACCAATGCCGTTCAAATTGCCGAACTTTGTTTGGAAAAAAACTTTAGCCGCGTTGCTGCTTAGTGCTTTCTTCCTTTCGCCAGCTAAGGCGATTGAAGATGACGTCTTTTCTTTGAAGGGGCAAGTTCAGGGGCTTCGAGGGGTTAACGTTCAGCATATGGCTTTGCGTTCAGATGGACGTTATCTTTTCTATTCAACGGGTGGGGCAAGCTGGAATGTGATCGATCTTCTCGATATGGTGACGAAGGCTGCCGAAGATGTGGCCGTAGATGCCAGCGTTCAGGGACTTTTTTTGGATGGGGACAGGCGCTTGATTGTAGCGACGACAGAAGGCGCACAATATTTTGATGTCACAGAGGTTTTTGAGCCTGAAGAGGAAACTAAAAATGGGGCGGCTGATAAATATGTTCGACCCACTTCAGCACAAACGAGTGTCGAATCGGTCTGTATGAATGCAGCCAAGACGCTGTACTTTTTAGAAATATCCTCGATCGAGAACCGATATAACATTATTCGCTCGGTTGCCGATAAAAAGGATGTGGATGAAGTAGAGTGGGCGACCTTGTTTCCTTCCTTTCCCAATCGATTAACACCTGATGGAATTATTCGATGTGCGGCCAATGAGATTCTCTTGGGGGCTGAAGATTTGGAAGAAGCGGATTTCAATCTTACGATAGCACGCATGGCCTATTCGAGTTTTGGATCTTCGGCGGAGACCTATGTCATTCCGGATGATGCTTTGGGAGTACTCAAAACTGATGTGGAGCTCTTTGATATTAAGGACTTTGTATTGTCGCCAGCTAAAGACAGGGCGTTTTTGATGTTCAATGCCGCCCTGGAAAGCTTTCAAGATAAGGCCTCCCATACTCAAATCTTGTCTTTGCCAACGAGCTTATCGGGTGATTTTAGTATCGGCATGGGAGCTGCGGGAGCGGCTATTGCCGCCTATCGCTTAAGTGAAACCGATTACCTCTCCTTTTTTATGGGGCTTAATTATTTTGATAGTGTGCTCAATCCAGATGCCGACCAATTGCTAACTTTGCCGATGGCTTCCTTCAGTTCGTCGCTACCGAGTAATGTTTTCGGCGACGATGAAGATAGGGGTGAGGCAGTATATGGATCTTCTTCTATTGGCAGCGTAATGGGATCCGAATGGCTTTCTACCAAGAATGATCAGTATGTTTATGGTCTAAGCGAGAGCTCAGGAGTTAGTCTTTTAACGAAGGGGCCTTCGCTTGAGTTTTCGGTTTCGCCTGGATCGACTCTGACCAGCTCACAACCGTTGAGTTTTGGATTGATTTCGGATCGTGAGGTTAAAGTTGAGATTCGTTATGATCCGGATGCGGACCCGAAGGGAGATTCTGGTGGTTTGGATTTTGAAAAGGGACGATTGATCAAGTCGCTGTATCTTACGAAGGATACGGCTCAAAATATTCAAATTACAGCTAGCGAATTGTCGATTTCCAAGAATGGCGATCAGGGCATCACGATATTCGCTCAACCCAAAGAAGTTCTAGATGGTTCCCAGACCGCACGTTTGGGTGCGACATTTAGTTATGATCCTCCGCCAAAAGCTGTGACAGGATTTCGACTCGGTGCTGGCGATCAAAGTATCCATGTCTACTTTTCGACCAATCTTAGTTCGGATGATATCCGCGAAGTTCAAGTTTATTTTAGTTATACCGCTTCGGATCTCGACACTCTCCCTACTTCAGATATTGAGAAAGTCGCCTGGTCCCGAACTGTAACGGGAGTCGGCAGTCGAAGTCTCACATCTCCTACGGTTCTTCCCAGCTCTGGGTCTTTGGGAAAACATGTGATCGCTCCCATCGAAAATAATCAGGATATTTGCGTTCGCGTTTTGGTAGTCGATACTTCCGGACAGTATAGCGATACCAATCCTGCAGCCCTTTGTGATTCACCCGTGAAGACTCGAAGTTTAGCTGCGGCCTTTGGGGGAACGAATTCGTGTGCGATGACTCCATTAGGTTCCATGCCAGTGGTGTTTTTGTTCTTTCTATTGCTTGTCTCCCGGTACCGGTGGATTAGAAGTCAGAGATTTCTGCCCTAGCCTTTGGAATCCCAAGGTTTTTCCGGGGAGTTCCCGTATTTAGAATTCGAGATAAAATATATATTCATGACAGCATTGGTCGAACCAGAGCTACGGGCGCCCTCCCTTAAGCAAGTAAAGGAAGTGTGCGCGAATCTCAATAAGGCAGCTATCGTAACCGGCATCGCCTTCCTTGGTCTTCAGATAATCGTTGAGCTGCTCAAGACCTGGAGATATATGGAGTTCGTAAGTGTCTTTGAAAGTCTGTTTAATTTAGCAATTTCTACTGGCGTCTCCATTACGGTTTGTGCCGTTGCAATCATGGTTCAAAGAGTTTTGCTAAGCAAATGGTCAGATAGACAGAAGCAGCTTATCCAAATGGGGAAGGTCGTTGAGGTTAAAATTATCGGGAGTCAGATGGGACATATGGATGGCGACTTAGGAATCAGGGAATGGGATCTCAAGATGGTTCTTAATATCGCCTTTAGCATAATGAAATTTATGCAAAACTGGGTGCCGACCTATAGCTTTCAATTTGAAGTTGTGCTCCCCAATGGAAGAAAATTCAAGCGCTACCAACACTGGATGTATCGCGAGCAGCAACCCCTTAAGTTCGAAGCGGATAAATCTTACGCTTTTGTCGATCCCCGTAAGCCCGAAAATTCTCGTCTGATTTTTGGTTAAATTCATTTAAAAATTCAAAACTGATCTCGATAAAGAGATCTTGTTTTTTATCTGGATGTTTTGTTGAAAAAGTTTGAGGACAAAAAAATTGGGCCTAGCGTTTGAGAAATCGGAGGGGAGGGGATTGAGATCTTTTGGCGCCAGGCCCAAACTCTTAATAACTTGTTCCCTGTAAATATGACCGATGGCGCAGATTGTCAAAATAAAAAGTTAAGATTTTGTTGGGACGCGTCAAACCGCATAAATATGAGGAATTACTACGGGTTTTAGTCCATTTTCTCGTCTTAGATAGCGTTTGACCTGAAGGCTGATCTCCTCTTCAAGGGACTCAAAGTCTACATCTGAGTCGCCCCTATACTCGGACAAAAGTTCCTCAAGGCTTTGCTCTAATTCAATCCAATCGATTTCGCCAGGTAGGCCTAAGCTTTCAAGTTCAAGCCGCATAAGAGGCTTAAAATCCTTGCGTCTGACAACGGCACTTACCAGCACTATGCCTTGCGATCCCATCTTTCGTCGAAACTTTATCGTTTCTTCTGGCACAAGATTTCGAGCTTCATCCAAGAATAACTTTCCTGCCGTCACACGTTCTGCCAACTTTCGAAAAACTTTATCGGAAAGCTCAACAACATCGCCATTCTCAGCCACAAAAGTCTTTGTGTTTGGGATAGTGTTCTTCGCAAGTTCATAATGTTTGCATAGCATTCGATACTCACCGTGCACGGGTAAAAAGTTTTGAGGACGAACCCACTCAAAAATGGTTTTGAGCTCATCCTGTCGCGCGTGACCCGATACGTGGACAAAGGCATCACGAAAATCAATGACCTTGGCGCCCAACCGATGCAGGTTGTTCATCAGAAGTGAAATGCGCTTTTCATTTCCAGGAATATGTCGGGATGAAAAAATGATCGTATCGCCTTCGTCGATATCAACATCAGGATGCGTGCCGTGACTCATTTTAGAAAGTGCTGAGCGAGCTTCGGCCTGTGTTCCCGTGGACAAAACCATGATTTTGTTGGAAGGGATATCGTCAATTTCTCGAGACGTAATCAATTGCGACCAATCATAACTCAAATGTCCGTGCTGCCGAGCGAGATCCACATTGCTTAATACCGAACGACCACAGAGCATTAAGCGCCGCCCAACTTTGGCAGCTATATCCATTAAAATTTGAATGCGATGGATATTGGACGAAAATAAGCTGACTATGATTTTCCCCGTCTTAACGGAGCCAATAAGTTGCTCGAGGGATTCACTCAGGGCTTTTTCCGACAGACTCCAGCCAGGACTTTCGACATTAGTTGAATCTGACATCAAAAGCCGAACACCTTGATCTCCAAGTTCTCTAAAGCGTTGCTCATCAAACTGCCAATTATCAATAGGATCGTGATCAATCTTAAAATCACCAGTATGCACGAGCATTCCTTGAGGCGTTTGGATAGCCAAACCGACGCAGTCCACTAAACTGTGGGTAACGCGCAGTGGTTCAATCTCAAATACTCCAGCTTTGAACTTCTTCCCTGGTGTGATTTTATTAATTTTCTTTTCGGGATATTTGCCAGCCTCTTTCATTCGAGGTTCCAGCATCGCTAACGTAAAGTCCGTGCCATAAATCGGCGGACTACCGATCTTATGATGAAGGTAACCGACGGCGCCAAGGTGATCTTCGTGCGAATGAGTCAAAACGAGAGCATCCACATCAATGTCGTATTCGTGAAAAAAATCAATTTTTGGCATGATAAGATCCACCCCTGGTAAATACGCATCCGGAAAGCTCACACCGCAATCAATCACCATGCAGCGGCCGCGATGAACCAGGGCCATCATATTCATTCCAATTTCGGAAAGGCCTCCCAAGGGCACTAAGAAAAGCGATGGGGAGTCATGGAAGAGGCGCTTTAAATTCACCCTGAAACTCTACGATCAGCCCCTTCTTTGGTCTAGAAAGATATGGAGAAGCTGTTAAACTTAGCTCGATGATCCGCCTTTATGTGGACGAAGACTTTGAGCCTGGCAAGTGCTTGGAGCTTCCCAAATCCGAACTTCATTATTTTAAGTCTGTTCGACGTGGGAAGGGAGACGAAATTCTCGAGTTATTCAATCGAAAAGGGCAAGTCGCAAGAGCAAGCTTTAAAGATAAGGCCCTCAAGGTTTCAGAGGTCATTGAAATGGAACCAGCCCGCCATCGCATACGTATAGCATTAGGATTGCCCGATACCAGTGTGGCCAAAAAAGTCTTGGCGGCGGTCTCGGAATTGGGTGTTGAGGAGTTAATTTTTTTTGCAGCGGGCCGCAGTCAAGCTGCAAAAAAGAGGCTGGAGAAACTTGAAGATTGGGACAAATTTAGCATCGAGTCCGCTCGTCAATGCGGTAGAGCGCGGCCCCTAAAAATTTCAAGCCTATCTCTGAATAAGATTCTAGATCTATGTGTAAAAAATCGAATCGTTTTGGACGAAGTTAATTCTGAGACAGGTGTATACTTTGATCTGGGCGAGCCACGCGATTTCTTACTATTGGTTGGCCCCGAAGGCGGATGGACTGCAGAAGAGCGTAGCAAAATTTATGAATCTGGTTTTCAAAGCTTACATTTTCCGACTCCAATTTTAAAAGTAGAAACAGCGTGCACAGCAGCCTGTGTTTGGGCCTTGATGCCCAGTTTGTTACTTAATCGCTAAGCTTGTCAGACGACTCAACAGGACCTTGCAAGATTTGAGATATTGCTTTGCGCTAAAGTCAGAATTGCGGCGGAGCAGCTGAATCACATAAAATTAATGGGCTCATTCGTTTGAACATTAAGGGAGGGCGCCAAATAGTCTCAGATTGGGAAATCGCGAGAGTTTTCCGGGGCTAAATATTCAGCGGCTTATTGACCCTTTTGACAAGGCTTCCTAGAATAAGAAGGTGATAAACATCAGGATTTTGGGTCTTTTGGTGCTCGGCGTGGCTGGCTTCTTTTTGCAGGCCTGTTCGAGCAAATCAAATTCGGTTGCGGTTCAAGAATCCAGCATTTGGACAGAAAACGATTTAGAAAATCCCGTCATTCTTGAGGAGGAGTTGGAGGCGAAATCAAAGGGGGAGCTTCCTCGCTTTGATATTCCAATCGTTCGCAATCCAAAAGTTGAGACATGGATCAACTATTTTCAAGGACGGGGTCGCAAGTGGTATGGCATTTGGCTGGAGCGTTCCGGTCGATACATTCCTTTCATGAGAAAAATTCTAAGGGAGCACGGCCTTCCAGAGGATCTTGTTTACTTAGCGATGATTGAGTCAGGGTTTAATCATAAAGCTTACTCACGCGCTCGAGCTGCAGGTTACTGGCAGTTTATTTACAGCACCGGTCGACTTTATGGTTTGCAAGTAGATTTTTGGCGAGATGAGAGACGAGACCCTGAAAAGGCGACGATTGCAGCGGCCAGACATTTGAAGGATCTCTATGATAAGTTTCAAGATTGGAAATTGGCGGCCGCCGCCTACAATGCGGGGCAAGGTAAAGTAACTCGTGCCATCAACCGTTATCAAACCGAAGATTTCTGGGAGCTCACAAAGCATAGCTACTTGAAGAACGAAACCAAGAACTATGTGCCCAAACTTATTGCTGCGGCTTTGATAGCAAAAGAGCCTGGAAAGTATGGATTTAACGACATCAGTTACCAAGACCCACTGTCATACGACAAAATTATCTTGCGTAAGCCCGTTAATTTAAAAACTTTGACTAATAAAACAAGTTATTCGCTAGATGACTTAGTCCGACTCAATCCAGAACTCAATCATCCGGTAACGCCACCCCATATTAAGGAGTATGAGCTTCGCGTTCCTTATGGGAGATCTCAAGAGTTCATTGAGGCGTACAATAATTTGGGCCCGGCTGAATTATTTCAATATGCGTCTCATACGATTCGTCGGGGCGATACCATTTCTCAAATTGCTCGTCATTACAGGATCCCCCAGTCAGAGATTATGCGGTTGAATAAAATTAAGTCGGCTCGCTCTCTTCGACTAGGCCAAACTCTTTTATTGCCTGTTCCACAGGGTACAGAAATCAAAAAGGCTTACGAACAGAAAGCTGTTCAATCGAGACCTACGGTTCGGAAGGCTGCTGTGCCTCGAAAACCTCTTTCGGTGTCTGATGGTGTGGAGACAACCTATCGCATTCGGAGAGGGGATAATCTTTGGGCGATTGCAAATCGGTTTGGGCTTAGTCTTTACGAAATTAAAAATGCCAACAACCTATCGAGTGATCGGGTTTTCGTAGGTCAGGAGATCGTTGTTCCGTCATCCGGCCGGAGTGGGCCCGCTTCAGTTCGCGTCGCAACCAAAGTGGATAGTGACTTAGCAAGTCCAACGGTTCATGTGGTTCAGTCAGGAGAGTCCTTATGGAGTATTTCGCAGCAATACGGAACATCAATTGGGGATATCAAGCGGCATAATAAACTGAGGCGAAATACGATTTGGCCCGGCAAGCGACTCTTGATTCCATCTACCTGACTGACTACTGACTCAAAGCCTATTGAGGAAGAGTCGCCTGACGATCCATCAGAAGAAAACTGAGAACTCTTTAGCTAATGATTCAAACTCTTGTTGGGTCAGAGCATCAAACCCATTGGCGCTAGCGCAATCAATATCAATTTCTGCGACCGCTTCATTGAGCTGATTGAAAATGGGAACCACCAGCTCGCTCTTAGTTTTTAAGCTGCAGGAGAGATAGCGAGCATCGCTTTTGACATTTGGAATATTCAAACTTCGCCCTTCATAAATGGCAGCGCCACAAATTCCACGATCAAGTGGAATGCGAATATGTGGCGTCGGTTCCCCAATGAAGGCCGACACGATCAACTCTTGAGGTTTGATTGGATCACGACGATAGATTCCGATCCAGTTAAAGTCCGGGCGTTCTTTTACCCACGCTTCAAAAGAAGTGAGGATTTTAGATTTTGCGCTAAGACCAAGTTCCTCCCCGTTTTCCAAAGCGCCGAGGGTTTGGGACAGATTTTGAAGGGCCTTTTTTGTAGTTTTCGATTCAAAATCTAAGGCTTCAACAAATCCCAAATTTTGACTTTCAAACTGAATGGGAAACCTTTGAGTTGAAGCTCCGCTGAAATCACCGCATTCAAGCCGAATATTTTTTGTTTCAACTTTCACGAAAGATAGGGACTGCGAAATAAAAAGCGGGTCTAGATAGACCCGCTTTACAATTGAATTAAAATTTTCGTTAAGACTACTTCTTACCTCTTGTCGCATAATACTCAGCAATCAAGCGATCTTGATAATTGAATGGGACATCTGCCGTTGTTGGTTCGGCAACAATTTTACCCTTCAAGGCTTCATTCTTCTCTAAGTAACTTGGCAAATCCAGTCGTGGGGTGCTTTGGGTTTGCAAAACAGATGTATGTTCTTTAGCAGCCTCTTTGACTGATACTTCATCGCCGACTTTAAGCACCATGGAGCCGATGCTTGCTGTTTTACCATTCACTTGGATGTGGCCGTGTCGAACCATTTGTCGAGCTGCCCGAACGGATGGCGCCATTTGAAATCGGAAAACCAAATTATCAAGACGCATCTCTAACCGCCGAGAAAGCTCCTCAATCCAGTTAACGCCAGCTCGATTTGAATCACGAACGAATCTTTGAAGCTGTCGTTCACGAAGCTGGTAGTGGGCCAAAAGCTTTTGCTTTTCCATTAACCGAAGGCCGTACTCGGAGGGTTTTCGTCGAGAATTGCCGTGCTGGCCTGGTCCATAGGGGCGTCGGTCCAAGGCTCCTGGCTTACCTAGTCCTGGCAAATCGCAATTGAGTCTTCTTTGGACTCTAAATTTTTTAGTAACACTTCGTCCTGATTTCATAATCTTTCCGTTTTCTGCCCCCGTCTTGGACTGTCCAAGCTAGCCCGCGGGAATCAATTGGTTTTTCCAAAAAACTATTTCAGCAAGCCTGCGTTTTAGATAAGACTCAGACGATGATCAATAAAATTTCTGGTATTAAAGATATTCAAAATATCCTCGAATCGGAGGCTAGTTTGCTTGAATATCGCTGTAAAGGCATTTCAGCCAAAGATCTGCATCTGCCAGGCCCGGATTTTGTAGACCGAGTTTGGCTTGCAAGTGACCGAAACCTCAGAGTTTTGGGGGCTTTGCAGGGCCTTTTTAATCATGGGCGTTTAGGTGGCACTGGCTATCTCTCAATACTTCCAGTTGATCAAGGCATTGAGCATTCTGCGGGGGCATCTTTTGCGCTTAACTCTGAATACTTCGATTCCGAGAATATCGTTCGTTTAGCAATTGAAGGAGGATGTAATGCCGTGGCATCGACTTATGGGGTTTTGGGCTCGGTAGCTCGAAAATACGCCCATAAAATTCCATTTTTGCTAAAGCTTAACCATAACGAATTTCTGAGTTATCCCAATGCGCATGATCAGGTGTTTTTTGCCCAAGTGGAGGCTGCCTACGATATGGGCTGCACTGGGGTAGGTGCGACGATCTATTTCGGCTCGCCTGAATCTCGACGGCAAATTCAGGAAGTCTCCTTGGCCTTTCGAAGGGCGCATGAGTTGGGAATGTTTACAGTTCTTTGGTGTTATCTTCGAAATCCCGCCTTCAAAACGGACAAAGTTGACTATCATTTGGCGGCGGATTTGAGTTCTCAGGCTAATCATTTGGGCGTGACCATAGAAGCGGACATCATCAAGCAAAAAATGCCCGAAAATAATGGCGGCTTCAAAGCCCTTAAGTTTGGAAAGACGCATGACAAGGTTTATACCGAGCTATGTCCAGACCATCCGATCGAATGGACTCGATTTCAAGTTGCCAATTGCTATATGGGTCGAGTCGGATTGATTAACTCGGGCGGGGCGAGTGGTGCGAATGATTTCAAAGACGCGATTACGACGGCTGTCATTAACAAGAGAGCCGGTGGGATGGGACTGATTAGTGGGCGAAAAGCTTTCCAGCGCCCGATGAAAGATGGTGTGGCTTTGCTGCACGCGATCCAGGATGTTTATGCCTGCAAAGAAGTTACAATTGCTTAGCTTGGCTTTCTTAAGCTTCTTGTAAAGAGGATGAAGCCGATCATCATTTGTTCCATAAGCTGCTGAATGAAATCCTCCTTTGGCTTTCCGTTTTCGTCGATGCTTTTATCCACGGCGGGAATAAAAATCCGTTCGGGGAAGATAAAAGCGTTGCGGTAACCAAAAATTTGCTGCATATGTTCGACGGAACGTAGGCTTCCAAATCGACCTGAGCTCAGCCCAACAAAAGCACATGGAATTTTTTGTAAGCTTTGTGGAAACGGAAGCATATCCAAAAAATACTTGAAAACACCGGGAGCCGAGCCATTGTATTCTGGGAGAACGCTAATGACAGCATCGGCTTTCAAAACGGCCTCTCGAAACGAATCAAATGAACTGGGCTTGCTGGCATAGGCGCTGGGAGCAAAAATCTCGAGGGGAAGATTCTGTAAATCAAGGACTGCTACATTTTCATTTTGATCCCTAAGATTTGTTTTTAAGAGGCCGGCGAGGTGATTCGAGACTTTTAAGGTATTGGATTGCGGACGGTTGGTTCCTGATATTATTAGCCAATTCATAGATGTTCAAAACCTAGCGTTTGTTTGCGTTTGCGCAAAGCGAATCCCTTATTAAATTTTCTCGTGAATTTATTCAAAGAGGGCTACTTTTTGGAAGCGTCCCTAATTTATGCTGAAATCAAATTCAAATAACAATCGCCGCAGGAGATTTTGGTCTCATTTGATGATGCGTATTCGGCATGGCGAAAAGAAGATTTTGATCGCTTGGATTCGATTTGCTCGAGCTCATCGTGAGTCGCGACGGCTACCAATTTTTTTGACCTTACTGTTATTCTTAGATGCTTTTGTCATCATTATTCCGAGCATTCTTTTGACGTGTGCAGCCATTACGATAACTCCAAGGCGATGGATGCTGTTTATCGGTTGTTTTGTTTTGGCGGTGATGGCCAATAACTTGGTTGCCTATGAAATTGGTAGATTTTTTCCAGCCCGTGACATTCATTACATTGTTAATTTTTTGGGTGTTCAAAATCTTTGGGAATCTGCAGAAGCTGCCATTCGTCAATATGGAAAGTTTGCGACCTTCATCGGAGCTTTGGCTGGACTTCCAACGCAGCTAATTACGATAATGATTGGAATCGCCGATGCTCAAGCCCTTCTCCTTAATCGATCTGAGCCCCCCTCTATCGGAGCGGCGATATTGTTTTGCGGCGTTGGCCACGGCATAAAAATGTTCTTAATCGGAGGCCTTGTACGCTTCGGTTGGGTCAAACTCGAACGTAAAGTAGCGAAGGATGTCGGAGCAAGTTTGCTTCAGCCGCTTAAAAAATAATTCTATTTTTTGCCGAGCCCGCCAAAAAATTGCTGACTTAAGGAGGCCGCCGATTTCTGCTGAGCCTTCAAAACTTCGATCTGCGCTTGTTGTAAAAACTTTTGCTTACTCAAATTTGAAAGTTCCGAAGCATAATCGGTATCAGCGATTTGAGACTGCGCAGCGGCTAGGTTCTCTTGTTGAACCGCATTGGCGTTGGATCGAAATTCTAAAGCATTCTGTTGGGCGCCTATGCTGGCTGAGGCCGAGTTCACTTGCTCAAGAGCTGAATCAATGGCTGATAGGGCATCTTGCGCAGAAGCTTGGGTGGCAACGCCTTCATCGGCGATTCCGAGATCGGTGGTCGAGACGCCATCAACGGTGACGGTTTGATTTTCTCCTGCGTTGGCGCCGGTTTGAACTTGTTGTGAGAAGCTTCCATCGAGAAGCGAAGTGCTTCCGAATTTGGTGTTTTGAGCCAAGCTGTTTACGTTCTCTTGAAGTTGTTCAAATTCATTTTGTAGATTGGATCGATCCGATTGGCTTAAGGTTCCATTGGAAGCCTGAAGCGCTATCTCGCGCATGCGTTGCAAGTTGTTTCGAACTTCGCCGAGTCCGCCTTCAGCCGTTGTCAGCGCGGACTGAGTATAATCGATGCCTCGATTCACGGTTGATAGACTTGAAGATTGCGTCTGAAGGCTGGAGGCAATCGCTAATCCAGCGGGGTCGCTTTTTGAAGTGACACTTTGGCCAGTGGATAGAGCCGAAAAGCTGTCTCTAAGCTTCTTCTGAGTCTTTAGAAGGTTATTTAGTATTCCAAGATTGCTTCCAATATTACCAACCATAATCAATCACTCCTAAAGCCACTTTCGGCGGGGCGTCACCATTACTTGAGCGGAATTTCGAAATACCTCAAAAATGCCATGATTTTAGGGATTTGGAGGCCCTATGACTTTGACAGAATTCGGGCTCTTGGGCTTGAATGACGACTACCAATTGCGGTAAATGTTACGAATCCTTATTAATGCGAATCCCTTAAATCAGAAAGAAACGGAAAGAGTATAGACATGTCAGTAGCGCAGCAAAAATCTGAGAAAACTAAATTAGATCGAATCGATCGGATCAGAAATATTGGAATTTCTGCTCATATTGACTCCGGAAAGACCACCCTTACCGAGCGAATTCTGTTTTATACGGGAAAAATTCATCGAATCGAAGAGGTAAAGGGTAAGTCGGGTATTGGTGCGACCATGGATTATATGGACTTGGAGCGTGAAAAAGGCATTACGATCCAATCAGCCGCTACTTTTTGTGAATGGGGTGATTACAATATCAACATCATTGATACGCCCGGTCACGTGGACTTTACGATCGAGGTGGAACGTGCTCTCAGAGTTCTGGACGGCGCGGTTCTGGTTTTGTGTGGCGTTGCGGGTGTTCAGTCACAGTCGATTACTGTTGACCGACAGATGAAGCGCTATGGTGTGCCACGATTGGCTTTTGTTAATAAATTAGACCGGCAGGGGGCCAATCCTTTTCGTGTTAAAGATATGCTCCGCGAAAAGTTGGGATTGAATTCTGTTATGTATCAAATTCCCATTGGTCTTGAAGATCAGCATCAGGGTTCTGTGGATTTGATTAAAATGAAGGCGTTCTTCTTTGACGGTGACAATGGAGAAAACATTCGTGAAGAAGAAATTCCTGACAATCTAAAGGCTCAGGCTTCAGAGTATCGAGAGAAAATGATCGAAACGCTGGCTGACGTTAATGACGAAATTGCGGAGAAGTTTTTGAACGGTCAAGCCGTCACCAATGACGAAATTATCGCGGCAACTCGAAAGGCCGTCATTGCTTTGAAAATCGTACCAGTTTATTGCGGTTCGGCTTATAAAAATAAAGGCGTTCAACTCTTGTTGGATGCCGTCGCAACATTTTTGCCTTCTCCGAGAGAGAGAACGAATATTGCTTTTGACCAAGAAAATAAGGAGGCGCAAGTTACGCTGTCTGCGGAATCGGATAAGCCATTCGTTGGCCTTGCGTTTAAGTTGGAGGACGGTCGATACGGACAATTGACTTACCTACGTGTGTATCAAGGCTCTCTCAAGAAGGGTGAGTTTATTTACAATGTCCAGCGGGACAATCGCGTTAAAGTAGGTCGGCTGGTTCGTATGCATGCCGATAAAATGGTGGACATCGATTCTTGTGAAGGCGGGGACATCGTCGCCATGTTTGGTATCGATTGTTATACGGGTGATACTTTTTGTAATGAAGACATTCGTTATTCGCTGACTCAGATGTTTGTTCCGGATCCGGTTGTAAAGTTGGCCGTAAAACCAAAAGAGAAATCGATGGTCAATAATTTTTCGAAAGGCTTGAATCGGTTTTCAAAAGAAGATCCTACGTTTAAAGTTAGTCTCGATCCGGAAAGTAATGAAACCTTGATAGCGGGTATGGGCGAGCTTCATCTGGAAGTTTATGTTGAAAGGTTGAAGCGAGAGTACCAAGTTGAATGTGAAACAGGCATGCCTCAGGTGGCGTATCGAGAGACGATTACAAAAGCAACGACATTCGATTATACGCACAAAAAGCAAACAGGTGGTCAGGGACAATTTGCAAAAATTGTTGGTTTGATTGAGCCAGGAGAGCAAAATTATGAATTCGTGGATGAAATCGTGGGAGGAAGAATTCCTCGAGAGTTTATTCCCGCCGTTGATAAGGGATTTGCCGAGCAGGTTCAAAAGGGAAGCTTGATTGGCTTCCCGGTCGTCAACGTACGCTTTCGACTTCAAGATGGAGCTTTCCATGAAGTGGATTCATCCGAAATGGCTTTTAGAATTTGTGCGATGGCAGCCTTTCGTGAGGCTTATCCGACAGCCAATCCGGTTATCCTTGAGCCTATTATGAAAGTTGAATGTGAAACCCCTGAAGAATTTCAGGGCTCCGTGCTGGGCGGCTTGAATCAACGGCGAGGCATGATTCAGGGCAGTACCTCTGAGAATACGATTGCAACGATTACGGCGGAGGTTCCACTTTCGGAAATGTTTGGATATGCGAATGACATTCGTTCTTCTACCCAGGGTAAGGCTACCTTTACGATGGAGTTTTCGAAGTACGCACCTGTACCTCGTCAGAAGCAAGAAGAACTTGTGAAAAAATACCAAGAAAAGCGAGCCGCGGAGAATAAATAGTCGGAATTTTATTCCTCCGACATTTTACAGATTACTTCAAATTCCTGCTTTGACAGTGGAGTAATCGACAATCGATTGCCTGGGCGCAAAATAAGCATGTTCTTGCATGCTTTGTTGTCCCGCATTTCTTGAATAGATACAACGCGCTTAAATTTCGATCTAAATTTGACGACTTGGCAAAACCAACGAGGCTTCTCTTTTGTGGCTTTCGCATCAAAGTACTTGGACTTCTTATCAAACTGAGTCTCATCGGCGATAGCCGGACCTTGGATACGAAGAATGCCCGCAGCGCCCGAGGGCTCCGCATTGCTATGATAAAAAATACCGAGATCGCCCGGGGCCATTTCATCACGCATAAAATTACGGGCTTGATAATTTCGAACGCCCGTCCAGGCTGTAGATTTATCTTTAGCGAGATCGTCGATGCAGTAGTCGCTGACCTCATTTTTCATGAGCCAGTATTTCATGGCTCATGAAATCTCGTTTATCCCTTCATCTGTCAATCGGGAATTATACGATCATCCGGATTCATAACGAGGTAGTCGACCTTATTAAATGATCCGCCATTCATGGTGCGGATATGAAACAAATACCGACCTGTTTTGATTTCGCGCTCCCCTTCAAAGTCTGGGATTGCCTGGTGAACCAAGAAAGGAGTGTCCTTTTCTTGGCAATCACCCTCATTCATTCTAACGACCGGCAAGACCTCAATCAGATTATTTCGTGTTTTGGCGATTGTTATGCTTTCGATATCAAGGCAAGTGTTCGTAAAAGTTCCCGACAAGGTAATCATTCGTCGAAGTCCAAGGGGATCTTTTTGAATAATCATGCTGTCGACTGGCGCATAGGTGTTGTCGTCAATTCTTGAACTTTTTGCCTGTCTTACGCGAAGATCTGAAAACTCGCGCGAGAGTTCATTATAGGAACGAATCTTGTAGTTACCTTCAGGCAAGATACCAACATCGACTACTTTAATTTGGCGATTGAGAACTTGAAGGCAGAAGCCCTCTCGTTTATGAGCTTCGATATAGACCATAAGGACATTGGGTTCTTGGTCGTGCGGAATGATGGCTGCTCGTCCGATTTCTTCGCAGGTGTCTTTAAATTCAACTTCAATAATGACCTGTGCCAAGTCGTTATCGTCAAACCCGTAAGGTACGTAAACTTCTTTAATTGGCGGATTGAAGCGCTCGTCCGCGTTCCAATTCATCGGATCCTGAAAAAATTGTCCTGTTAGCATTAAAAATAGGCCGCCCCAAATGATCTCCATAAATTTCCCCTCCACTGTTCAATCTACAGGGAAGGCCCTAGTCTGCGTCATCAGTTTTTTGGCTAACTTAGGTCGAATTTGATAACGCAGCGCGTTGATTTGAGATATATGTTGATCAAAATTTTTAGCGTAAGAGGAAGTTTAAATGAGTACTGAATGGCCCGAGTCAGCAAAGTCCTTACTAGAGAAGCGATATGAATGTTTCACCAAGGGAGATGTCGATTTTATTTTAGAGTCCCACCATCCCGAAACAAAGGAACAGATTCAGCGTCAGGCCGTTGAAGAGTGGAGCAAGAATTCTAAATGGCATGGCCTCAAAGTAGATTCTGTCGATGAAAAATCCGATAAGACCGTTATCGATTTTACAGTAATTTATGAACGGGATTTCGAGAAACGCTTTCATCGCGAAATTGCCGAGTTCAAAAAGCATGAGGGAAAATGGTTTTATTTTGATTCAAGTTTTCCCAAACCTGAGACAATTCGGAATGATCAGAAAATAGGACGCAATGATCCTTGCACTTGTGGTTCAGGGAAAAAATTTAAAAAATGTCATGGAGCTTGATTGGGACAAAATCTAACGCGCTTTGGCAGTTCTTTTCTGCTCTTCTTTAAATCAGTTTCCAAGCTTGAAGCAATCTAACGCATAGCTCCAGACTTAAGAAGACTGACCATTATCCGATGGGTAACTATGTTTCTTCCCGTGGGATCCAATCTCCCGTACTTTCGATTTCCAGTCATTTGCTTTTGCTGGCTAGCTCTTGCGAGTCTGATTTTTTTTGGTTTGAGTATGCATGAGTTGGAGGGGCTCCGAACAGGAGAACTGACTTCATGGCAAACGACTATGACTTATGCGATGGCGATTGTTCCTGCTGAAGACAATCCCTATTGGAAATTTTTTAGCTATCAACTCTTCCATGCTTCGGCGATGCATTTACTTTCAAATATGTGGTACCTCATTGTTTTTGGGTGGATCTTAGAAAACGCGTTGGGTTCTGCAGGATTTTTACTTCTAAGTCTTTTGGGCGGAGCTTTTGCCGTAATGCCAGAATTTATTTTTCAAGCGGATCGATCTCTTCCGATCGTCGGGGCTTCTGGGTCGGTGGCTGTAATGATGGGAGCGGCGATGGCGATGTTTCCCCGAGCTAAGATTCGATTACTATTCTTGCTCATTCCGCTACCGAACACGCCCGCGAGTTTTTTTGTACCTCTTCGCTACTTGATTTACTTCTGGCTACTTATGCAGGCTTCCGGCTTGGCGATGCATGTTTGGTTGGAGCCCAAACCGGTAGCCTATGCGACCCATTTAGCAGGCTTTGGTTTCGGTTTGCTCGTCGGGTTGGGGATTTATCTTTATAGGTTTCGCAAACGGAATTTTTTTGATGTTGATCTTAGTGGAAGAGAGCTGCGAGATTTCTACAGAAGTTGCGAATCGTTAAAAGCTCAAAAGTTTGAAGAGGCAGGAAGACTTATTCGGAAGATTAGTGAGGCCAATCCCTGGCTTGTTCAGTTGCAATTTCAGCTCACAGAATTGGCTTTGAAGTTCGAACAAAAGGAGCTGGCCGAGCAGGTTTGGAGAACGAGCCTCCCCGCCATTCTGGCGTTCAAAAAAGCTCGAGAGGCAGATTCCATTTTGAGGACATTTTTGACAGAATTTGGGGAGCTTCCAAGGCTTGAACTTCAGGAGCGGGTCCGTTTGGACGAAATCTTGAGCAAAGCGCGTTATCCCAAGCTGGAAGGCAGTCGCCAGGCCTGAGCTTCTCAGGTAAAATATTAAAATCACATGAGTTCTCAGCTGAAACAATATCTGGGGCGCCAAAAGAAGCGCTTGGAATTCTATGCTGCCTTAAGGTTGTTGGGTTGGCTGTTATTAACCGGAGCCGTTAGCTATCAGCTGCTTGAGAATCTTGAATTTTATTCGATTTATATAAAGGCCGCCCATTCATTGAGCGTGATTTGGCCGTCGTTAAAGATTGGGATCGTTTCAATTATTGCTGGGTTAGTTTTGTGGCGGGCAAGAAAAACTCTTTTTTCGTCTGATTTAATGGGAGCAGCTTCGCGTATCGAAGAGGAATCAGATTATTTTGAGAGTCAGAAACAATTTAAAACTGAGCTTACGACAGCTGCGGCCTTTCTTTTAAAATCTGAATCGGTGATGGCGGAGTTTGAGAAAGCGCATATCGATATTTGGTCAAAGCGGTTGGGCGCGTATTTTGTTGAGATTCGCCCCCGCGTTTTGGACGTTGGGGTTCTTATTGTTGGAGCTTTAAGTCTTTTGGCGGTTAGTTCAGTAACCGGACAAAGAGTCTATCATCTACCAGGTCGTGTCGAGGCGTGGAGTATGAGCTCCTACGAGGAGAGACTTCCGTATGCTGAGGCAGATTGGACGCATAAGTCTGGAAGCTTAAATGTCGTTAGCGGTTCCAAGATTCGCTTTACCGCTCCTGACTTTGGAATTTGGCAAAGCTTTTTTTATGTTCAAGAGGAAGGTGGCCCTTGGACCTATAAAATTTGTAATGAATATTGTGAATGGGAAGTTGAAAAAAATGCTCAGTACGCGGTGGGCAGTCTCTGGCATCGCTCCGCAAAGTTTCCTCTGCTTGCGATACCCGACGAAGCGCCCAAGGCAGTATTGTTCGTCCTCGAGGGCGACGAACTCATTCCGAGTGCCGTTGTTAAAGTTGAAAATAAAAAGTCACTAAACATCCAACTTTTGGCGTCGGACGATATTCGGCTTCGGTCTTTTAGACTTTTGCATCGCTTTGAGGAAGCCGACGAAGTTTTGTCAGAATCAGAGGTTCATTCTAAACATTTTCGCATGGATTATTTGTTGAGTATGGAAGAATGGAAGGGCGGTAAGCATGAAATTATTCTAAAGGTTAAAGACGATCGCCTGGAGACGGAATCCTTACCGCTAACTGTGTATTATGCTGACGAAGAATTTATGCGCGAGCAGAGGATTCAGAATTTGAGGGCGCTTGTAGACGAATGGGTTCATATATTGGGTGATTTGATAGAGACGAACGAGGATCAAAGAATTTTTTCGGAGCTTCCTGCTCGATTGAAATCTCTCAGCTACTCGGAAGATATGGGCGAAGGATTGATCGCGGTATATGTTGAAGAACTCAAACGTTTGTCTCAGCGGATCGAGAATGAGCTGATTGAATCTGGTCGAATGAGTTTGCTTCCGGAATTGATTAAAGAAACAGAAAAACAGATTTTGTATGGGCTTTCTTTGATCTTTCGAGAAAAGGCTGGAGACCTTCAGTCAAGCACGCAAGGCCTGGATGAAAGTCGAAAGAGTCTTGGAGACCTCATTCAGAAGTTGCGAGATGGAAAAGAAAAATTAAGCTCCGAAAAGATTCAAAAGGCCTTTGAAGATCTACTATCTAAGATTGAAGATTTGCAAAATAAAATCAAAAATTTACCCCAAGGTCCCCAGGACGAAATGCTCAATCGAGAGGCTTTAGACGAACAGTTAAGCGAGAGTGAGGCCTTAGAAGAGCGGATTGCTGAAATCCAGGAGATGATTGCAAATGGACAAGAGGAAAAGGCAATCAAGGAGCTTGAGTCTTTAATGAATCAATTGGGAATTCTTTCTAAAGAGGTGGAGCGTTCCATGGATCAATGGCAAGAGAACTTTGATCAAGGTGCGATGCAAGCATCGGAGAAGTTTCAGAACTCATTAAAAGAAATACGTGAGCAGCAGGAAGCACTTGCTGAAAAAACAGAGTCTTTGAAGAACAAACAGCAAAACCTCGAGGCAAAGAGCCAGGAGGATTGGAAGCCAATGGATGAAAAGGATAAAGAAGGATTGGATAAAGAATTCCAAGAGATTTCTAAGGAGCAATCAAAATTACAGGACAAATTTCAGAAGATAACAGAGAGTTTTGATAAGGCCGTGCAGGGCTCAGATTGGGAGCAAGTTTTCAGATCTCAGGAGGCAAAGGATACCGAGACGCGAATTTTAGATCGGATGGGTGAGGCGACAGAAAAGTTAAACGAGCAACGGGCTCACGATTCGCTAACTTCCGAGCAGGAAGCCGTCGATCTCTTGAAAAAGGCTGAGAGCAATCAACAGAAAATGCGTGAGCAAGTTCAGAAACAAAGTGAGATGCAAATGGGCGCCGGTGGATCGCGCTCGAGGGACGTGCACGAAGAAATTGAGCTTCTTGATTCCGAAGGACGCGGTCAAAAAGAAAGACGACAAAAAATTATGAACTCCTTAAGGCAAAAAGTGGAAGATCGATTCCAGGGTAGTCATGAGCGTTATTTTGAGGATTTGTTACAGCGATGAGATATGTTGTGGTGGCCTCTCTTTTTTTTAGTGCGGCAGTCGAAGCCCAAGAGTTTGGATCGCTTCAAAAGTATGCAGAGTATTTTGGAAATTCTTCATTCGGTCCTGTCCAAACGAAGGAGAGCACTCATTTCAAAGTAAGTTGGGTTCATCCACGAGATGGTCTGATTGCCAAAAGACTACTAGAGTATATGGAGGCTGCCCGCGAAAGTCTTAAATCGAAATTTTCTATGGCCATGAGTGAAACAAGAAAAGCTCCTATCGAAATCTATCCAAACCTGAAGTCCTTTTCCGAGGTGTCTCAACTTGCGCTTTCGCGCTTTCGCGCGACTGGCACGATTGCGCTTACTCTGGACCAGAGATTGATGATTCTATCACCACGTAATTTGGCTGGGGGTTATTCCTGGGCGGAAACCGTTGTTCATGAATATGCACACTATATGATTCGAGAAATCACCGCCTCCTATATACCTATTTGGCTGCATGAGGGAGTGGCTCAGCTGTTTCAGGAGTATCCTCGAAACCTCGTTGCCAAGCTGAAACCCTCTCAATGGGGTCTTTTTAAAAAACGACGTAAGGCTCATTCTTTATTGAGCCTGAAAACGCTTCAAGAACCTTTTCCATATCGAGAGACTCCAGAAGAAGCGGAGCTGGCGTATATTCAAGCTCTTTTATTTGTTCAATGGCTGGATCAAAAGTGTGGGGCCGTCAATTTGATTGTTACGGCGAAGAAAATGAAAAGTATTGAAAAAGCTTTAGGAAGTTGTAGTGGTATGAGCTACGAAAGCTTGGAGAGCAGTTTCGTACCAAAGATCATGGATAATGTTAGCGTACCGACAAGTTCGGATGTTGAGTTTTATGCCCGCAGCTTTGATCAATCAGATCCGATGGAGTTCGAAGGTCGAAAGGCAGATAAAACGGCACAGAATTTAGCGCAATTATCTGAAGAGCTCTTCAATCAAGGTCGGTACCGTGCTTCGGGAATAGAAATGAACAAGGCCTTGCAGGCCACTGTTGTCAGCCCGCCAAGCTGGAGACGTCATCTGGCACTGAGCCTTAACAAATCAGGTCAAGCAAAAAAGACAAAAGAAGTTTTAGAGGCCCTGCTTAAGGACTACCCAACCGATGCGGCAGCTTGGATGTTGATGGGAGAGTTAGATCTTAAGAAGCAAGATGAGAAGGCGGCCTATTTGGCCTTTCTTGAAGCCTTTTATCAAAATCCATTCCTGGAAGGTCTAGAATCCAGCATGGGCCAGCTCTCTCAAAAGTATCCCGATTTCGAGAAGATCATTATTCCGTGACACTTCGCGGAACTGATCTTTCGAAATAGATTTTTGGATCAATCTCCACGAAAATAGAACTTATGAATTCAGGATCTCAGAGCGACTTAAAGTTACAGAATCAATGCGTAGAAAGTTTTTCAAAAGTTCGAGAGTCCATGCATCAGCGAATCGTTGGGATGGATAGAGTCATCGATGCGCTATTCTGGACTCTCCTGGGTAGGGGGCATGCTTTATTTATTGGAGTTCCTGGTTTGGCTAAGACTTTGTTGATTTCGACTCTTTCGGAGTTAGTTGGCCTCAAGTTCAATAGAATTCAATTTACGCCGGACATGATGCCGAGCGATTTAATTGGATCTGAAATTTTGGAAGAAGACAAGTCAACCGGTAGGCGTAGTTTTCAATTCAGAAAAGGTCCAATTTTCTGTCAGTTACTTTTGGCGGATGAGATCAACCGAACGCCACCCAAAACTCAATCTGCACTTCTGCAAGCCATGCAAGAGAATCGCGTCAGCTATGCGGGTCAAAATTATGATTTTGATTTGCCCTTCGCCGTTTTTGCGACTCAAAATCCCATCGAGTCTGAAGGAACCTATCCTTTGCCTGAAGCTCAGTTGGATAGATTTTTATTTTCTATTCCGATTCATTATCCTTCCAAGGAAGATGAAATGGATATTGTTCGCAGAACCAACTTGGGTTTTGATAAGCCTCTTGAGGCTGTGCTTTCTGCTGCGGAGTTGTTGAGTTATCAAGATCTTGTGCGACGAGTGCCTATTGAGGAGACCTTGATCAGTCTTGTTGTCGAAATTGTCCGGAAAACTCGTCCAGGCGAATCTATGCCTGAGAGTTTGAGGGAGCAAATACGGTTTGGGGCGGGTCCCCGTGCCTCGCAGGCCCTGGCGCTTGGCGCGAAAGCTCGAGCACTCTTGTCGGGTCGGTTTGCTGTTCGAGAGGAAGATGTCATCAGTGTGGCGCCTTATGTTCTCGAGCATAGGGTAGTCTTAAGGCGACTAAGACAGAAGGATGCCTCGTCGGTGATTGAATCTTTATTATCAGCAGGCGTGTAGGGATGAGCCTTCGTTTTAACGAGGCCGACCTTATTGAATTTGCAAAAACCGTCGAGCTAATAGCCAGCAAAATTTTGGATGGTCTACATGAATCTCGGCGCGGGGGAGAGGGGCTCGAATTTCATAGTTCCTTACCCTATGCCGAGGGAGAGGATGTCAGGCGGATCGATTGGAAGCGTATGGCTTCTAGTGATCGAGTTTATGTGAGAAAGTTTGATCGAGAAGAAAAGACAGCTTGGTCGATTCTTTTGGATTCATCTCCTAGCATGGCTTATGGAGAGAAAAAACTTCAAAGCCGGCTGTGGGTGGCGGTAATTGGTTTTTTGGCAAAATGTTGGGGTGATAAATTTCGCGTTCTTCCCGAGGACTATCAGCCACTGGATGAAGTATTTGAAGGCTTGCTTCAGTCGAAACTGGGAATTCCACCGGAGGCCTTTGATCAGATTGAGCCGGAGCCGGAATCGAGACTTCTTGTGATTTCCGATTTTTTTCAAGATTCGTCCTTTTTGGAAAATTGCCTTGAGACATGGCATGAACATTATAAAGAGATTCACTTTATTCAGATCTTGGATCCCAAGGAGAAATTCTTTGATTTTAAGGACGTCATTCGATTTGAAGATATGGAGTCAAGCGCGCGCCTTGTGCTTGACTCGGGAGTTGTCAAAAAACGCTATCAGGCTGAATTTGAGCATCACCAAAACGAAGTTCGTCGTCTTCTGAGTCAAAATGGAGTATTTTTTGAATCGGTTTCCGGTATGCAAGCCATTGAATTACAGATTCAAGGATTTTTTGAAAGCCTGTGAGTTTTTTTGCGATCACATTTCTGTGGACTGGTATATTCATAGGGATCCCGATTCTCATAGCATTTTGGAATCGAAAAAAAATACGCAAAGAGAAATTTGGCGGCTACTTTTTACTGAGAAAGCTTGCTGAGAGCACAAAGAGACGAATTCAAATCCTTCAGATTTTAAAGCTGCTCAATCGAATTCTTCTATTCCTTCTAATTATTTTCTGTTTTGCAGAACCCTTGGTAACGAGAGAGCGGTTTAGCGGCGCGGGCGAGGGTTTTGCTCTCATTTTGGATGTTGGACGCGCCATGCAGGGCGCAGGTCCCGGGGGCAGCTTGATTGAACAACAAAGAAGAAAATTTATAGAGATATTATCCGGCATGCCTTCGGAAGCCCAAGGCTTGATCCTATTTGCCTCTGATCGTTGTGAGACTTTAAGTTTGGCTGAAGGTCGCGTAACAGCTTCTTCAGAAGACTGGCTTGATTTTCTACGACCAGAGAGAATCGCTTATACCAATGAGCTGACAACGATTAGCGGGTTGAGTCAGTGTCGACAGCGAGCCAAGCAGATCTTTTCTGATCGCAATGTTTTTGTGGGGTTTATTTCGGCATTGCCAGACAGTCTTGACAAGGAGCAACTGTCAAAAATGAATTTGAATATTTTTGCTTTAGAAGCTGAGCCGGTGCGTACTGTCGATTCGGTGGAGTTGACACAGGAAATTCAGCAGAATAGTGTTCGAGTTTTTTCTGATAAGGCCGCTGATCGTGATTGGAACGTGATTCAGCAAACGGGTCTCGTCGAAAAGCTGGGTAAAGTTGGGCGGGGTGTAGATCTTTTGCCCAGCAAGGGGAGTTGGTTGTGGATTAATCATGAGGAAAAACTAGACCCATGGGTTGGACAAGACTTTATTAGACTGCAATCGTTGGCAGCCAAGAGAATTACGCTTTGGAGTGAAAAAGAATCGGAGGGCTATCTTTCTTTGTTGGCAGCGCTGCGAAGCCATTCTGAAATTCAAGTCGTACGTCAAATAGGGAGTCATCCTGTGGGGGAGGCCGTCATTATCTATGGAACGTATACGGGAAGTTTTGATGGGATGCCTTACGTTTGGGTGTTCGGCTCTCCAAACTCTGCCAGTGCGTTTAAGATTCGAGATAAAAAGCAGTGGATGGCCTCTGACTTGAGTGGAGACGTTCGGAAATCATTTTTAATTGAAACCGAGGACGGAGAAATCTTTGTTAAAGCCTACAATCTTTTTGATTTGGATAATTTTGAGGTCATGGAGTCTTTTGAGGACGGGGCTCCATCACTTCTGGAATATAAAAACTCACAATCCAAAATTTGGGTGACTCCCTTTGATCTCGAAGATCTTACAACGGACCTTGCTTTGGAGCCGGTTTTTATTCCTTATCTTTATCGACGCCTTGAGAGGTGGTTGACTTCAGATAATTTGGAATCTCATGATGATCTCATGAAGCCCATTTGGCTTTTGCCGGGACGTGTCAAGCCCTTGGATTCAGTTTTAGCTCGACATGCCTGGCCGGGAATTTATGGAACGGATCAAAGAACTTTGGCCGTAGCGCCCGTAGCGGCGCCGATGGCGTACCTTCAGATGGAAAACATTGTGCCCTCTGAAAAATCGGAGTTAGAAAAACTTTCCTTGCGAGACAAACTTTTGCCATGGGCCATTGTGTCTGCTGCTTTGGAGCTCCTACTTTGCGCTGTTTCGGCCCAGTGGGGACTTCTGCTTTCGCTTATCGTGGCCCTTAGCCTCGTTTCAGGAAATACGCTGGAGGCTCAGGATGTAGCGCAGAGGACATCACTTGGAGTCATGCCTGGTACGGATCCGGATCGTTTGCGAGCGCTCAATCAATTTATTCGTGACATGGAGTCCTTATGTAATTTGGATTTCGCAACGGCTGAAGTTGTGCAGGCCAAAGACTACTGGAAATATGCTTTGATTTTCTCAAGTTCGACCGCCGCCTTACCAGACTTTTCGGAAGCCGAAGTCGTGAAGATCCGCGATTATTTGGATCGAGGAGGGCTGCTTATTTTTGACGAACCGCTTGCTAGTATCGATACGGTGTTTGGGCGCTCCGTCGTCGAGCGCTTGAAAAAGATTTTTCCAGGACGCTTTTTAGAAAACATTCCCAAAGATGATGTTTTGTTCAGGACTTTTTATCTGTTGAATGAGGTTTCTGGACGGAGATTGGCTTCTCCAAATTTGCAGGGAATAAAGATTGACCAGCGTTGGGTCGTCGTCTTTTCGTCCAATGATCTTCTCGGTGCCGTATTAAAATCAGAAACAGGGGATTATGCCTTGTCCGTCAGTCCCTATGGAATTATGCAAAGGCGATTGGCAAGTCGTCAGCTTCTTAATCTCTTTATGTACAGTGTTACAGTTGACTACAAGGATGACGCAATTCATCTACCGCACATTCTACAAAAGAGAGTGAAATAAAATGGATGGATTTTTTGCTAATCCATGGATGGGGCTGGTCGCGATTCCTTTTGCGACTCTTTTGCTATGGGAACTTGTCAAGCGCCGGCGACCGCCGTGGTTGATTCTTCCCCGCTTACTCTGGATATCGGGATGTATCCTATTGGCAATGAATTGGTACTTTAATTTGTCAACGGAGTGGAGTCGGTCTGGTACAATTTATGTCTTCGTTGACGAGTCAGATTCGGTCGTAAAGGTTGATTCGCGTCGTGAATATTTGAAGCAATTTCTTGAGGAGATAAACACTTGGGCGAAGGAGCATTCACAGCCTATTCAGGTATTTGCTTTTGCAGAGCAGCTTAGATCCTTTGCTGCCACCGACGGGGCGCGGGGAGGTGAAGCAAGCCGTTTGTCAAGTTTGGAAGGGATCAGCCTTGATAATGAATCTACTGTTGTTGTCGTAAGCGATGGAAATTGGGATCGAAATATTCGGCTCAAAACTAGGAGCTTCGTAGTGGGACTGGACGAGGCCGAAAGCAAGGATGTTTGGATCGAAACACCCCAACCCGTTATGACAGCGTTTCTAAAGAATAGATTGAGTATCCCTATTGAAGTCTTGCAAAAGGGTTTTGACTCTCAATCGGTTCGAGTCGGTCTCTATTTGGGCCAGGAATTGTTAGCGGAAAAGAAAGTCGGGCTGGAGTCGGAACGAGTGGGAGTGGAAATGCCTTATTTTCCAGAGAAAATGGGCGAGCAAATTTTAAGCGTAAGAGTGGAGGGACTTGAAGGCGAGTTAAGTCCGCTCAATAATACGAGCGCAATCAGGGTAAGAACCGTCCGAGACAAAATGAGAATTTTACATATTGGCGGCAAGCCGAGCGTAGATTTAAAAGCTTGGCGTTTGTTTTTAACTCGTCAGCCGGATGTTGACCTGGTTAGTTTTTATATTCTTCGGTCTTTGGATGACGATCCTTTGGCCAAGAACAGCGAACTAAGTTTAATTCCATTTCCATATGATGAACTTTTTACGACGGAACTCGAAAAGTTTGATGTGGTTATATTGCAGAATTTTAATTTCAACCTCTATTTTCAGCCCTTTTATTTGTCCAACCTGGCGAGATTCGTGGAAAGAGGCGGCGCCGTTTTGATGATTGGAGGGGATCAAAGTTTTCATCGCTATGTCTTTTCGCCCCTTGAGGGGGTTATGCCCTTTGATTTTCCGCCCTATATGGCTCGATTCGAGACGGGCAGTTATCGAGCAAGCGCGGCAATACAGCAGCACCCTATTTTAGAAGGACTCGCATGGGCTTTTGAGATTCCTCTCTGGTCTCGGCGGCATCTTATTTCTAAAAATAAAAATTCGGATGATATTGTTAAGTATAAGGACGGGGTTCCATTTGTAAGTCTTCGTCAGCTTGGTCAGGGTCGGATTTTGGCAATTAACTCGGATGAATCCTGGAGATTGCAAATGCAAGAGTATGGAAAATTTATTCCCTTCAACAGATTCGCTCGACGTGTTCTTCGATATCTCACGTTTGATCCCGAGATGGATCCAAAAAATCTTACGAGTGGAACATGGAAGTCTGGTGAAGTCGTGAGCTTGTCGGTTCATGGCGGAAAGCGGGAAGATTGGACGATCACACCTTCGCTTTATCCAGGTGCCGAAACAAAGTTTAGTGGCCTATCTTCGATAGAATTTTTGATTCCCACGCCTAACATCTACGAAGTGAAACTTTCCTCGTCAGCTCTCAGTTATTTTTTTGAGACCGAAGAGACTCCCTGGCATCTTGAGTGGAAAAATCTTTTACCTCAAGAAGATCGAATGAGAGAGCTTGCGAAGATAAATCGTGGCGAATACTTTTCGTTTGAAGATAGGCAGAAGATTTTTGAGAAAAAACTTTCCGGAAAGCAAATTATTTCATCCGTGCAAAGCCCATGGAATCGAGAGGCTAAGGGGCTCTCGTGGCTGTATTTGGTGGCACTAATAACGACACTTTGTCTCGACTTTTTTCTACGTAAAAGATTTCAGTGGGATCTCTAGGCGATTGACCTTCCCTAAAAGCTCTGTTAACCATCTAAGTGTCGAGAGGTTGTTGACTTCATAAGGGTAAGAAATAACAGGCGATTTTTAAAATTAGGTTTTCAAATTCGTATTTTAAATTCGCAAACGCTATGTCTGCTGGGTTGTTAGCAGTCAGGGCTAAATGACGGCTGGTATGGGAGGACGTGGGTATGACGGATACAGGGGAAGCGCTTGGACCTTGGAAACGACGGCATCAACGGCGCAAAGTGGAAGCTTTGATCAAGGTGCGCAATATTGATGGAAAAGTTTATGGATGCCGAAATCGTGATATATCATCTGGTGGGATATTTGTTGTGGCCAGTCCGAGGGTCATGACTCTTACAGTAGGCTCAACGATCAGTATGAATATAAAGTTTGGCACGAACCCTACGGCTTTTAGGGCTGAAGGTCGAGTGGCACGGATGACTCGCGAGAATTCTGTGGAGGCAAAGATGTTTAAGCCTGGATATGGAATTGAATTTACGCGTGTTGACGCCGCGGGCAAGAAGCTGTTTTCTATGCTTCTCAAGTGATTAAAGAGTTTATTGCGGATGAAATTGTTACATCGTCTTCCTCCAGACAGGGGAAGCTTATCCGCTATAGACCTGGCCGTTTAAGGGTTTCCAATTCAACAGGTAAAATTCTTTCGCTTGAGTCCTTTTCGAAGTCCAAAACTTCTTTGGTAGCTCGCTCAAAAAAGCGACTTCGATGTATCATTCCCGGTCTTATTGACCCCCATACTCATTTGGTTTTTGGTGGTGCCCGCTCGGATGAATGGTCGCAACGATTGGAAGGTACATCCTATCAAGACATTGCTGCCAAAGGCGGAGGAATCAAGCGAAGCGTTCGGTCGACAAGGGAACTTAGCGAGACGGAACTGTTGGCGAGTTCCAAAAAGCGTTTGGAGGCCTTTGGTCGATTTGGAGTGACGAGTCTTGAAATCAAATCGGGTTATGGTCTGAATCTTGAGACCGAGCTCAAGTTACTTAAATGCATAAAGGAATTAAAGCGGCACACACAATTATCGATCTTTTCTACTTTCATGGGCGCGCATGCTCTTCCTCCCGAGTTTGATTCTAGCGAGTCCTATGTGGAGCATTTAATAAAAGTTATTTTGCCGCGGATTAGGCATCTGGCCGATTTCCAAGATGTATTTGTTGAGCGCGGGTATTTCGGTGTGAAAGAGTCCATTCGCCTTTTGAAAGCAGGAAGAGAGCTTGGTCTCATCCCTCGAGTTCATGCTCATGAATTCGGCAGAACAGGCGGCGTTCTCGTTGCAGCAAGGGTTCGGGCGGCCTCAGCGGATCATCTTCAATATATTAATGATGATGACATACGGCGCCTTAAAAAGGCTCAAGTCGTTCCGGTTATCCTTCCGGGCACTAGTTTTTTCTTGGGGGCCAAAAAGTTTTCTCCTGCAAAAAAATTGTGGAAAGCTGGGTTGCCGGTGGCAATTGCTAGCGATTTTAATCCCGGAACAAATCCGTCATATAATTTTCCATTGTTTGGAACTTTTGCGGCTGTCTTTGCCGGCTTAAGTTTAGATCAGATATTGGTTGCTCAAACCTGGCATGCTGCCCAGGCTCTGCAAAGATCAGATTGCGGTCGTTTAGCCAAGGGCATGCGAGCGGACTTTGTGTCGCTTGATGCGGATCGATATGAAGATATGTATTACCATTACGGCTGCTCCCTCGTTCGGGACGTCTTTGTGGCTGGAAAGAAAATATTTTGATGGCGGCCCGGGAACTTTTTGTTTTTGATTTGGACGGAACTTTGGTCCACGACGGGGAACGAGGGAGGCGTGAGATTCCGAATGAGTTGATGAGAACTCTGGAGTGCCTGTCATTGAAGGCCGATATCGTTATTGCGACGGGAAGACGTTATCGAACGGCTAAGCCTATTATTGAAAGTCTTCCAAAAATGCCTTTTAAGATTCTGAACAATGGCATCATTATTCGTAATTCGAATCACGAAGTTGTCTTTAAGAAGAATTTTGATTCCAAGCTGGCCTTCGAGATATGCAAACAAATCGATGGGTGGGGCTATCTTCCGGTTCTGGTTATGGATGGAGATCGAGACGAAATGGATTTCGTTATTTGGAGCCAAAAGCCTGGCTTCAGTAGATTGAGCATAGCGGAAGTCGTTTTGAAGAAGGCTAAAAAATCGGCGATGATGATTCATTCCTTAGCTTCGTTGAGTGCTTCACTTCATCCCCATATTATTGAAGTTGCAAGTATCGGTGTTTATGAGGATTTATTGGAACTGCGCAAAAGGTTGAACACGATTTTGCCACCGGATCTTCGGGCCATTGTTGTCAAGAATTGCGGTTATGAGTCGCTTAGTGTTTTGGAGATTTTTGATAAGAAATGTTCCAAATGGAGTGGGGTGGAGTATGTTCGTAGCTTGATGGAGCCAAGTCGAGTCATCGCTATAGGGGATGATGAAAATGACTATGAGATGTTGAAATCAGCGGATGTATCAGTTGTCATGGATCATGCTCTAGAACATATTCGTGTGTTAGGACATGAGGTTGTCTCTGGACCGCAAGGCCTTGTAGAATATTTAAGGGGGAACTGGTTAGAGTGAAGAAGGTAGATCGACTCCGATATAATACATGGCTGTTTCAGGCGGCCGAAAATTTCTACGAACGTGGAAATTTTGAAAAGGCTTTGAAATATTTTGAGCGCTTAAACCGTCAACACGGAAAATTTTTAGAGCCTTCCATGCGAGCGGATTGCTACGCTTATATGGGCGATATTTATCTATTCAATGAAGACTATACTAAGGCAATCGATTATTTAACCAAGGCCATCGGGATCGATGATAGTTTTCCTCACTACTACTATTTATTGGGGATGGTTTATCAGACGCAGGAGAATTGGCGTCGGTCGATCGAAGAATTTGAGGCAGCGGCAAAACTCGAGCCGAAGAATTCTATTTATATTGAAGAATTGGGTCGAACCTATGTATTTACAGGAAATTTGGCTGAAGGTGAGAAGCTTTTAAAAAAAGCATGGAAGCTCGACCATGAAAACGTCGGCGCGGGAGTAGAGCTTGCCGGCGTGATGTTCTCAGTTGGAAAGTATCGTGACTGTGTGGAGATTATCGATGAGATCGTCAAATCAAATGAAAATCTTCACGATGGAATCGTCGAATATCTCGAAAGTTTGCGTGCGGACTGCATGATGGGGATGGACGAAAAGGCCAAAAAAAGACGTCGAGGCCGTAAGAAAAAGAAGCGAGCCAAGAAAAAAGACAGTTAATTCAGTGGGCTAGCCCGTATTCTCGAACTTGTCCGTATCGTTCATAATAATATTTGTGTGTGGAGATTCCGAGTACTGCCATCATGAGGGAGTGGTGGGGAGGAAAATCCTTGGAATATCGGAAGTTAGGTCGATTTCATATAGAAGGATCTATTGCTCGTGGGGGCATGGGTGAAATAGTGCGTTCCGTGGACGATGCTGGACGTCCCATTGTCCTTAAGACGATTCTTGATTCATTCCAAGATGATGAGCGCTTCCAGGATCTCTTCATTCGAGAGGCAGAGATCACCTTTCAACTTCGACATCCAAATATTGTCCGTGCTTATCGATTTGATCGCGTTGGAAAGCGACTCGTTTTAGCCTTGGAGTATTTGGATGGTATAAATCTTAAAGAATTACTGAGAAAAATTTACGACCAGAAACTTCATTTACCTCTTATGGTGGCTTGGGCAATTGCTCAGCGAGTTTTGAAAGGTCTTGATTACGCTCACAAAAAGAAGGGATCGGAGGGAGATCACTTAGGGATCATTCATCGTGATATCAATCCTTCGAATATTTTTTTAACCTATGCTGGAGAAGTGAAGGTTCTAGATTTTGGGATCAGCAAAGCTACGAATTTGGAAGTTCACCAACTGACACCCAAAAATGAACTAAGGGGAAAGATTTGCTATTTGGCTCCAGAACAAATTCAATCCAAACCCATCGATCATCGAGCGGATATATTTTCGTTTGGAATTGTCCTTTGGGAAATGTTGGCGGGACGCCCACTTTTTGTTCGACCATCGGATGGTGAAGTGATGGAAGCTATTGTTCAAAATAGTTATGAGTCCTTAAAGACATTTCGGCCGGATGTGCCAGAGGAGCTTGAAGGTGTTATCCGTCGGGCTCTCTCTAAAAATGCGAACAATCGTTTTGAAGACTGTCGAGAATTTGAAGAAGCCTTAGAATCGGCCTTCTACAAAGCAATCATGCCCGGTGCCTCGGAAGAAGAGATATCGGTGTTTGTGCGCAGCTTGTTTGGACAGGCACAGGCCCAGCAAGACCCACAGTTTCTATCAGGATACGCATTTTTGATGGCTCAAGCGCCTGGACACGAAAGTCGAGGATTAAAATTGGCAGCGGAGCTAGCCGAAGAGTATCCGACTCGTCCTTTCATTCAATTGAATTATGCAAGAGCCTTGCTGTTAAAAGGGGATCGAAACCTGGGACTTAGAATGATGCGAAAACTTGCCCGTGTCGACAGTTTGGAATCTAGTATTCAAGACATCTTGGAATGGATAGGGGTTCGGAGGCGTCCCCCACTCGCAAGTTTAAGCCGCTCCCATCCTTTGAATTATGTTCTAGGCAAAATTCGTCATCGGTTGATGGGGCCGACCGCCTATCAAGAACAGTTTCTAACCGCTTAAACGTTTCGAGAAGATCGTCGGTAAAACCTGTAAGCTAGCAAAGCCATGCCGCATTTAACGATATCTCCAGGAAGAAATGGCAAGAAGCCTAGCTTTAGAGTTTGTTGAATGCTTGTCCCAGTCCACACTTTAAGCCATAAAACACCGGGCAGGAAAATAAACATCGAAGCGAGCAAGATCAAGGCGTACTCTTTGATCCATCCTTGCGGAAAAATATTTTGAGCCATCCAGCCAACCAAAAAAGCACAAAACACAAAGCCGATAATGAAGCCCCCGGTTGGTCCCAATAAAACTACAATACCTGGAAGTGCTCTTGCGAAAACTGGGAAACCAGCCAAGCCCCAAGCGATCAGGACCACTTGGGAAGCAGCCCCTTTCCAGGGTCCCAAAAATAGACCTGCGGAGATGACGACCAAGCTTTGAAGGCTTATAGGAACCGGACTGAAAATAAGTTCAACACTAAATTTTGAACTAACAGCTGTTAGTAAGCTAAAAACAATAATCTGAGTCGCGGCAAGCGAGGCCTGAAGCAAGCGGCTGTTAATCCGTATGTCCCCAAATAATCCAGTGCGCATGGCCCTATATTGCCCGGCTGGCCATTGGGGTCAACATACTTTGGTTCGATGTTTTCCGGCCCTTTTGGGATGCCTCAAACGGAAGGTTGAACTGGTTCCTATTGCTGAGGCCATCCATTTCCCATTTAATGATAGCTAGGATTTGACGAAGGTCTTCAGCCGAATTCACAAAATCCAATTTTGAAACATCAATCGAAATGAGCGGTCCATGGCGGTAATCTTCAGCCCAAGCCTCGTAGGTTTCATTCAAGCTTTGAAGATAGCTCTGCGGTATCCGCGTCTCATAGCTTCTATTGCGCGCCGCAATCCGCGTATTAAGAACATCAACATTGGAACGAAGATAAATCATTAAATCAGGGGCTCGCAAATAATCGCTCAAAAGCTCAAAGTGATCGACATAGGTTTTAAAATCTCTTTCGGACATGAAGCCTCTCACAAAAAGATTTTTGGCAAAAACTTCCGCGTCTTCATAAATACTTCGATCCTGCACGACGCTATCTTCTGTCGCGAGAATTTCTCTCAAATGTTGAAAACGTTTGGTCAAAAAGAATATCTGCGTATGAAAACTCCAATTTTTCATATCGGCATAAAAATCCGCTAAATACGGATTCGTTTCGACTATTTCGTAATAAGCTCTGGATTTTAGGTGGTGCGAGAGAAGTGTGGTCAGGCTGGATTTGCCGCTTCCAATATTTCCTGCGATAGCGATAAAAAGTGGTCGAGGAGCTTCAGATTGTTGCATGTTTTGTCTCTATTTTTAATTGTTGAAGTGGAGGCTTACGTTTTCCGTTTAGACGATCTTCGATTAGACATACAATCCTTTCTAGATCATTCGAGTCGGTAACAAAATCCAAGCTTGCGCAAGGAATTTTCAATACCGGAGCCTTAGTATAAAAACTAAAAAAATGATAATAGCGCTGAATCAGGGCTTCCAAGTGGTCTGGCGAGAGTGATTTATCGAACTTCGGATTTTTGAGATAATTTCGTCTAAGCAGTGTCTCAAGGTCAGCCTGAAGCAGAAGCACAAGATCAGGAGCAGGAACTTCGTCGACAAGTGAATCGTAGACCCGCTGAAAGATCGGCAAATCAGCTTCAGGCAAATTCATCTGGGCAAATATCCAGCTCTTGCCAAAGAGGTAATTGCTAATTTTAAGTCCATTGGCTTCACAAACATCCCGTTGCTGTCGAAATCTTGTTAGTAAATAGAAGAGCTCCCTATCAAAAGCTCTAGAGTCTTGGCCGACAAATGGATCTTCGATGCTTTCGAAGCAGGCTTTTCCACCCCATCTATCGGACAGAAGCCGGGCCAATGCGGCTTTACCCACACCCATAACACCCTCTATCGCAATATGGAGGGATCGGCCTTCAAACAAGCTGCTGAGATGGGATTTAAATCCCGCCATTTCCATAAAATTCTTTCGTGTCTCTTCGGTCATCGTGTTAAGAAAACTTAATAAGCCAAGAGAAGACTTGAAAAGCTTTTTCTCGAAAACCTTTCGTTTTTGGGAATGAGGTGGGCAATATGGCGCAGTGAGTTTGAAAAAATGCTAGATAGACGATTGACATACTTTTCAGAATTAGAGCGATTCATCCGTGAATGGGATGAAGTCTGTCAAGCGGTTGTATTTCAAGCGGCTCCCGATTTGGAAAATGAAAAAAGTTTTGATTTAGCCATCCCTTGTTTTCAGTGGTCGAAAGTTAAAAAGCTTCCTCCAGCAAAAATTTCTGAAGCTCTCGCGGCAGCTCTCGAGCTTGCCAAGGATCATCTTGGCTTGGATGCTGTTGAGTCCTTAAATGCGTACGTTAATATTCGATTTCGTTCGGACATATTGCAGCGGGAATTGGCAGCTCGAGAAGATGATCCCCTTCGGGCTTCTCGAGAAGCTCTTGCGGGGGAACGAATTGCAATTGATTTTTCCTCTCCTAATATTGCTAAGCCTTTCGGTTTTGGTCATTTGCGATCGACCAATATAGGAGCCGCGATATGTCGGATCTATCAGTCCTTGGGCGCGGAAGTAGTCCGCATCAATCATTTAGGTGATTGGGGCACTCAGTTCGGTAAATTGATCACCGCCTATAAACATTTTGGGAATGCTGATTTTGTGAAGGGGGATCCAATTAACAACCTTTATGCTCTTTATGTAAAATTTCATGAAGAAGAGCAGAAGGACCCAGCCTTAATGGATGAGGCTAGAGAGTGGTTCGTAAAGTTAGAACAAGGAAATGAGGAGGCCAGGGAATTATGGACTTGGTTTCGAGATGTTAGCTTTCATGAATTTAAGAAGATTTATGATCGCTTGGGCGTAAGCTTCGATTATGTAACGGGTGAAAGCTTTTACAATGAATTGATGGAGGCCAGCGTTAGTCTAATTGAGTCCAAATCTCTTTTAAAGGAATCCGAGGGAGCACAAGTTGTTGACCTCGAGAGCTATGGGATGCCGCCTTGTTTGATTCGGAAGGCTGATGGATCAACTTTGTATGCCACCCGCGATATCGCTACGGCTGAATATCGAATGAAAACTTTTGAGCCCACCAAGCTAGTGTATGTTGTGGGTTCCGAGCAAAAGTTGCACTTTCGGCAAGTTTTTAAAGTTTTGGAATTGATGGGTTACCCATGGGGTGAAAGGTGGGTGCACGTCGATTTTGGTTTGATCAAATCAGACCAGGGAAAGATGTCGACTCGAAAGGGTAATATCATTTTGCTTGAAGATGTTTTGAATCAAGCGGAAGAGCGGGCGCTTCAGATTATTGAGGAAAAGGAACTGACTAAGCCGGAGGAGCGTAGGTTGACACCTGCCGAGAAGAAAGAAGTCGCGAAGCTGGTGGGCCTTGGCGCGGTAATATTTTTTGATCTTAAGGCGAAGCGGACGAAAGATATTATTTTTAGTTGGGAAGATATTTTAAATTTTGAAGGCGATACGGGACCTTACCTGCAATATTCTTATGTAAGATTGGGTTCTTTATTGGAGCGCGCTAAGGCGGAATCGATTAAGTGGAGCAAAGCGGATTGGCCGCTTTTGGCTGTCGAAGAAGAGCGAGACCTTGTGCGGCATATTCTAAACTTTCCAGCGGCCGTCGAAGCCGCGGCTAAAGAGTTTGAACCCTCAGTAATCTCTCATGAGCTTTTGGAGCTAGCCGGAAGTTTTAACCGGTTTTATATGAAAGTTCCCATTCTTAAGGGTGAATCCGATCAGGTCGCTGGAAGGATGCATCTGATTGAAATGACCCGAAAGTTGTTGCGCCAAGGCTTGGAGCTCTTTGGTATCCAATGCCCTGATCGAATGTAGGCGCTAAGTCTCTAATTTTCTTGCCTATAATCATAAAAATGCTGCGGTCTGACGTTAGTTGGGCTATATTGCGAGTCAGAACGGGTTTTGAGGATAGGAAATTGAAGGGGTTAATAAGAGTTACATTTATATTTTCCTGCACTTTGTATCTGGTCTTTAGTTCGGATGTGATGCCTTCGGCGGTATCGACGGCGAGCTCTTGGTGTCGGTGGGGCTTCATTCGACTTCATAAGGGAGCTAAGCGCGGCCAATCATCCATTGATCTGACGGATTTTGAGTCTCGAGAAATCGAAAAATTCGTTCAAGCAGCATTAAGTGTGCACTTGAAAACGTTTGATGTCGCACTTCGCTCGATGGGTTTGAAGCTTGGTGATGTCAATCGCATTGGGTTGCCTGTCGTTCAGGCTGTTGAGGGTGAGGAGAATACGGAAGGTCCCTTTGGCGATGCGATAGCTGGATACGGGATCTTGATAAAAGTTGGGCTCTATTCAGGTCATGGAGACTTTAGGCATAACTTAGAAAGTTTTGAGACGCAAATGGAGTCCATCAATGAAAGACTCAGAAAACCCCGTAAGTGGCACTGGAGAGGCTTTCGTCCTTACCATGTCTTTGTCGATCTTTCGCATGGTCTTGTGATTGGGGTTCGAGATGTCGCTACCGGTAAAGTCGTGGTCGCTGCGCCTGTCGAAGGCACCGAGGCGATTTCACCTCAGACCAATGATTGGATCTTAAGGAATCTTTTAAAGATCACTCCTTAGCTAATCTTTCTTTTTTGATTCACAACATGTTTCAACAAATTGATTGAAAAGCTCTGCAAGCTCGTGAAAGGCATCGGTCTTTCTAAATTTTAATTTTTTATCAGGGAGACTGCGATTATGAATCGCTTTTTCAAGAGCCTTTTGCATCTTAAAAATGGGTCCAGTTAAGCGGTGGGTGTAGACCATCATATAAACCCACATCAGTATTCCAAAAACGACACAGATTCCACCAAACCAAATGGCCAAATCCTTTGCCTGATCTATAAGCAAAAGTTTCGTGGCAAGTTGATCGTGAATTCTAAACTCCGAGGTTCGGTCAGCGACCTCTGCAAATCGAAGAAAGAAAATACTGATACAGGCAGTCAAAAACACAATAAACCAAAGCATGAAAGTCGAAGCGATTTTCATTTGAAGCTTCTTGTGGGTGAAAACTCGAAACCGAATGAACATACCGTTAGTTTGAAGAATCTCTGGCCACGCGTAAAGCCGGGATTGATAGGCTCAAATTTCAACTAGATGGGCGCGATATAGATCAGTTTCGCCTTTTACGGGAATGGCGATCTCCTGGGTTTGGATCTCGGAAAATACGAGATTCCTGGTTTCGGAGCCAATGAGAATTCGGCCTCTTGGGCAGGCTGCTTCGAGGCGTTGAGTAAAATTCACGGTCGCTCCAAGAACTGTATAGTTAAAATGCTTTGAGCTGCCTGTATTGCCGATCATGATGGGTCCGGAGTTTACGCCGATACGTATATCAATTTTTCTTCTAAGACCAAAGACCAATGGATCGTCATTCTGAATCTTCGCAATCCAATTTTGTATTTGTACGGCCGAGCGAACGGCTGACAGGGCTGCTAACTTGGGATCGTCCTTTTCTTCATAGTCGCCGAAAAAAGCTAAAAGCCCATCGCCTGTCTTCTTGTCGATCGTACCTCCGTTTGCAAAAATAATGGGATCAATGGCGGAGAAAAACTTTTTGACGAACGCAAAGACGCGTTCCGGGCCAAGTTCTTCAGAGATCTTCGAGAAACCTTCGATATCCAAAAGTAAGGTTGTCATTTGTCGCATTCTTCCGCTCAAGTCGAGTTGTTCCTTTCGCTTGAGTAGTCTTTTGAGTCGATCCCCACTCACATAGCCAGTAAGAGCTCGCTCCATAAGGTTTCGATCCTCAAAATCCAGTTTTACTCGAGTGCCGATACCCGTAAGGGCTAAAAAGAAAAGCGCGGTGAACTCCTCGATAGGCGTAGTACGTGTATTCCAAAACAAACTTAACAATATATCTATGCCCAGATAGGCCACAAGAACTCCAATGGCAGCAGCGAAACAGGTTAAAGCACGGGCATTCCACGCGATCAAGAGCATGAGGCTGGCCAAAGCGCCAAAAAGACAAAGCTCTAAAAGATCAAGTCGAGTCGATGACCATGGAGAATGGTTTTCCAGCATATTACTAATGGCGGTAGCGACGAGTCGTCCCCATGTAAGTCGTTTGCCATCGTAACTAGAAATATAGGAGGAGGAGTCAATGATATTAACAATCAGAATTTTCGATGATGGCTCTAGTTCTTCGATCTTGGAAAGGGTCAAGAAATCGTTCTTATAAAAAAATAAATCTAAGGGGTTGCTCCATTCGATTTGCTGACCGGACTCCAACAGGCAGGCAACTCTTTTTTTGCGAATCAACTTAAATGCTGTGCAGAGATGGACGGCTTTCATAGCACTTAAGCCAATGCTGGGCAAGTAGTAGCGCGAAGCCTGAAGGGCGAGTGGGTAGGTCGAGACAAATTGAGCTGCAGCGGTAGCGACGTCTTGGGTGTAAAACAGATTTCCAAAAAGCGCCGGGGGCTCATAGTAATCTGGGGATGATGGTTCCAAGCGCACAAAGCGACTCAGAAATGTTGGTTCGGGTTGTGGGAGAGCGCGAGCCGCGATGACCTCTGCAGTCTTGGGACCCGTGTCACCCTCTTGCTCACTATAGGGTCGAATAAAATTGGGGTGGTCTAAGAGAGCTTTCAAATATTTGGAGCTGATTAGTTCATTGGGGTCAAGATTGGCGACAATGGGACCCGGGTATTGAAGAAGCTTCTTTGTAAGGCCTTCCTGGAGCGCTTCGTCCATCCAGATTCGGCTCCGATATGACAACTCCAGTTCGAGTAGTTGAACTTTTGAGGAGGCTCGCATCTTCACGGGCGACCAGTTTTGCTGTAACGATTGCTTCACACCCAGCCAATGCCGATCTAAGAAATTGAAAATACTAGGTTTTTCAATTTCAAATTGAGCGTCAAAAAACTGCCAGCCCGCAAGAGTGCAACTGAGGCTTATAGCAAGGCCCCATAAACCCCCGAATTTCTTAAGGCTCCGTGGCATTTATCTCTCCTCTCCGTGTCAAAAGTACAACGCTCTGCAGGCGACTTGACAGACACTTTGCATGATATTATCAGATGTTGCCTGGCCTGTAACTTTTGTTCCATTCATTTTAATGAACAATTTTAGCATCTTATAACTGTATTGCTGCGTGGCCATTACTTTCGTTTCTTTGGCATCAGTTTTGCAACTACCAGAAATGCGTCAGGCGATTGGCTGAAAAAAGAGCTTATAAAATAAATTGGAACCTAAGGAGAGGACGGTCTTATGAGTAAAAAAATAGTAATTAAAAAGTATCCTAATAGAAAACTTTATAACACGGATACCGCTAGCTACATCTCTTACAAAGATATTGTTGAGATGATCAAAGCTGGCCACAGCGTGATGGTTGTCGATAATCGAACGAAGCAAGACATCACACGATTTACTTTAACTCAGATTCTTTTCCAAAAAGAGCGAGAGTTCTTGAAGAGCTTACCAGAGAGTACTCTTGAAACTGCGATCAAACAAGAAACTGGTCTTATCTCGAATAGCTTAACTCAGTTTGGTTCGGGTTCTGCTGGTGGCAATGCTGATACTGGAAGCGCCGCAGCAGCGGGTGCCGGTTCTGGCTCTGTCGTAAACAACTAATTTTCCAGTGATACCTTGATATCCTTAATCCCAGGGGGCTGAGCGAAAGTTCAGTCCCCTTTTTTTTGCAACGCAGCAAGGATCCTGATAAAAATTTGTGTTAGTATTTGTTAAGGGGGTATCAATGAGGAGGGGATTTGCATTTTTCGGTTGCCTGTCATTTTCTGCGGGGCTTATAGCGCATGAAGTAAATTCATTAGATATCCCGCTTCCACACTCTTACGCGGCGCTTGGAGATAGCATGACGGAAGCTTTGCTATCTGACTACAGCGTCGAGACTGGTATTCCGAATGCTGAACTTGTTCGGATGATGAAGTTTCTAGAGATCAGCGATCCGACTGAGAGACTGGTAAGCTTTCGATCGAATTATGCGGCGCTCGACAAGTCATGGGCCACTGGCGGTGACGAGGAAAACTTAGTTGTTTCACATTTCGAAAGGCTGAAAGCTTATGTTCCGAATATCGAAGCTTTCAATTTCTCAGTAACAGGAGCGGAATCGGTGGACCTTGCGCATCAAGTTGATGCGGTACTTAGTTATCAAGACGGTCAGAATTTTTTATTTGATTATATAACAATCATGATCGGCGCCAATGATATTGGCAGTGAGACATTAGACGGTATTACGGCCGCGCCCATTTTTGTGGGTAGAATTGAATCCGCCCTTCGACGTCTCTTGAATCAGAATCCTGAGCTTGAGGCGCTTATTGTTGGTGTTCCGGATATTCAATCGGTGTTTAGAGAGACGGAAGGTCTTGTGGTCAAGCGAGTGCTCGGAAATGATCTAAGCTGCGGATTTATTCGGCGAACCATCTATGGAGATTTTGCTGTTTTCAAAGTTGAGGATGAAGAGCTTACTCGACAAGTTAGCGAAATTTTGTCTCAGTATCGGACCGGAACGATCGAGATGGTTGCTCGACTTCAAGAAGAATTTCCATCCTCTTATCTTAAAACCATTCAAAATTTGCGAAGTAAGCAGTTAACCAAAAAACTTGTCAGTGTGGATTGCTTTCATCCTTCTGAGTGGGGTCAGGCCGAATTGGCTGAAAAGACTTGGTTAGGCGGTTTTTGGCCCACTATGGGGATCGAATTTTAGTCATCCTGTTGTTTCGGGCTTTCGACGATTGGATTTTTTGTCGCTTTGACGATGCTTTTCTTGAAGCATCTTTTCTTTAGCGCGTTTTGATCGTTTGCGTTTTTGTCGCCGAATCTTTTCAATGGCCTGTTGTTTTTCGGAAGCCCGCTTGTTTTGAATTTGATCCATTTTGTCGCAGAGAATTTGTCGCGCCAAATAGCGATTGTCTTGCTGGGATCTGGTTTTCTGGCATTTAACCTCGAGGCCACTGGGGTTGTGTTTGAGGTAAACGCAGGAACTAACTTTATTGACGTTTTGACCGCCCTTTCCTGAGCTGCGGATAAACTTTTCTTGAAGATCATGCTCGTAAAGTCCAAGTTGGGCCATTTGTTCTTCAAGTTTTTTCCATTTGTCAGGGCGAATCATTGATCTATTATGCAGCCATGGCTGGTATTTGGAGAAGATGTAGTTCTTGTAAGTCCGAGATTTTGCAGGGGACGCCCTACTATGTTTGTTCCGTGTCGACGTGTCAGCAGAAGCGAACTAACTACGCTTTTTGCAGCGTCGAGTGCTGGGATCAGCATATCCCGGTTGAGCGGCATCGAGGCGATTCGGTTTCAGCCAATGAAAAAAGGGCACCGATGGTGGATGAGTCTCAAGAGTCCGTTTCCACTGGTCCAAATCCGCCCGCTCAGAGGCGAACGATTGTGACAAGTGGGGGCGCGAATTCTGCACCGCCCCCCTCCAGCTCCAGCACGAGTGTTGATGGCGAGATTTTGGTAGTAGCTTCAAAAGTGAAAAAATACATATCGGATCGCTCGGGAATGAATACGAGTGCCAGCGCGTTTGAGGGTCTTACGGATCGAATCCGCTGGCTCTGCGATAAGGCGATCGAAAAGGCTCGTGAGGACGGTCGAAAAACCGTTATGGATCGAGATATTCCCTGAGTTGTGTCCCTTCGAATTTAGATTGAAGCCTAAGCCGGGCTTCGTTAAAGGTTTGAGATGCGTTTTTTTAGTACGATCGCTTGTTTTTTGGTTTTTGATATATTTTCAGGTAGTCAAGTCAAAGCTTCCGAAACCTGGTCCTTTGGTGCAGAACTCGGAGGCTTTCATTTTCGAGATGAGGACTTCCTTTCAAATCTCGATGTGAGTTCCGGTGCGTACCTGGGATTCAAAATTAGTATGAAATTGAACGAAGACTTTTCACTATCTCTTAGGGCTGTGAGTCATGCGAGTACAGAGGAGCTTGGAAGTGTTCGTGAGTATATATTCAATAATTTTGTTGGCCTGATAGGCGAGTATCACTTTTGGGATCCATTTTATATAAGGCTTGGTCCAGGGATTGTGGCGGCCTACAACACGCTTAGAAATTCAGATCCCCGCTTTGGTTTTGGAAGCGATATCGGGTTGGGTTGGACTTTTTGGCAATCTACGGCGATTGCCATGGATTGGAATCTTTCTATTTTACCGCAGTGGTATCAAAGTGATGATGGCGGTATGGCGTATCTAGTAGCGACTGGCATTGGTTTTAACTTTTAAAAAAGGGCGAGGGAGTTATCTGATGGAAATTAAATTTAAAAAACTCAATCAAGCTGCACAAATTCCAAGTTATCAATCCAAGGGTGCGTCAGGTTTTGATTTTCATAGTGTTGAAGATGTCATTTTGCACCCGGGACAAGTCCATTTGGTTTCCACAGGACTTAGCGTGGAAATGCCAGAAGGCTATGAGCTTCAGGTTCGCGCGCGTTCTGGTCTGGCTGCTAAGAAGGGCGTTTTTCTGGTCAATGGTATTGGAACGATTGATTCGGATTATCGAGGCGAAATCAAAATCATTCTTTCGACCTGCCAACGCTCGCCTGTGGAGCTCAAGGCGGGTGAGAGAGTTGCTCAAGGTGTCGTTATGAAAATTGAGCAGGCTGCCATCGCGGAATCTGCAGAATTATCCGAGACACTTCGTGGAGTGGGTGGTTTTGGAAGTACGGGTGTTGCTTAAGATTCTACCTGGAATTTACAATGCCATCAGAACCGAACCGCTAGATGCAGGGCCCTTGAGTGCGATCGCGAGTTCTTCCGCGAGGCTAACACCATTGAGGCGAGCACTCATTTGCTGAATGATCCGGGTTGCCGAGTAACATCCAAGATAAGCTCGTTCCCTCAAACTCTTGTTCTTTGTAATTCCATACAAAACACCCGATGCAAAGAGGTCCCCCGCGCCAATCTTGTCGACAAGCTCAACATCCCAGGTTGAAACATTTTCCTTAAGCTTGCCAAAGCCCTCACTCGCCAGTGCACCGCGTGGGCCTGTGCTAATGTAGCAATGATCACAAAGACTCGACAGGCTTTCAAAGGCTTCCTGAACATTCTTTGTTTGAGCCGCCGACAAAGCTTCTGTTTCATTACAAAATAAATAATCTAAAGATTTAGATTTCAATAGCGCCATAAAATCGGCTCGATGGCGATCAACACAAAAAGCATCGCTAAAGCTCATAGCCACTTTCACATTATTTTCTCGAGCGATCTTCATTGCCACTTGGCAAGCCCTTCGAGCCGAGGGCGAATCCCACAAATAACCTTCGATATAAATTACGTTTGAGGACTTGATAAGTTCAGGATCAATGTCGGATTCAGCCAGCTCAATGGCAGCGCCCAAGGACGTCAGCATCGTTCTTTCGGCATCGGGAGTGATCAAAGCTAAGCATGATCCAGTTACGAGTTCTTTCTCCAGTCTTCCGTTAAAACTCACCCCGCATTTCTCGAGGTCTTGAACATAGGTTTTTCCATTTTCATCACTTCCGAGCTTTCCAATGAAAGCGGCTTTGCCACCAAAATTAGAAAAGCCTGCCAGAGTGTTGGCGGCCGAACCGCCCGAGCTAATGCTTATTGATTTATTAGCCTTTTCTTCTCGAAGAATGCTGAGGAGTTTGAGCTGATGCGTGGCTTCGACAAGTGTCATCGAGGCTTTTTTTACTTGAAATTCATCTAAAACGGCGTCCGTTACTTCAAGCTGAAAATCTAATAGTGCGTTACCTATGCCCACTAAATCATACTTTTTCGATGACATCTTAAATTCCCTTCTAAAGTACTTATTGAAGCCAAAGCATGGTGGAAAAGTAAAGACTCATTCCCTTTGCAAATGAATTTGGCCTTCGTTTAGGCTTATGAAATGCAAATTAGGGACCACAAAATAGGCAGTCTTAAGGGAATCTCCGATCGGTCGGTTCAAACTTTGATCATTGTAGGAGAGCTGAAACATTTTGAAAAATCTCGTTCGTATCTAAAGCTGTTACCGATCGCTCTTCAGGCTCGATTGCGAGAAGCACATGAGGTGCAAAAGGAGGAATGGAAAGCTGGCCACCAGCTTTGGCTTCCCAGTTTTAAGAAAGATCAGCCAAACATTTTGGTTCTGACGCTTGGGGAGGAATTGAGCTCCTATGCGTTTTTGACGATGGCTCGGAAAGCTTTGAAGCAGTCATTGGTCTGGAGCCATCAGTGTTTAGGCCTGGTGTTTCTGGATGCCAAGCATGAAGAAAATTTGGCGGACGCATTTGGTGCGGCCTCATCGGCACGGGTTTTTGAGATGCCTCTTTACGGTAAGCGTGAAAAGGATCGAAAGAAATTTGCACTTAAAGAAGTTCATCTTTTTGCGAGCCGAGCGATACAAAAATCTTTTTCTTATGGAATGGAAACAGGAGAGGGATCGAATTTGGTTCGCTATCTAGGAACGCTTCCGGGTAATCGATTGCAGCCGGGTGAATATGGACGACGGATTCGAGAATTTTGTAAGAAATACAAGTTAGGGCTAAAATTTTATTCTAAATCAGAATTGAAGAAAATGGGCGCGGGCGGCTTTATAGCAGTTGATCAGGGCGATCCTGATTCGTACGGTGGCGTATACGAGATCACTTATTCCCCTAAAAAATCTAAAAATAAATCAGCGGTTGCTTTAGTTGGGAAAGGTGTTTGCTTTGACACTGGTGGTTACGATGTAAAAACGGGAGGGCATATGCTATCAATGAAGGGTGATATGCAGGGTTCAGCAGTGGCTTTGTCGAGTTTGCTAACTGCATCCCGCCTCAAGCTCCCGTTAAAGTTGAAAGCTTTTTTGGCCGTAACTGAAAATCATATTTCTCCGAAGGCCTATCATGCCGATGATGTCATCACGACGATGAATGGTGTGACCATTGAGGTCGTGAATACGGATGCCGAAGGTCGAATGGTGTTGGCGGATGCTTTGTGTTTGGCGTCTCGTGCCAAACCGGATCTGATTGTGGATTTCGCGACCCTTACGGGAATGGCAGTCTATTCTATTGGCACCACCTATTCGGCAGGTTTTTCAATTCCCGAAAAATTGCATGACAAAATAAAATCGGCTGGGGATTCCAGTGGTGAGCGAATCTGGACTTTTCCAATTCATAAAGATTTTGCCAAAGGACTTGAGTCCGATGTGGCGGATATTTTGCAATGTAGTAAAGGACGCGGTTGCGATCATATTTATGCCGCTTATTTTTTGAGTCAGTTTGTCGAAAAGGGAATCGATTGGGTCCATATCGATCTTTCAGCTGCCGAAAATAAAGGTGGTTTGGCGCATACGGATTCAGAGTTTACTGGCTTTGGCGTCCGCTGGACTTTGGAATTTTTGAAGCAGCGTTATCGACTTTGACGCACCATATGTTCTAGTTACCTTCAGCGATATGATTGAGATGGTAGAGGCCAACACCGCCAGCGATCATCACGGCCAAAAATTGATCGATGATGGAACTTACGACAATCTGAGTCGAATAGACTTTCATTCGGGCAGCCATAATGTGATGTAGACGAATGCGTTCTGTTTCAGAAAGGCCATCTCCCATATCCAAAATATTTGAAATCTCATTTGTTGTGTTTTGACGTTCTTGAAGCTCTAGGAGTCGGTTAATAATTTGGCGACGAATCTTGGCCATCTGCGATTCAAGCTTGGCGTTTGAATCAAAGCGGATCAATTGATGCCATCTTCGCTTCCAGGCGGGAGCTCTTTGTTGGGATCGCTCGTGAAGGCTCGAGATTTTTTCGAGCAAACTTTGAAGCTGAGGATCATCCTTAGAAATATTCTGGAGCTCTAAAGAATTCTCGATAGGAAAGCGGGTCACGGAATATTCGAGCAGACCTAGTAAGATATGGTCGTCCAACTCGGAGATATTTAAATCATCCGCGCGCCTCCTGCCCGTTTCTTCCAGTGACTTCCAAAAATCAGGAAGTTCCGTTTTGAGAGTCTCGGAGAATTGAATATCTCTAAGGGCAGGGAGTTTTTTAAAGAGAATGGTTTTTGATGCTTGAAGGCTCGGGTAGACGATCGAACAAAGGCCAATAGCCAGGGCACAATGACGAGGATTGATGGCGTAATTTCCGACGGGCAGCCCTTGGGTTTGTAAAAAATTATAGAGAGCCCAAAAGCCAACTATTCCTCCAGTTCCGACGACAGTATTGATAGCGGCCCGCGCCCAAAAGGCGGCGCGGCCCTTTAGGTTTCGAAGACCCGGGGCCTCTGCCAATGAGTTGTAATGTGACACAATCGTAAGACCCAAATCCAAGGGGGCCGTAATCAAAAGCGCAGGTGTTAGATAAGTCGGGCTTGCAACTAGCTGCGTTCGAATGACCTGAGCAGCATTAAGCCAAGCAAAACCAGACACAAGAGTCGAAGGTAGGGATTCGTTAAAGATGTTACGGCTTGGTCGAAAGACTTCAGTCCCTAGAGTCGATAGGGACCCAAAAAGACTCGGGCAGTCCTCCTTAGCATAAGTTAGCTTGGAAGTGGGGGTCGCGAATGCGGCGACTATGAATAAAATAATTTGAAATACGATCTGCTTCATCGTCCTATCGACCTTCTTTACGCGTACCTGCGAGGTTTCTGATTGTTTCCGATCGATGGTCGGAAAAATAAATTTTCTTTTAGCTACAGCTAATTATGAATGACTGCAACTGGAATATTTTCGGTAAAAAACCGAAGGACAACGGTTCCGAACAATCCAGTCCAGAGAAGGCGATCGTAAATAGAGAAGGCCGTTAACTGTTTGAATTTTGTATAGTTTCGGCTGACCATCAACTGATGAAACTCCATGCTTGATTCAACCGAGAAAGGTTCGCCAAGGTATAGAGCATTTGAAATTTCTTCTCTAAACACGCCGGTTTCATAAAGACTTATGAGTTTTCTGATTAAGGCATTTCGATTGGAGCGAAGCTTAGCTTGTTGTTTGAGGACTGCCTTTCGAGCTTTGGCATACTCCTCAGTTTCGGACACTAAGGTTGTGAGTTTTTCACGCATTAGTTGTAAGCGTCTGACCTGCGTCTCAACCTTGCTCATTAATGCCCGAGCTCGCCAAAGATTGTACTTGGCCGAAAGAACTTCTCGGCCCTGCAGCTCAATAGGCAAATTTCCTGTGCGAATTGGATTGTCGGAAGCAATTCTCGCTTCAAAAGGAATTTCGGAAGTCATTACTTCAAATAGGTTCATCAAAAGGTGCTGGTAGCGCAAAGCTGCAGCATCGTTGGATTCCGCTGCTGAGTCGCCTAGCTCAGCCTTTTCAGCTTCTCTAATAATTGCGACAACTTGTTCCATGCCTAGGTTCGTAACTTTGTCTCGAGCCGCTTGTTCAAGCGCTTGAAGTTCGTCTCCGAGGCTTTCTCGCATTCGAGTATAAACCTGATGATCGCGCTCTTGAGGTTTTCGATCAAAGAGCCACATTTTCCAATAGGGGGCAAACCGATAGGACCCGGCAAGAAACCCAACTGTTCCTGCGTACCAGCCCCAGTTCAGAACGCCATTATTGAGCCAAGCCGATATGGAACCTATGTCTGCTCCTCGATCAATCGCTCCCAACACCCACAATGGAGTTGCGATCGTCATAACCATTGCCGTATTGAGAAGCGCGCGTTTTGTATAACTAGCTCGAACATCAAAGAGTTTTCGAACGGCTTCGGGAACTCGTCCCATTGAAATTTGATGCGACATTACGGAAGCTCCGGTGTCGATGCTCGCGTTGGCAAAAAATGCACCATTAAAAGCAATAGACGAACCCGACGCCAAGCGAACGAGTTCGGAGAGAGCATGCCAACCTAGAGTCGCCTTTGTAATAGCACCCAAGGAAGATTCGGAATGTGAAAACAGACTTTGATCTGCGATGGCAATTTGACCAACAACGCTTGCGCAGCGATCGTTTGCAAAGTTTTTCGAGATCGGGGCGATGAAGAGCGCAAGAGAAATCGTAAGAAAAGAAATGGATTTCAATAAATTATGAAAGGCCGACCAGCACCTTGGCTGTCGATGGCATCGCTCTAAAATTGCCACAAGTATTCCCCTTTTCAAAAAACCCTAAAAAACAGAACTCTTGGTCCCTTTTAACCAAGAGATTCAGGCACATTAGCAAGTTTATTTAAAAACTCAATACTAAACGAAAGCCGCCTAAACTCTTTATGTTTCTCGGATTCATGAGTTAGGCTTAGAACTTCATGTTAAATTGGACGGTAGATCAGTCTAGGGCTAGGAATTTATTGGATAATTCCAAATCCAACTTGTTTTTAACGGGTACGCCAGGAACCGGCAAAAGCGCTTTAGTTCAGGACTTCATGGCAACTCAAGATCGAAAACGCGTTGTTGCCTTGGGCAGCACAGGCGCGGCGGCGATATTGATCGGAGGGCGCACTTTTCATAGTTATTTTGCGCTGGGAATCCTTCAGGGAGGAAAGCAAGCCGCGATCGAAAAGGCGAAGGGCAATCGTCAGCTTCGCTCGCGACTGCGAAAAACAGATTTAATTTTGATTGATGAGGTCTCGATGCTCTCTGGTGAGGTCTTGGATTGTGCCGAAACTTTGGCGCGCTTTCATCGCGAAAGCGATGAGCCTTGGGGTGGCATTCGGATTATTGCGGTAGGTGACTTTGCGCAGCTGCCGCCGGTGACTCGTTCGGGTTATGCGAAGGACTGGGCTTTTCGGTCAAAGGCCTGGGAGTTTGCGGAATTTGAAAATTTAGAGTTTCGCCAAGTTTGTCGAACTCAAGAACAAGATTTTGTGGAGATATTGGATCAAATTCGTTGGGCCTACTGGTCGGACGAAGTGGAGAGTTTTTTGGGTTCCCATCAAAATGATCCTGATGAAGATGCGAGTCATATTTTTCCGAGGCGCTATCAAACAGAGTCTTTCAATCGGATGAGTTTAGAAAATCTCGAAGGCATGATGATGGAGTTTCCAACACGTTATTATGGATCTCAAATATATATAGAGAAACTTCAGAAGGAAGCGCCGATTCCGGCCGTTCTCGAATTGAAGGAGGGCGCTCTAGTGATGTTGCGGGTCAATGATCCCAAGCAGAGGTTTGTAAATGGAAGTTTGGGAAAGATAGAAGTTTGTGAGCCACATCGTGTGTGCGTGAAGTTGTTGGATCGAAATCGGGTCGTGGAGATTGATAAATTCTCGTTCTCTTTTATCAATGCGGACGGTGAAGAAGTGGCAGTCGCAGAGAATCTTCCGTTGAGTCTGGCTTATGCCAATACAATTCACAAAACCCAAGGCGCCACCTTGGATAAGATTCATGTGGATTTGGCCAGCCTTTGGGAGCCCGGCCAAGCTTATGTCGCCTTGTCGAGAGTGCGCTCGGCCGATGGTTTGACGATCGGGAGATGGAGTCGAGATGCTTTTCAGGCCGATCCCGAGGTGAAAGCCTTTTATCATGAAATTCGCCAGCGGCCCTCGGTTTTGGCGATGGGCCGATCTTGACAATTCTGGGGCGACCGAGTGAATTGTCCTTTCATTTACTGTATGCGGAGCCGTAGTTCAGCTGGTTAGAACGCCTGCCTGTCACGCAGGAGGCCGAGGGTTCGAGTCCCTTCGGCTCCGCCATTTAAACATCTCTTTAAATTTTGTCGGGCTACCGCTGCGTGCATGTGCCTTCGCACACACATTCCGC